>JAPPEF010000377.1 GCA_028875335.1 Gemmatimonadota bacterium
GCTTCGAGCCCGGCGACGAAATCGTAGTCAGCTCGGTCAGCGACTACGGCACCGTGCAGGGCCTGATCAGTGCCGGCTACATCCCCGTGTTCGCCGACGCCGCACCCGGCACCATCAACGTCAGTGCCGAGACCATTGAGGCGTGCATTTCTGAACGCACACGGGCGATCCTCGTCGTGCATCTGACCGGCCTGATCTGCGACATGGACGCCATCAACGAAGTCGCCGAGCGCCACGGCCTAGTGGTCTACGAAGACGCCTGTCAGGCGGTCTTTGGTCGTTACAAGGGCCGCTACGCCGGAACCCTATCGACAGCGGGTGCCTTTTCCTTCGACTCGGAGAAAACCATGGGCTCCGACGTGGGCGGCTGCATCCTCACCAACGACGACGAGCTAGCCGAACGGGCGCGCTTCGTCGGCCAAAGTCGCGGCGGGGAGATGGTCGAGCACTTCGGGCGCGTGCATACGGTCAACGGCTTCGCCCACCGCATGACCCAATCGACCGCAGCGATCTGTCTAGCCCAGTTAGAGATCATCCAGCCGCAGGTAGAGAAACGCGATCGCATGATCCGTCTGTTGAGCGCACTCCTCGATGAAATCCCCGGCGTCTCGGCATTGCCGATCCCACCGGAAACCGAGGTCTATTCCTGCTGGATGGCTGGGTTCACCATCGACCTAGAGCAGTTCCGATGCGACGCCGAGGAGTTCGGCGCACAGGTAGCCGCCGCTGGCATCCCAGGAGCGAGCCAAGCGCGCTACTATTTGCTGCCAGCGGCCCTGCCCTACCTCACGGAAACAGCCGAGCGACAGCGTTTCCCGTACTCACAGCCGCCATCGTCGTGCACCTACCGCTACGACGCAACGTGCTGTCCGAACGCACACGAGTTGCTGGAACGCTTCATCCGCTGGAGCACGTTCTGCGATAAGTACGAACCCCACCACTGCGAACAGGCGGCCACGATCGTGCGCCGCGTTGCCAACGAGTACCGGCTATGACAGAGAACGCGCTACAACTCGACGCCCGTTACTACCGGGCCTTGCCGATTGACTGCCCTGGATACGAACAGGTCACCCTGTCGTTGCCAGTGGACAAGACAGCCTTAGTGGGCATGCACTGCTGGAACATCGGCTGCCCCGACGGTCCGCCCGTGGACGTCAACTACTGCGTCGGCATGGGTTGGCCCCAGTCAACGGAAGAGGCCGGGCGCATCATGGCCGAGGTCATCTGCCCGGCCATGGACGCGGCCCGCGCCATTGGGATGCCGGTCTGCCACGTCGAGACGGACTGGATGGACCACCAGTATCCCCACATCGAGTCGCGGCGCTCGGGGGAGTCGGAATCCGTGCACCCATACCAACAGGAGATGCTCGAACGGGCCCACGGCATCGGCTACATGGAGCGCTCGCCGCTAGCGCAGATGCGGCGCGCCGAAATTGTCTCCCCGGTCGGAGACGAACCTCTCTTTTTCTACTCCGACGTGCTAGACGAATACCTGCGCAATCGCGGCGTGGATACGCTCATTTACATGGGATTCGCAGCCGACATGTGCCTGCTCGGTGCCGAAGGAGGAGCGCGGCCCATGCTGGCTCGCGGCTATCGCTGCGTGGTAATGCGCGATGCGACCGTCGGGGTGGAGACGCCAGAATCGTTCCCCCAACGGCTATCGACCAACTACGCCCTCCACATCTTCGAGTGGAGCCTGGGCTTCGGCTGCACCTTCGCGCAATTCCAACAGGCCATCGATCAGATGAAAGGTGAGCAGCCATGAGCTTGAGCATCTGTCCGTGGAAGTACGGCAAGCGTTGGGTTTACTCAATCACTTACGACGAGGCCCTAGCCGACCTGCACCGCTTCGCCATCCCCATGCACGAGGAGTACGCCATCCCCGGCCACGTGGAACTGCTCGTCGGCCAAATGGGCGAGATCCGCAAAGCCGGCAACTCCAGCTACAACGGCTACCGCCACATGAACGCGGCCGAGTTGCGCGACCTGCTCGCCCGCGGCTGGGGCGTGGGCAACCACTCGTGGACTCACGAAATCATCACGCCAGAGACGGTGGACCAAGAAATCGGCCACGCCAAGCAAGTGCTGGAGGAAGCCCTCGGCGAGCCGATAATCCTCTACTGCTCGCCCGGCAACAACACCAACATGGCCAACCACGTCCTCGAAGCCTGCCGCCGCTACGGCTACCTAGGCGCTATGAGCCTGACGGACGCGCTCAACCTACCCGAGGACGAGCTGTTCTGGATCAACCGCACAGCGCTGCACGACCACTACTACGAGCCGTTCTACAGCGCCTACGACCCGTACCGCAACATCCGCCAAGCCCAGGCCGTGCAAGGCTGGCTCATCGACTATTGCCACTGTCCGCTGGAAATAGCCGTGCATCCCAACAAGGATTGTTCCGAGGCCCAGCTACGGCAGCGCTTTGAGACGGTGCTATCCGAGGGGGGCGATGCAGTCTGGTGCGCAGTACCCGAAGAGGCACTCAGCTACCATCTAATGCGGCATCACGCTCAGATCGAAGCCGTGGACGGCAATGACGAAGCACACTGCTTTCGCATCGGCCTGCCGGGGCTGCCCGAGCAGGTGCCGTACCGCAACCTGACGCTAGAGGCCAACGTGCCAGCGGCTTGGTGCCGCGATCCCCGCGTGGTGGTGGACGGGCGGGAGCTAGCGGCGGAGGTCGTGCGACCCAGCGTGCTGCGGGTGACGACACCAGTGTGCGACGGGACCCAAGTCGAGGTTCGGGCCACGCCGCGGCCTTGATAGATTTCTCTACATATAAGGATCTGACCGCTCGTTGCAATTGCGACTATGCTACCAAGAGACGTACCTTCATTTCGTATAAATAACATCTGACGCGGCCGCTATCCGAACTAATTGTTCGGATATAAGCAGTTAACTGAACGCAGCAAAAAAGAAAGGGATTCAGAATGGGTTACCCCGCAATTGGCCAATCGGCCCCCGCGATCGAGGTCAGTGAATGGATTAGCGGTAAGCCAGAAGAGGAAAATGGATTTTCTGGCAAGAATGTAATCCTTGAGTTCTGGGGCACTCATTGTGGACCGTGTATTGCCGCCATTCCCCATCTCAATGAACTCGTCGCCACGTATGGCAGTAAGGACACCCTTTTCGTCTCGTTGACCCGTGAAGAACCCCACATCATAGAACGCTTCCTAAAAAAAAGGCCGATAAAGGGCGGAGTCGCCACAGACCGAGAGGATGCAACGTTCAATGCCTATGGCATACAAAGTATCCCTCATACCTTTCTCATAGACTCACAAGGCCTACTTCGTTGGCACGGTCATCCAGCTTTTTTTACCGCGGAATTGTTAGAGGAGTTTCTCCAGACGGACAACGTGCCCAAAGTATCTGAACCAACCACCTCTTCAGAAACCGTACCGGCGGTCACTCCCGATACCCTGTTTTTTCTAAAAATTGATCGAAATGCGTCCGATCGTAGAGAGGCCAGTTTGGGTATTGGCGACGAGCAATTCGAGGCAGAATTTTACGGGCATCGAGTGATCGATGTGATTCGCTGGCTATTGGATCGTCCCCTCTCCCGGATGCGGATTGAAGGGGAAGAGCCAGAAGAGCTGTTGGACGTTGAGTTGCGTTCTTTCCATCCCCTGAAAGTAAAGGCGGCAAGAGAAAGAGCGGTAGACGTGCTGTGCGATATGTTTGGCATCGCGATTTGTCGTGTTGTGGAACAACAGGAAGGATGGGCGCTAACCTGTTCTAACCCTCAATTGACGGATATGTCTGACTTGGGCGGCGGCATGTCCACGGGCGGGTTCAATAATAAGTTTACCGGCTCCAATCTCACGATAGATCAGCTTACCGATTACCTTGAGAATTCGATGAAGTGCATATTTTTCAACGAAACACATTTGGCAGGGAAATATGACTTTGTATTGCCGGTTAAAACCTTTGATCAGACACGGCGAGCTTTAGAAGAAGAGTACGGCATCAAAGTCGAGTCGGCGGTACGCGAAGTAGAAATAGTGATTCTGCGCATGACGGATGCCGCAATCGGATGCACCGGGGACTCGCCACCACGTCCCTGACAGATGTCAAACGATTTTGATTTTGGCGGAGCCGTCCCTCCGTGGGGCCGTAGCGCCGCCGAATACGAGGCGTTCTTCGCCTTATCTGACGTTCCGCCATCTGCGCGCATATTGGACTGCGGGGGTGGACCGTCGTCGTTCGCTGCGGAATGGAGTAGAAATGGACGATACGTCGTCGCCGCTGATCCCATGTATAGATTTTCCGCCAGAGATTTTCTAGCCGACTTCGATCTCACAGCAGCACAGATGCTCGCGGGAATGCAGAAGGCGCGGGATAGGTTCAAATGGGATTACTACGGCAGCCCGAAAGATGTCGTCCAACGCCGGCGCGACGTCCTCACATCCTTCATTGCCGATTTTCAGTCGGCGACGCGGAGTGGTCGCTACGTATCTGCTTGCCTACCGGAATTGCCTTTCCTGTCGGAATCATTCGATCTCGTACTGTGTTCCCATCTACTATTTCTCTACTCTGCCGAATTCGACGCAGAAATGCACATCTCCTTCCTGCGGGAACTGCTTCGCGTAGGTCGAGAGGTTCGCGTATTTCCATTGCTCGACATGGACGGTAATCCTTCCGCGCATTTGGAAGACATCATTCAGACACTGCAAATATCAACACACGTTGAGCTTGTTCCACTGTCCTTCGAATTTCGGTCTGGCGATTCGAAAATGCTGCGTTTGACGCATTAGCGGAACAACAGTTACGTGGGGCGCAGGATGGCACCGCCCCGCCGGACCACGTCGAAGGCAAACTCCCGGTCACCAGCGCGCAGCCGGAACCTATCGCCTTCCTGTGCGACCCGAGCCTTCGCCGAACGGGTGCAAAAGGCAAGGACGAGAACATCGTCATCCGTGCCCGCCACTATACGCGTTGACGCCTCAGCGGCACCCGGCAGAAAGCTGACGAGGCTACCGGCAGCCAACCCAGAAGGCGCGAAGGGCACCTCCTCCGTCCGCAGTCGAAGGTCCTTTCCAAACACCGTCATCACCTCCACCACGCGTGGTCCAGCACCAAGACGGGCGCGACTCCTACTCAGACCCCGCAGGTCCACCGGATTCAGCTTATAGGCCAACTCACCACCACCCATCTCCGGTCCCAAATCCCTAGCCGAATCCACAGTCAGCCGCCGACGGCCCGGACAGCGCAGGTCAATGAGAGCTATATCGCAGTCCGCGGAGACGCCGGATGTCTGCACGGCACCGCCGAAGGTGAGGGTGGAGTGAGGCCACACGTAAAAGGTGCGCGGTTCCTCCCGCGAGGCGAGTCCCTGAGAGTCGCGGCCCACCTCGCCGAAGGTAGCCGGATCGTCGAGACGCTTCGCCTCGCCATCGACAGCAATCTCCATCCACGGCCTGCCCGCGCGCCGATTGAAGCCACCCCACCCGATCTCAACCTCATGCCAAACTCCAGCGTCCACTCTGCCCGGCGCACACAAGGTCACCTCGTGGCCATTCTGACTCTGCACACTGAATCGCATCCTACCGTCCGCTTCAGCAACGAGAGCAAAGGTGTTAACTCTCGTCCCACCGATCCCACCGACGCCGTTCCCCGTGTTGAACAACACCCGAGGACCGTCCTCGTCCCCCCGCAATCGTAAGCGCAAGCGCAGACGGCCTCCATTGGGACAGAACCAAGGCCGGGCCTCATACTGCAAGGCGTCGCCCCCACTCAGCCGGACGATGCCATCGACGAACCGGAGCCCGCGCGGCCGACGCCGCAGCGCCACGAGAACAACCGGGTGCTCCCCGGTCAGCAGCCAGTATTCCTGCTCGGTGCGCCAAGCGGAGACGCGCAACCGCTGCCAATCCTGCGTACTCTCCAGACCGCCTGGCACGGCGACAGTCTCGTTCTGGCCGCCCACGCAGGGCAAGCTGCCGCAACTCACCGGCTGAGCCTCGGCAGCACTGATCGCGCGTAGCACAGGATGCCCCGCCCACTGCACGTGCAAGTTCATAAAGCCGTGGGCCACATCGCCGTCGTACCCACTGACCCAGAGGATCGCCGCGTCGGGTCCGTGGCCGCTGCGCATCACGGCAGAGCGGCCGCCACGCGCTGCAAAACGACGCGCCAGCGGAGCCGGGCGGCGTTGCTTGGCCGCCCGGAAGTCGGGATCGTAAAAGCAGTAGGCGTAGGGCCCGTAGGAGATCATGCACTCCGCGGTCGAGCCTTTGACGCCACCACCGAAGCGGTAGATCCGGCCTAGGCGCGGGTCGGCGAGAGCAGCGTCGCGCAGCATCTCGTCGCCAGCCTCTTGGGCCAGCCGCAGGAGCGCGGGAGAGCAGGCGTTGAGCTGGGTGCCGAGCACGTTGGCGTTGGCGGGATAGTAGAGCTGGTCGGGAATCTTGCGCGGTGCTGCCCAATGAGCGCGGAACCAAGTCAGCGGTCGCCGCAGCCGGGCCGGAACCTCGCGGCCAAGATCAATACCAGTGACATTGCGCAGCGCGTCGGCAAACTGCAGGAGCCAGAGGTTCTCCCAAGGCCAAAAGGAAGGGCCGTCCACCGGCTCACCAGCGGGGCCGCAGCCGTGGGGCAGAATGGCGGCGCGGAAGCGATCAATGACCGCCTGTACCCACGCCTCCGCCTTGGGGTGCTCACCTAGCAGATGCAGAGCGGCCACGCCAAAGTGCCCATTGTCCACGACGGCGTGGTGCCCACCTTCCTCCGAGTGGCGTTGCTCCTCCACATCCGGCCACCAGCGCTCCAACTGTCGCACGAGACAGGCGCGGACCTGACGCTTCTCAGTGGTCGATAACTCCCCGTCCAGCAGGTCAAGGGCCAAGGCAAAAGCCTGCATGTAGCGATTGGCCGTGTAGAAATGTTCCTCCACCCGGTCGTCGTGGTCCCAACCAGCAGTCGCCCGTAGCCAAGCGCGGGTCCGGTCGAGCCAGCGCCGGTCACCGGTCAACCGCCAAGCAAAGGCGTAGTTCTCGATCAAAGCCGTGGCCTGCATGGCCGTGTAGAAGGTCAGATAAAGCTGGTGGTACGGGTGAGGACTGTCCGGCCGTCGCGGAATCCGCGGCCACGGCCGCTGTCCAGCATACAGCTCACAGTCGTCTAGAAGATTGGAGAGAATACGCCGACGCACGGGGTCAGTCGGCGGCTCGAAGCAGAAGTGGAGATCGTCGTAGGGCCGCAGCAGCCGGGGCCGCTCTTGGCGGATGACCGGGAGTAGGTCCTGTTTCGGAGAGTTGGGCATCAGGGGCGGATGGGACGGATGGTATCCTCGAAAAATCAACGAATCAGCGCAACGCGTTTTACACGCTAAATAATCGCCGCCCGTCAAGCAACGGCGAGGAGAGTGCTTGACGGAGTTCGGCGGTTCGTATTCAATATATTTATATTGAATAGTGTATCCACTGTCCCGAATGGTCTGTTCCTTCCATTCCGACGACTCCGCCGCAGCAAAGGCGGGCACGGAAAGCAATCCAGAGAGGTTTCCATTACCATGCCGCCCATTGCGAATAAATCCGCTGGCACATCGCAAAGAGATCAAACCGCGTCTCGGCTGAGCTCGACGAAATCCTTGTCGCTTGAGCCAAGAAACCCAAGCGATCCGGCCTTTAGATTTATCGACTTGTTCGCCGGTATTGGCGGGATGCGCCGAGGCTTTGAACCGTTGGGCGGAAAGTGCGTGTTCACCAGTGAGTGGAACAAGCATGCCCAACTCACCTACGAAGCTAACTACGACTGCGATCACGAGATTGCCGGGGACATTACGCAGATTCCAGCAGATGAAATTCCGCCACACGACCTGTTACTGGCGGGCTTTCCGTGCCAGCCATTTTCGATCGCGGGCGTGTCAAAGAAGAATGCGCTCAAGCAGCCGCACGGGTTCCGTTGTGAAGCACAGGGAACCCTGTTTTTCGATGTGGCGCGGATCATTGAGGCGCATCGGCCTCGTGCTTTTTTTCTCGAAAACGTCAAAAACCTAGCCAATCACGACAAGGGCCGAACATTTCGCATAATCCACCGGACACTAACCGAGGAACTGGGCTATCAGGTTCACTCAAAAGTAGTGGATGCCCGTTCGTGGTTGCCACAACACCGCGAGCGGATTTTTATTGTCGGCTTCCGCGAGCCCAACTGGTTCACTTTTGACGATTTTGTTGTTCCCGATCCGCTCAAGGGGCCACGGCTCAAGGCGATCCTGCACCCTGAAGACGGCAGCGAACCGGCTGAAAGCCCATACACGCTAGGACCAAAAGCAAAGATTGCCGACAAGTACACGCTCTCCAACCACCTGTGGGACTATCTTCAGCGGTATGCTAAAAAGCACCGGGCCGCCGGCAACGGTTTCGGTTTTGGGCTTGTTGGCCCAGAGGATAGCTCGCGCACCCTCTCGGCCCGCTACTACAAAGATGGATCCGAAATTCTCGTAAAACGCGGACGGCAAAACCCTCGCCGCCTGACGCCTCGGGAATGTGCTAGGCTCATGGGTTTCGACAAACCGGGTGAAAGCCGATTTGTGATTCCGGTTTCCGATACGCAAGCCTATAAGCAATTCGGAAATGCGGTAGCCGTCCCATGCGTCGAGGCCCTAGCGCATCACATTGCGCATTGGCTAGGCATCGAAGAAGACGGCGACAGAGCGTTGCCCCCAATGCGGTTGCCTCTTTTTGGCTGACAGCTTTTATACGGGCGTTCAAGCAACGATGTGGTGGGATACGGCAAAATAAAATGGCCCCGACGGATCTGAAAAATTGGCTCGACAAGCACTCTAATCCCAACTCCATCTGGTACGCAAAACGTCTGTCGGGAAACGACACGCTAGCCAACGGAACCCATCAAGCTGGCCCATACATTCCAAGGAATTTTCTATTTAGTGTTTTGCCGATGCTTGACAGTCCGCAAACCCTAAATCCAGACGTTCGGTTCGACCTCTATATTGATTCGCACGCTGATCACAGGCGTGTTCGGGCTATTTGGTACAACAACAAATTCCACAATGGTACGCGCAATGAGACTCGCCTAACTAATTTCGGCGGTTCCCAATCGGCCCTGCTTGATCCAAGTAACACGGGCGCGTTGAGCATATTCGCGTTCTCCTTGGATGACCAAGGTACGGCGACTGAGTGCCACGTGTGGGTCTGCCGTTGCGAAACCGAAGAAGAGTTGGTTGAAGAGCGCATTGGCCCAGTAGAACCCGGCAAGTGGACGATCTGGCCGCCACATTATTCGATGTATCCAAATCTCTTCGGGTCCACCACGCAAACGCAAGTAGATTGCTGGCTAGCTCCCAGAGAAATCCCTCCAGAGTGGCTAACGACGTTCCCGACTGGAATAGAGCTCATTGATAAGACGATCGAGTTGCGGCCAGACTTATCCCTCGGTCCTGACGACCGGTTGCTAAGCCGTCGAGACTGTGAGTTTGAGTTGTTCCGCAGTGTTGAGGAAGCAGTAGAGCTCCCGGCAATTAAGGACGGGTTCGACAGCATGGATGAGTTCATAGCCCAAGCACAGACCATCCTCCAGCGCCGTAAGTCGCGTTCGGGACGGTCTCTCGAACTTCATGTACACAAAATTTTCACAGAGGAAGGGCTTCGCGAAAACCAAGATTTCGCGCACCAGCAAGAGGCTGAACCGGGCCGCCGTCCCGACTTTCTATTTCCTTCGGCGGACACCTACAAGGACATGGCATTTCCGGAAGAACGGCTGCGAATGCTTGCGGTCAAAACCACTTGCAAAGACCGTTGGCGTCAGATTCTCAACGAAGCGGATCGCATAAAGCGCAAGCACCTTTTGACTCTACAAGAGGGAGTTTCGGAAGAACAGTTTCGAGAGATGAAAGACGCTGGAGTGCAACTCGTCATTCCGACTCCTCTGATCGCTAAATTTCCAACGTCAGTCCGGCCGCATCTCGAAACGTTAGACCGCTTTATCGCCGAAGTGCAGGGCCTCAACCTAGGCACTAGTAGCGCAGAGTGCGGTCTGCCGGGGACTGGGAGCGGAAGTAGGGATCGTCGAGGGGCCGCTCGTGGCGGATGACTCGAATCGGAACCTGTTTCGGCGAGCTGGACAGACGCACAGGCATCAGAAGTGGTCGGGCTCCCAGAAGATGACCTCGCGGCGCGGAAACCACTCCTTAAGTTGGCGAACTTCCCCAGCCTCCAGCGAGATCCCACGAGCGCGAAGGATAGGGTCTATATCGCGGCCGGAGGACTCGCCGAACAAGAGCCGACACATCAGATCAACCGGCAGCCCGCGAACCGATCCTGCCGCTTCGGGCACGGCCTTGGCAACCAGCGCGCCGAGGTCGAAAGGGAGGGCCATCATCGAACTGTCGCCCGTGATCCCCAAATCGGCGTCAGCAGTAGCGACTAGGGCATCGACAAAAGGGTGGCTGTGTGGAATCCCGCCTTCGATCTGCGTCACTCCAGCCGCCGCGCACTCGTCGAGCAGGTGCTGCACGAGGGCATCGAGAGCCGGGCCGCTCTCGTAAGCAACTTCATACACCTCAACGCCGTCGTCGTCGCTCTCCCAGTTGATGTACCCGCTGAGTCCCGCCGAATCACGGACGACGGCGGTGGGCAGGACCCCCCGCACGCGGGAGGGAGCGTAGTCCCAGTACGGACGCGGACGCAAAAGACTGCCGCTGCGGCCGGCATTGTAGCGTTGGTAAAGCGCTACCGTCTCCTCCAAGTCGCGGCTCTCGTCAAACGGCAGCACCTCAAGTGCGGACTGCCCCGGCTGCGGAGGGCGGTGCAGCTTGGCGTGAAATCCCATGAGCGGAACACAGCTCCAGCCGAGACGCCGGTAGAAGCGCGCCGGAATCATCGTGAACAGCAAACCCAGATCGTAGCCATCGTCGCGCATGTACTCAGCCGCATGCTCCATGAGCCGCGTAGCTATGCCGCGTTGCCGGTAGTCGGGATGTGTGGTGACGCCGCCGATGCCGCCCATGCGGACGGGCGTGGTGCCGAGGTGGACCCAGCGGTCCCAGATGCGCAGCGTCGATACAATGCGGCCTCCAACGACGATGACCGGCGTCTGCGACGGGCACCAAGTCGGATCGCCTTCCATGTAGCCTCGGTAGCGCTCGTGGCCCTCGGGGTTGTGCACGGCGCAGAGCAGGTCGATGAGTTCGTCGAGTTCCGACTCGCGGATGGGGCGAATGGTATCCATAGTATCCCTGACAAACTAATCAATCAGTTCAGTCGCCGCAGCCGGATCATCCGCAACACCCAATAAGCTCCCAAGGCAGCGAACAAATGCTTGCATGTATGACCGCTGACCAAGCCTCCGGCCGCGTACAAGGCTTGGTCAAATACCTCGGCGGCCTTTGCAAGCAGATAACACAGACCGGCAATGTAGAGGTCAGACCCACGCGTGTACGGCGACGGCAGTAGGCGCACCATGAGGGGCACGAACAGAATCGGATAGGCTTGGGCGACGATGTAATAACGGAGATCGCCGGCTCCCGCCTGCTCAGTATAATGCCAGTACAACACGCTAAAAAGACCAAAGGCAATCAGCGGCAGTAAGGTGATAATGCCAGCGCGCCGGTCCAAGCGCTCGGTAATCGCAGTAGCGAGAAACGCCATAAAGGCAATGCTCATCGGCAGGCGATCCCACAAGAGCGTTCTGTTGCTGGGGGCTAGGTGGTAGTAGGTGGAGCCGAGGCCAACCAGCGCCACCGCGAGGAAGAGAATCTGATACGCCAGCGAATCGACCGGGCGCACAAACGCCTGCTGCTCGGGATCTGTGGCAAGGCGGAACACGACGCTGAATCCCCATAGCCCCACCAACAGAAAGGGCAGATTGGAGATCACGTTCAAGCAATGGGGGATGCCCAACACAGTGCGCTGATCGGCGAACTGGTGATAGGCGGGGTCTTGCGGAATGGGTGCCTGCAGGAAAATGACCGCCCAAAAGGTGATCGTCAGATAGGCGAGAATCCGGAGACGGTAATTGCGTTTCATAATCACCTTAACATCGGGCTGGTTCGTTTCTACTGCTTTCCCACTCATGCCTCAAGATAGCCATAATATAGGAACTCCAATATCCATCGTCGGCCTTTCGGCATTCTCTGAGATGTCCTTCCTTCACAAACCCGACCTTCTCGTAGCATCGTATGGCACTTGTGTTGAAGTCGAACACGGCTAGCTCAATGCGATGAAGACCAAGCTGACAAAAGCCGATCTCAATGATCTTCTCCATCATAACCGTTCCTATGCCCTTCCCTCTGTAAGAAGGGTCGCCAACGAGCACCCGACACACACGGGCACCTCCGTTGCGACGATCAATCGCCGCTAGCTCAATGTGCCCAATTACCGTTCCGTCCTCACTATCCACGACCTTGTAGATCAGCTTACTTGGCAAGTAGCCCTGAGTACCCGTCAGATGTTCGCTTAGCCGTTCGCGAGTGAGCGGATACTCAAAGTCCGGCCCCGCCCATTGCAAAAGAAATTCACTGGATGGAATCCAAGCAATCAACCTATCGAAGTCTGCTTCAGTGAATGGCTCTAGGACTACCATTTTCTTTTCATGTCTTGAGATACGTTCACGCTTCCAAATGAGAAAGTTCCGTCAATGCCATCGGCACCGTTGAAGTCATAAAAGACTCATCCGTCTCCGTGAAGAGCGGATCCAACACCTGTCGTCGATACTCTTGAGCCGCAATCGAATCGGCATCCTCGGCGACCAAGCCCTGCACTTCCTTGTAATGGTCGAAGCTCCGGTAAACCCACACAGCGACGATCTGGAGCCCATCGTCTGTCTGAAAACGACCGACGAGACGGGCTCCGTACCTCTTCTGAACGGGAAACAGTCTCGTTAAGAAGAAGTCGTTGAACGCTTCCGTCTTGCCGGGGACGACCTGATACCTTCGAATCCTAAATATCATCTCGACAAAGTCCTCTCCTCTTCATTGCTGTTGCTGATAACGCTTCTGTGTCCCCGAACTGCTCAGCGGTTGCACAAAGAGCGGACACCCCAAAACCGGGGTTACGTTGTTAGAGGGTTGTGCCAGGGACGGAGTTGAGTCTCAGTGCTTAAGCACTTAACGATTGCGCCACTGTCTCGGGATTTTCCGACGCAATCTTCAGCAGGGCCCGAGCAGGCCCTTCAGGTCGGCGGCGTCCCTGCTCCCAATTCTGCAAAGTAGAGACGCTCACACCAATCATCAGGGCGAATTCAGATTGCGATTTATTCAGTTTCTTGCGAATCATCCTGATATCGGCGGGATCCATCTGGATTCTGCGTCCTGGCTTCAGCTTGCCGCGCTTGATCGCCCCGGCTTGCTTGACGCTGGATACAAGTTGGTCAAAGTCGCGCTCATTCATGCCAGATACTCCTTTACGAGTCAAGGTCTTGTACTAATTAGGCACCAGTCACAGATTCTTTACCATGATGTGCCTAGCGATCTCGAATCCTTCGCGCTCAAAGAAGGCGGTCGCATCTGCATTGAACGACCAGACATCTAACCCCAATCGTCGAATACCAACATCCTTCGCCAGCACTGTAACCGCAGAAAACAGTGCTGTAGCAACTCCCTTTCTCTGATGCGAGCGGTTGACCGACACGTGGAGAATGT
>JAPPEF010000183.1 GCA_028875335.1 Gemmatimonadota bacterium
CTGGGATCGCCGCGGACGCGGGGAAAGCGAGGCCATCAACGGGCTGCTCGCCGATATGCTCTGCGGCCTAGACCCGCGTCGCATCCGCGAGATCGCCGACCGCATGAATCAAGTCCTGCACCGCTCCTTTCCGGCCAAGGCCGGCATTGAAATGGCCCTCTACGACCTAGTCGGCAAAGCTTGCGACGTGCCCGTTTACCAACTGCTGGGCGGCCAAGTCCGCGACCGCGTGCTGCTGAGTCATTCGCTGTCCATGGGCGACCCCGAGGCCATCGCCGCCCAAGCCCAGAGCCTAGTGGCGCAAGGATACAAGACCCTCAAGGCCAAGATCGGGCGGGACCTGCGCGCCGACCTGGCCGTGCTCGCAGCCGTGCGCGGCGCGGTCGGCAACGAGATCGTCCTGCGCGTAGATGCCAACATGGGTTGGTCTTCAGCCAAGGAAGCCGTGCGCTGCATCGAGGCAATCGCGGATTTTGACCTAGAACTGGTCGAGCAGCCCCTAGCAGCCGACGACTTAGAGGGGTTGCGCTTTGTCCGCGAGCGCGTCTCGCTGCCCATCATGGCCGACGAGAGCGTCTGGACTCCGGCCGACGCCCTCAACTGCGTCCGCCACCAAGCCGTCGATGTCTTCAACGTGTACGTGTCAGAAGCCGGCGGCTTGGGGGCAGCCGCGCGCATTTTCGCCATTGCCGAAGCCGCACGTCTGCCCTGTATCATCGGCAGTATGCCCGAGCTGGGGATCGGCACCGCGGCCCAAGCCCATCTCGCCTTTGCCATGCCCAACTTAGGCTATGCCAGCGACGTGAACGGCTGCGTCTATCACAGCGGCGACGTCATCCGCGAAAAGCTGCCCATCGCCGACGGGTATATCCTCCCGCCCGCCGGGCCGGGCCTCGGCGTCACCCTCGACGAGGACGCACTCGCAGAGTACCGCTGCGACGGCTGATGCGCTTCCGGCCCTGTATCGACCTGCACGAGGGGCAAGTCAAGCAGATCGTCGGCACCAGCCTACGCGACGGCAGCGCCCCCCAAACCCACTTCATCGCCCCCCATCCGCCTGCTTATTTTGCGGAGTGTTATCGCCGCGACCAGCTCTTCGGCGGCCACGTCATCATGCTCGGCCCGGGCAACGAGGACGCAGCCGCACAGGCGCTGGCCGCCTTCCCCGGGGGCTTGCAGGTCGGCGGCGGCATCCACTCCGACAACGCAACGACGTGGCTCAGTCGCGGAGCTGCGCAGGTGATCGTCACTTCCTACGTCTTTAGCGACGGCCAACTCCACCGCAATCGGCTGGCGCAAATGGTAGCTGTGGTGGGGCACGAGCGGCTGGTCTTAGACCTCAGTTGCAGCAACCGCGATGGGCGCTACGTGGTGATGACTGACCGCTGGCAAAAGGCCACGGACTTTGCTATCAGCGCGGACAATTTGGCGCTCCTCGCCGAGTCTTGCAGCGAATTCCTCATTCACGCCACTGGGGTCGAAGGCAAGCAGCAAGGGATTGATTCCGAACTCGTCGCGCTCTTGGGCGAGATCGCGCCCATCCCGACGACGTACGCCGGTGGCGTGAGCAGCACCGAAGACATCGAGATACTCCGCAAGCTCGGCCAAGGGAAACTGGATTTTACGGTGGGAGCAGCGCTGGATATTTTCGGGGGGACGGGGCTGCGCTACGAGGATATGTTGGCATACCGAGGGGAGGGCGAGGCCGAGGACAACCGTCCCAACTTGTAGAGCTTGACGGCGACGTCCATGCGTCTCTACTCCTTTAGTGCATTCATATACGCCGACACGGATCAATCAGGGACCAACTCAATATTGAGCCGACATCCTACAGCCTCAGCGTATCTTCGCAGTGTTTCAACTTTGGGAGAGTGCTCGCTGTTGGCAGACTCTAAGCGGGTAATCGCCGTCGCCTTCGTGCCCATCTTCTCAGCGACCTGCTCTTGAGTCAGGCCAGCGCGTTTTCGCGCTTCAAGCATTTTGCGCAGCAGTTCAAATTCGGGTGCTGCTTCATCATACTTTTCTTTGTATCCGGGCTGCGACCGCATCTTTTCGATCAATTCTTTGTGCGTCTCATCAGACTGATTGGGAATCTTGAAGTTTTGTGTTTCGTATGCCATCGTTGATGAGATCACGTCAGGGAATTATATACTTAACACCACCAACCCGCCGCGCAGCCCTGTTCTAAGCCTCAATTAAGACAAATACTTAGAACAAAAAACACTAACCTGTGTAGGAGATCAAAATTCTCGACAATGACCACAAAAACCGCCATAACAACTAAAGCTATAACAGATAATCCTATTCTTTTGAGGGCCTTACGCGCCTCTTCTTCTTCCTCTTCTTCTGTTACTCCTGCTTCCTTTCGAGCCAAACGATATTGATAACTAAGTAAAAGAATGAATCCCAAAAGGATAATCCCAATCAATTGTCGATGAGTGAGATCAAGCCATTCAGCTATACCAAAGTTCATATAACCAAACCCTTTTGAAGGAGAAAAAATAGATGGAATCAACTACTCAGACTCTCCAGAATTCTTCTGCTCAGAATCCTTCTGCTCAAGAAGCTCCTGAATTCGCGAGAGTTTTATCATTAGCTGATCTTGATATTGTGGATCATAATTACGAAGAGACTCACGGAACAGACGCAATAATTCGTCGTGCGGAAAGGGTAGCAGCAAAACTTGGTGATCGGTATAAGAAAAACCCTTCCCAAAATCCTGATACCTTACCTTTAGTGCCAGAAGATTCGTGTCTAAAGGTGATTGCCTCGGCAAAAATACCAGTTCTATTTCGCCGTAGCCTATGACCAAATCTCTACTTTTAGATTGTTCTACAAGAAGTCGATCATCCTTACTGAAATAATCTTTTAACTGATCGTAGGTAGGTGTTCCTGCTTTTGCTTCATTCATCGTCGCGCCTCCCGCGTTGCGTTAAAGTGAATGGACGCGGAAGAACGTAGAACACCGAGGAAAACAGGTCAAGCAAAGAGAAAATTGATACTTCAACCCAATCGGAGGACACCCTTTCGTAAGAAAAAATCTGTTCTAAAAGACTTTTTGAAGTAAGCCCGCAAAAGTCAAGAGTTCTCGACCTTATCAAGTTTTCTTGCAAGTCTTCCTTTTGCGTTAAAGATTCCTTTTGGTATGGTCTTGAGGAAAGCTTCTGTTTTTAAAGAGTTTTCGACAAATAGTATAGATGTATTTTCCTCTCTATACATTCTTTCTAACTTTCCAGACATCCGGCCCACCATAAGAAAAAAAACCATTCCGGGTATGAAAAAATAATGTCCGTGGAATCCCTCCATTTTTGCGTAATTAGGAAACAATATCAAAGAATTATAATGGTCTTGTTCGTCGTTGTTATTTACAGCAATTAGAAGAGATACTTTGCTCGGAAAATCTATTTCGCCTATTAGGTATCTACGGATTTTCTCTTCATATATTCCAAGACACCCGCGCCTCGTTCCTCTAAATTGGGGCCACTTGCCAACAGAAGTTCTCCAAATAATACTTGCTCCAAAATATAGGTATGCTTTGTAATTCAATTTAGTATTTTCAGCATCTATTGCTGGATTTATCCAGCCCTTACTTCCTTCAGTAAATATCTCTGACGTTGCTTTTAGTTTATCTCGTAATATGAAATTCCCTTTCCCTCCATAGCACTCTTTGCATACCACCTGTTCTCCTTTCTTGCTAAAAAGTTCTTCACAGTCGGCACACAATAAAGGGATTGAGACTTGTCTGTCTGTATATAAGGCACCTTTTTCAGTGACTTGAACAAGACTCTCCCTCTTTTCGGGAAATAACTTTCCAACAGTCTTATAAACTGATTTTGGAATTAGATGGCTTTTTCTTAAAACTCCATATTGAAGACATAAACTGCATTGTTCCATGTTATAGATTCTCCTTTGTAGAAAAAACCATACGGACCGATCCAGAACAAATCAAACCCCAAGCACAGGGGCGATCCTCGCTATTCATGCGCGTGGATCGCCCCTCTCATTTATTAGAAGCCCCTACGCCAACACGCCCCTAAGACAACCTAAAGATTTCGCCGCACTGACAGCCCACCTCCGTATCCTCAGATGACCTAACTCAGCGTGATCAAGAAGGAAATGAGGTAGTGGTTTTGTTTGAGTGCGACCTTAAAGCCGTATAAGTAGAGTGAAAGTTCCACCCTTTCTTACTCAGTGTGTAGAGTACTTGCCAATCTCCCATGCGCTTGGAGTAATCCGGGGGTGTGAAGCGGGGATAAAAGCCCAATGCCAAGTAGTCGCAAACAGAAGCAGGGCAAGGTGAAGACCGGACGGGAGAACGAAAGTGAACCTGTGCAAGCCTCGTCAAACCAGCTATCGGCCAAGCGACTAATGTCGATATTTGAGCCATACGTGAAAAGTGAATTTCAAACGTCACTGAGCACACACCGCCGGCTCCGGGGTATAGCAGGCTCCCAACCCGGTTGTATCTCACCTATGCGGAAAAGGAAAACCCCAACGAGGTCTGAGCAATCAGTAACCAAACCGCAAGGAATGGCTACATCCTCCGTGGGCGCAGGATGCTCCAAGAAGCGAACGCCAGCCGCCGAAAGGCACGGGGAATACATAACCCGCTGGATAGGGCCATACCCAACGCGAAAGCGTGCTGACGTGGAGCAGGTGAACCGACCTTGAGAACGGCATCGAAGGGCATGAATTAGATGAGGATGCGCAGGGCCGTAAGGTGAGCAGATCATCTGAGGAGAAATCCAATGTCTGGAGGATGCCCGACAAGGAAGCGGGAGCAAAAGCTCCAGCCCGGTTTGCTTGAGCCGTGTGCGTTGAAAGGCGCACGCACGGTTCTGAGGGGGCGGGGGAGTGGCGACACTGCCTCGCTACCCGACAATCACAAGGGCTTAGTTCTGACCCATAGACCAGGTCTGCCGCGTATAGGCGACATACCTCGTTGTTTGTGTAGAAAACTTCTAAAGCGGTTGATAGGTCCTCCCATTGTTTCAATCATCGCCTCAAGTTCTTCAATCGAGTGGAGTTGCTCAATTTCAACATGCTGGTTGAGAAAATTTTTCCACCATTGTTCGTCGGTCATGTATGTCCTTTCGGTAGGCTATGTGGGTCTTATATTTATATCTTCTAGTCCTTGTTTTTTCGGGATTTATATACTTGGCACCACCAAAAACCGTCCCAAGTCCACACTCTCTGGTGTGGTGGCATTAAGTATATAATTCCCTCACGTCAGCTCGCTAGCACGTTCTAGCACCATCTGGCGCGTCCGAACGTTCAGTCGAAACCGCAGAGCTTGAAGACGATTCAAAACGGGTTGGACAGCATCGAGCATGCCGCGCTCCTTGGCCAGCAACAAGATGCCGAGGGTACCGGAGATATCCAACTCCAGTGACCGGGCATATCGCCGTGCGTCTCGGTCATCGAGGAGGAGCAACGCATCCCGTGTCTCCAGTCCCAAAGCGAGCACTTCCTTCTCGCCATCCCCAAGATGCGTAACCATAGGGAGCAGCGTCCGGTCGCGTACCGGCCGCACGGTCAGCCACGAAAGCTCCTCTAGATTAGGAAGGCGTACATTGCGCCGTCGGCCCTCTTCCAATTCTGCTACCACCGCTTCCGGGACGTACACTTGCCCGACGAGTGCGGGCAGAAGTTCCAACACGTCGGCTTGGTGCAGGTACTGGAGAGGAGAAGTATTACAGATGACGTTGGGCACTAGCCAAGTCCTGTTGGAGATCTTCCTCGGTCAGGTGGAAGGTATCAACGCCGTAGTCGGCTAACTTCGTCAGGAACAATGGCTTGGGAATGCCGGCTAGCTTGGCTGCCGCTCCCGAGGACAACCGTCCCAACTCGTAGAGCTTGACGGCGACGAGGAGCTTAGCCTCTTCGTTGAACTGCTCAGGTGAACATCCGAGGGCCAGTAGGACCTCATCGCTGTAGTCAATGGTCAATGTTCTGTTCATCCCTATCCTCTCTTTTTTTAGTTTCTTTGTCGTCGTTATTAGGGAGATGAATTAAAGTAGATAATGCCTTTTTTAATTCAGCCTCATCTTTCAATGCTTGCGATAATCTTTCTGAAAGCTCACCTAATACAACACGGACACTATTTGCGTATTCCAAACATTGCTCATCAGTTAATGTATGTACTCCTTGGCTCAATGCACGATGTAAAAGAAATATGGGACTATGACCATTTATAAGTTACTCAACAATGTCAACCAGAGTTACTTACACCGCCACCACCGCTTCCGTATCCCCCGCTGCCAGCGCATTCATATACGCCAGCGTCATATCGCGGGTGCGGTATGTTCCGCAGGCGGCTTCGTCTTCGCGGCGGACGATGGGGAAGGTGTTGAGGACGTATTCGGCGTCGTCACGCGACAGGCCGTAGAGGTGGAAGTAGAGCGCGTCGAGGCGGGCGCGGAGGTGGCGGCGTTCCTCTTCGTCCCAGATGAAGGGCTCGCCATCGTAGCCGAGGTCGCGGGCGAAGGGGGACATGTCGTGGGCGGTGTAGGTGAGGCGGAGCACGTGGTCGCGGACGAGGTCGCGGGCGGTCGTTGCGCCGAACTCTCTCTTATAAGCGTTGGGGGAGACCAGTGGTAACTGCTCGACGATATACCAGTTCAGTGTAACGCCCTGAATCTTCTGTCGAACAACGTAGTCAAAGGCCATGCTGTTTAGACATGACACGATGCAACAACACGCGACCGCCTCCGTTTTAGTGGGCAGTAGGATATTATTGGCGTTCACCTCATAGGCCGCATGTGGTCCTATCGCAGCAATCATAGTACGAACATTAGTTGCTGCCGTGATTCGCTTGTAAGTAAGGATATAACCACGAGTAGATGTAATCTTGCGATGGGATGAATCAACGAAATACCTGATGCTGGGCAGCCAATTCGGATTCGCGTGCTCCTCCGGCGTAGCTTCACGCGGTTGACCGGTCCGATTCAGGTTCTCTGGATTGACCACGACGCTAGCGGCGCGATGATCGAATGCCTGCACCATCTTACCTTCATACAGCGGCAAGTACAACTCCTTGCCTTTCTTCCAGTGATTGCCCTCGACCGGATAGAAACCTTCCGCATCGAGTTGTTCAGCAGTCCTGAAGAGATCTGAGTCATTGGTCATGTCGAACATACGCGTGTACTTCACCCGCCACGTGCGTTTCTTTCTATTTTGCAGATGCTTCACCAACACCGGATGCCGCTCGTAAATTCCACGAGTGATCTCGGCGTCCCTCCGACTGCGGAACACGGGCGCGGTGCCAGTATTCGGATTCACGCGGGCAAAGTCTTTCGGCGTCAATGGAAAGCAGCGGTCCTCGTCATGGACTGTTTTCGTGTCGTGCAGAAAAAAGGCGCATTCGGTCTGGTCAAATCGTCGCTCCTCACCGCCCAAGATAAGGACGCAGAATTTGAAAGAAGCGTGGATGTCCTTGAAGAAGATTTTCTTGTTCTCAAAATCCAATAGGCCGCCCACTCGTCCGTTGGTCGAAACGGACTTGAAGAATCGCGCCGCTGTCTTGTCGGCGTAAATGCCTGAAGGCGTCAGCAAGCCGACAAATCCATTCGGTTTAATCAGGTTCATAGACCGCTCGACGAACAGCGAATACAAGTTGATGTCGCCACCGCTGAGCAACGGATAATCGCCACCAGAGCGAACACTTGACTCAGGCTCTCGGCCTGCGCCTTGGCCGCGTCGAACTCAGCCGCAAGGAATGCTCCCTGATCGCGCAACCGCTGAATGCCTTTTCGCCGCGCCGCCGCCGTCGGTGCCAGAGCGAGTTCTATATCACGAGTTGCAAACCACTCGACTTCTTGCAGCTTGATCCGATCCCACGGCGGATTGCCAATAACCGCGTCAAATCCACCTTGCGGACGGCTTTCTTGCCACCTATGCCACACCCCCGGAAAAGCCACCTCCCAATGCAAGAAGTCCTCGCGGTTGGCAATGGACGTGGCCTCGTGCCATAGCTTGGCAAAGTCGGAAATGTCCTCCTCCGGCCCTCGCGCCAAAAGCTCGTACGCATTCGCCGTATGCTGACCGAGCGTCGTAACCAACGGCCCCTCAAATTCAGCGCGTTCGTCCCTCTTCATACCCGCCGTCAGCCAACGCCAGCCACACAGAAAGTCGAGCAAGCCGCGCAGGTCAGCGGTCGTCTCCTCCACCCCACCGAACAACTCCGCCGATTCCTTCACCTCCGCCACGTCCGCGTCGGACATCTCCTCAATCCGCTGCATCCCGTCGGTAGCCATCTCCGCCCCGGCAATGGCGCTACTGGCAAACATCCCGCCGAGCCGGTGCAACTCATCCGTGGCGTCCCGCACCCGCAGCCCAACCAGCGAGTCGCCGCAACGCAAATGGTGATCGAGGAAGGATAGTGGCGCTCCCACGGTAAAGCTGTGTAGCCACAGCGACACCTTGGCCAACTCGACCGTCAGCCGATTCTTATCCACCCCGTAAATGCAGCGCTTGAGCACCATGCGGCGAATAATGGCCTGATCGGTAAGCTGCACCTCGTCCAAAACCCATTTCGATTCGTCGGCCCGTTTGCGAATGTCCTCCCGGATCGCCGCCACGCGCCCCACCAATGGCGACGCATACTCACCGTCTAGCCACTCTGGAACCGAGGGGACGCGCTCGATTAACTCGGCGATGTAGTCCGACAGGAAATCCACCGCCGTGACGAGGAAGTGCCCGCTGCCCATCGCCGGATCCAGAACTTTGAGGTCTAGTACGGCCTCTGCCGGATCGAGTTGCTCAAGTTCCTCCCGCCGTTCTTGCTTGGATCGACGATCGCTTTTAAGCGCAGCGGCCTTTTCTGCAAAGGCGTTAAGCCGCTCTTCGGCCAGTGGCTTTAAGGTCCGCTCGACAATCAGATCGACGAGTTCCTGAGAGGTATAAAAACTGCCGCTGTCCTTGCGGGCATACGGATTGGGACGAATGGAAATTTTGCCATCGTCATCGCGCACCGGCTCGCGCTCCAACAGCCGCTCGTAGATCGAGCCAAGCTGCTGCACGGACATGTCGCGGTAATTGACAAAGCGGCGCACGCCCTGCGAATCCTCGGCGTGGCTCAGGTCGTAGATGATGGGCGCGATTTCTTCATCAGCCAGACGGACCGTTTCCAACAATGGAGCAGCTTCCATCGCAAACAGCCCGCCGTTATACGGCGGCAGACCAATGGACTCGTCGCCCTTGTCGATAAGCTTGAACAACGTCGTCAGGTGATCGTAATAATTGGTGGCAATCGCCGAGTACGTATCGTCAGCCGCCATCCTGCTCGCAATGTCATCGCGGACAGGATGGCGCAAACCATAGTCGTCGTATCGCTCATCGTTGACCGGAAGCAGCCCCCGATCCTCGGCATAGAGCACAAACAGCAGCCGATAGAGAAAGATCAACGCCGCATCTCGGCTCGCGACGAGGCTTTCCTCCGACTTCTGCACAAGCGCATTGACGAGATTGGGAAACACCCGCTCAAACACCACCCCCGAAAGATCCTGCGCGACCTGTTCCTCATAGCGCCGACCCTCAGCTAGCGCCTCTTCAAGGAACGTAGTCGTAGCCCCATCCCGTAGCGTGAAAGACTCGCGACGGAACAGCAGATGAAAAACGCGGAGCTCATCTTCCTTGCCGGGCTGGAGCAGTTCGGCCAAGTCGGCTTCAAAGTAGCCGCTAGCACGCGGTCGAGCGCGATAGTCGTACAGCCGCCAGACGCTGCCATTGGTCAGAATGCCCCAGCGAATGCGCCCCTCTGACTCGATCTCAGCCGTCGCCAAATATCGAAGAATCTGACCGTGCGGCGTCCCACGCTGCGCCCGATCCTTCCGGTCCCGGCTGTCGAGCGCAAGCCCAAAGCGCTTACTCTCTTCAACTACGGTCGCGTACTGGAAGGGATTCCCGGCCCGCGCCTTGGATTCGGCGTCAGCAAAAAGCAGGTGATCGGGAATGTCCTCATGGCCGGCGGCGCTTGGCTGAGGTACGTACTCGGTCCATCCCAATAGCTCCAGAACCGGACGAATCAACTCTTCCTCCGTGCGAGCTTCGTTGGGATTTCGGGAAGAACGGCTGAGGGCGTCGTGATGTCGAGCAACGTCGTTCCTAAACGCAGCAAACGCTTCCGGCTGGTCAACAGACGCTTGCCACTCGGGCGTGGTCTTTATGCCGTCGGTGAGGAAATAGTGAGTGAATAGCTGGCCGGTCATATTGAGAGAAAGCCGCTAGTGCCCAGACAGCTTAAACAGATTGACCGCCGTAAAATTGATGATGGCCCAGATCGTAAACAGCAGCGCCAACTCGGTCCACAGCGACATCCGCTCGTCTTTGGACACCCGCATCGCCAGATGCAGCACCGCATAGGCCATTGGGATGAGCAGCAGATTGTTGGCATTGGCTCCTTTGAGCACAAAGTCGAGGGTGCGCGGATCGAACAATATGAACAGCAGCCACCCAAACGGGAAGGCGATCTGGAAAATGCGGACCCAGCGCCGGTAGCCCTCTTCGCCGACCAGCGCGCTCACCTTCAGTTGCCGCAGAAAGTCAGCGCCGATCCGTCCCGAAGAAGCCGCGAAAACTAGCAGCGTAGAAAAGAGCGTGCAAAACCCCCCGAACATGAAGATGCAATACGCCCAACCGCCAATGCTCTCGGTGAAAATCAGCGATACTTGCTCGACGACCTTCATGCCTTCGGGCAAGACTTGTAACTGATTGAGCACCGACGCGCCCAGCAGGTAATACGCGCACGTAACCACCAGCGCGATCCCCGTACACACGCCCGCATCTGTGATCAAGACCCGCATCCAGCCCCGGTACCGCGCCTGCCATTCCGGGCTATCGTCTTTTGGCCCGACGAAATCCGGGTAGCCTTTTTCCACGATCCAGTACGGATACATGAAAAGCTCGACTGCGGTGGCGCCGACCGATCCCATCACCGCCAACGCCACAAACGCGCCTTCGGCTGGCATGGCAAAGCGGAAGCCCGAGGCGATTTGCTCGCTGCTGATTGCGTAGCTCGTGCCTTGCAGTGCGAGCACCGAGCCGATTACTACCAAGCTGAAGGTCGCCACCAGCACAGAGACCATTTTCTCCAAGTCGCCGTATAGCCCCCGCCACAGCAAAACCGACATGGCGAGGAACAGTACTACCGCCCACACTTGTTCGGGTGCAAAGGGAAAAACTGTGACCATCAGCCCGGCCACCGACCCCAAGATGCCGATGACGGCCACCGTCACCGAGAAGTAGCCTACCACGCACAGCCACGCAATCCACGAGGTGCCGCGCCAGCGCGCACCCGGCACTTGGTCGAGGATTTGCACGGTACTGCTCTTGCGCAACAGGCACTGCCGGCCCAATTCGAGCTGAATTACAAACTTGACCAAACAGGCCAAGATCACGCCCCAGAGAAAGACAAAACCGACCTCGGCCCCCATCCGCGTCGTCACCAATAACTCGCCCGAGCCGACCACCGACCCAGAGACAACGACGCCGGGGCCGATATTGCGTAAGAGGCCGCTAAAACGAGTCGGGGCCTCGCGGATGCTGCTTTGCGCGCTGTCCATAAATGCACTCCGTTTTGTCGTCTGGGGACGCGGGCAAGACGCCCGCAAAAGCGGCTTTAAGATAGGGACTCAGGCCGCAGATGCCAGCAGTGCGCGGGAGCATAGGCAGTCTGCGGCCCGATTTTAGATTGCATTGGCACAGCCTCGCGCTATTGCTGTTATTACCATCCCTGTATCCTTTCCGCTACACTCCCGCGCCTCTGAATCCCCTCCTCCCCTCTGAGCCGCCGTCTTGGCACGATTCTTGCCCGTTGCGGGTACCACCCCACCCGCAACCCAAGGCATGGCTCATGGCCGAATTCGATACCATCGCCAAACATCTCATCCACACCTACCCCCACGACTTCGCTCGCTTCTCCCTCCACCAAGACGACGTCGAGGTACTCGACGTGATCGACACCGAGCAACCCACCGTCGAAGCCCACCGCACCGACAGCCTCATCCGCGTGCGCGTCGCTGGCGAAGAGGCGTTGATCCATCACGAGTTTCAAACCACGGATAGCAAACCACCCATGCCGCAGCGGATGGCTGGCTATATTGGGCGCGGCATTGAGCAGCACGGCCTGCCGATCTACTCCAGCGTCATCTATCTGCGTCCCGACGCTGGCCGCACCGATCCGGGGCACTATCTCCAAGAGCGGCACGGCTTTCGCGTCTTGGTGCAATACAAGGTGATTCGGCTAAGTGACCTAGACGGCCAACGCATTCTCGACGAGGGGCATTCGGGCTTGCTTCCGTTTGTGCCGTTGATGCAGCGGCCAGTGGGGGTGGATGCCGAGGCGTGGTTGCGCCAGTGTGTTCACCGAGCGCAAGAGGTGCCGATGGACGAGACGGTCAAGGCCAATTACTTGGCCGATCTTGCCATTCTGAGCGGTTTGGTGTATAAATCAGAAACGATTATGACCATCATCTTGGAGGAAACCATGTACGAATCGTCGGTAGTGCAGTATTTCACGGAAAAAGGCATAGAGCAAGGCATAGAGCAAGGCATAGAGCAAGGCATCCGCGAAAGCATCCAAGACGTGTTGGCACTGCGTTTTGATGCGGCCACGTCCGATCCGTTGGCCGCTCGCCTTGGGGCCATCGACGATGTGCAGCGTCTCAAGCAGTTGCATCGGGCGGCCATCCAGGTGCCCAGCCTCGAAGCCTTTAGGCACCTGTTAGATGCCGCCGAGTAGAGGCACTGAGTAAAGTCAGTTAATAGAAAATAACCCATCCCTGTCGGGGACAAATAGCCGAGTAGGAGAGGTTGCCACTCAAAAACCAGCCACAATCCCCCGCAGCCCCTCGGCATATTGCCCAAGCACCGCATCGGCCCGATCTCCACTGCCGCGCTTGTGGATCACTTCCACCGAGCAATA
>JAPPEF010000199.1 GCA_028875335.1 Gemmatimonadota bacterium
AACTCGTCCAGCGCTTCCCGGCCACTTGCGAGCTAACCTTGGCCAGTATGCTGCTCGCCATGACGGTCGGCATCTCGGCCGGACTGTGGGCCGCGGTGCGGCGGGGCAAGATCGCCGATCTGCTCAGCATGATTTTGGCCACGGGCGGCATTTCCATTCCCGTGTTTTGGCTGGCGCTGATGCTGGTGTTGCTGTTGGCCTTTTACGTGCCGCTCTTCCCGGTGTCCGGCCGCTTGAGCACGCATATCTACTTTGAGCCGATCACCTATTTCTACATAATCGACACCCTCGCGCAGGGCGACTTCGCGGCCTGCGGCGACGTGCTGTGGCACCTTTTCCTGCCGGCCTTGACGTTGGGGACCATTCCCATGGCCGTCATTGCGCGCATGACCCGCGCCAGTTTGCTCGACGTCCTCGGTGAAGACTACATCCGCACGGCTTGGGCCAAGGGCCTGCGGGAGCGGGTGGTGATTGTGCGCCACGCCCTGAAAAACGCCTTCATACCCACGCTTACGGTCATTGCCCTCCAATTCGGCTACCTGCTTGGGGGCGCGGTTATAACGGAGACTATCTTCGCTTGGCCTGGGGTTGGACGCTGGCTCTTTTTGGCGGTGCAAGCGCGTGACTTTCGCGCCGTGCAGGGCGGAGTTTTGCTGCTAGCCACAGTCTTCGTGCTGGCCAACCTCATCGCCGACATACTCTACGCTTGGCTGGATCCGCGGATACGCTACGACGAGGAATAGAGGGAACAAAAAAGTGGAGGCAACGAGCAAGGCCGTTACCTCCACTTTTTGTGTTTAACAGTGCCTATGTCGCTGGCACTGCGTCCTCTCAGCCACCAGAGGAGGAGATGGTGATGCGGACGATGTCGGCCACGGCCGGATAGGTGAACCCATCGTCCACTAAGCGCACCACGCCTCCTTCGTCCGCACCGGTGTTAGCACCGGCTTGGCGCGGTGCTTGATTCGCGCCCACGCCCGGCTCTTCGTTGACTTCCGTACCTGCATCCCACAGCCCAATCTGAGCGGTGATGTCGCCGCTTATCGGCTGGCGATCGTTGGTGAACAGGGCAATGCCGGTGTCACCCGGTGCCAAGAATAGGTCGTTGGATTGCACGTACATGGTGGCGAAAGACAGCCGGTCGCCGGGACGAGCGACGAAGCTGAATTCATAGGCGTTGCCTGGCGTCAGCGGGCCGGGGCCGTCGGCTCCCACCGGTGTGACAAACACGCCGCTGTTTCTCGGTAGGTTCGTGGCTAGCGCGGCGGGATTGCCGTCTTCGGCGAGGGCTTCGAGTCCCGCACCGCGATCGGGCTGGCCGTCGGTAAAGAAAGGCTCTCCGCCGCGCTGGGCGACCCATGCACCGGGCGCGAGGAGGGTGCCGAGGTTTTCGATACGCACGGTGAATTGTACTGGAGTGCGCGGTTCCTCCGAGCCAGCAGCTAGATCGGGAGAGATGGTTATGGAAGAGATGGCCCGTTCAGGGATAGCATCGCCGTCGGCATCGGCGTCGCCGTCGGCATCGGCGTCGGTATCGGCATCACCGTCGCCGTCCATGCCGACCGTGTTCGGATAAAAGCCCGCCCCAATGGCGAACTCCTGTCCCAATATACTGAGCGGAGCGGCGTAGCCCACCTTTGGCGAGTCTTCGTCGCCTTCTATGCTCGGATCATCCCCCAGGTACTCGACAAAACCGCCACCATTGGCTGCCTGCGCGAGGAGCTCTTGGGTGACCTTGACCCCATTGAGGTCTTCGAAATCGATAAAGTTTTGGCCTTCGAGACTTGGATCAGCTCCGTGAAAGAGCATGTTGCCTTGCAGATCGGAGACGAACAGATAGGTCGAGCCGCTTTTCCACTCGCCTTCGGAGCGGAAGGTCTCAAAAGACGCCAAAATCTCTTCCGCGGTGAGTGCTTCCAACATCTCCTTGGCTCGCAAGACAAATGCCTCTAAGGTCTCCTGACCGACGACGGCTGCTGCTGTTACGGGGCGGTCCATGTCGCCGTCGCCGTCCATGTCGCCTGCCTCAGCCGCGGCGATAATATCACCGATGTCGTAAGGTACCCCAACGATAACGGTGCCGCTCAAGGATGGCTCATCGCCAGACACATCGACCACCAGGTCTAGCAATACCGTAGCATCAGACGTACCGGAAGTGGCTATCTCGCCTGTTATGGGAATGCGCGGGAGCTGATCTTCGCCCACGTTCAGGGTGCCGTTGAGCACCAGCAGTCCGTCGGACGAGTAATCCGTTAGCATCCACTCGTTGCCAGCGATGGCCAACGTGCCACCGCCGGCTCCGTTAATCGTTACCTCATCTGAGGTCAGCGCGATCAACAGGACGTTCTGAAAATAGCTTATCAGCGCATTGGTCAGGGATAGGATATCGGGCGTTATCGCAATATCGAGCCCGGTTTGGCCGTCGCTCGCGTCGCCATCCATGTCGCCGTCGTCCATAATACCGATGTATAAACCGCCTCTGGAGGTGACGGTGACGCGGACGATGTCGGCCACGGCCGGATAGGTGAAGCCATCATCGACTAAGCGCACTACACCGCCTTCGTCCGCACCGGTGTTGGCAGCCGCTTGACGCGGCGCTTGATTCGCGCCCACGCCCGGCTCCTCGTTGACTTCCGTACCTGCATCCCACAGCCCAATCTGAGCGGTAATGTCGCCGCTTATGGGCAGGCCATCGTCGGCGAACAGGGCAATGCCGGTATGGCCGGGTGACAAGAACAGGTCGTTGGATTGCACGTACATGGTGGCGAAAGACAGCCGATCACCTGGACGAGCGACAAAGGTGAATTCATAGGCGTTGCCCATCTCCATAAACGTCAATGGTCCGGGGCTATCGGCCCCTACTGGCGTGTTGAAAATCCCGCTGTTGGGGTAGAGGCTCGCGGCTAGTTCAGCAGGATTGCCGTCTTCGGCGAGTGCTTCAAGCCCCGCGCCGCGATCGGGCTGGCCGTCGGTAAAGAAAGGCTCTCCGCCGCGCTGGGCGACCCATGCACCGGGCGCGAGGAGGGTGCCGAGGTTTTCGATACGCACGGTGAATTGTGCGGCCACGCGCGGCTCAAGCAATCCGGCAGTCGGATCGGAAGAGTCCGTCGCCTTACCGGCCTTATATGTAGTAGATGGGTCGGCCGTGGATGAAAGAGGATCTCGGTCTGCACAGGCGGCGAACAAGACGGCCCCAATGCAGGCAGCGTAAAGTAGTTTCATGGAAAATTCTCCTCGAAAAGGATTTGTGGATTCCTATCCGTAAAGACTCACATAGAGGCTACATAGTTTCAAGAAACGCTGTGCCCTTAAACCTGCGTCCACGCACCGCTGTTCTTGGAGGATTCTACTGCGGCCGCGACGAATTTCATGCCCGCGACGCCTTCTTTCACGCCTGGATGCGGAAAAGCTGCGGGCACGTCCCGTTCGCCACGGCTCGTGCGGATGAGCCGCTCGATGGTAGTGTGGAGGTTGGCGAGGGCTGGGAAGAAGTCTTCGTGATGCCCCGAGGGCACCCGCAAGTACGAAGAGACCGACGCGGGCAGGTCGAATTCAGCGCCAGTCCAGTAGGTAATGTCGCGGCCATCGCCGTGGCGCACTAGTAGGCATTCGGCCCGCTCCTGATGCCATTCGATAGAGCCTGTGGTACCGAAGACGCGGAAGCCGTTGTCGTTGCGGTAGCCAACCGCGATCTGCGTGGCCGTGATCAGCGCGGTGCCGCCGTTTTCTAGCTCGCCGATCACGTTGAAGTCGTCGTCGAGCACGCGACCTTCGACAAAGGTGTTGAGCCGCGCCGAGACTCGCTCGACAGCCAGCCCGGTCACCCAAGTCGCGGAGATAAAGGCGTGCGTGCCAATGTCGCCGCCGCAATTGGAGATGCCCGTGCGCTCGGGATCGGTGCGCCAAGACGCCTGCTGCTGGCCGGTCTGTTCCAGTGCCGTGGCCAGCCAGCCCTGATGGTACCAGGAATCTACCTTGCGGACTTGGCCGATTTCGCCGCTTTGGATCATTTCCTTGGCCAGCATCATCATGGGATGGCCCGTATAGGTATGGGCCAGCACAAAGGGCACCTGCTGGCGCTCGATGATCTGTGCCAAGTCTTCGGCTTCGGCCACTGTCATGGTGATGGGCTTTTCGCAGAGCACCGGGATGCCGGCCTGCAAGAAGGCTTTGGCCGGCTCGTAGTGGGCGAAGTTGGGGGTGACGATGGTGACGTAATCGAGGGCTTGCTCGCCGCTTTGCACCGCCTCTAACAGTGCCTGATAGGTAGGATAACCCTCGATGCCGTAGTCGTCGGCAGCGCGCAGTGCCGCCTCTGGACTGGAGCGCAGCGCGCCGGCGACCAATTCGCGGCTGGCGTCGAGTGCGATGGCGCGGTTGTGGACCATGCCGAAAAAGGAATCGGGGCCACCGCCGCCGATCATGCCTACTTTGAGTTTGCTCATGGAAGTCCTCCCCAAAATGTGTTATTGAAGTGCCCTCTTCTAAGTACGCATGGGGGCCTAAAACTGTCAAACGATTTGGTGCTATTTGAGTAGGATCATTGGTCGCGCTTGATAGAAGGGACCAGCGGCGAACCGAGAGAAATAAACACCCGTCGCCACGGCGCTACCCCGGTCGTCTTGGCCGTCCCAAGTCACCGAGTGCGTCCCCGCGGCCTGCGTAGCATTGACAAGTTGGCGCACCGGCTGGCCGATGGCGTTGAATACGGTCAGCCACACTAGCGTCTCCTGCGGCAAGCGATAGGCAATTTTCGTCTCTGCGTTGAAGGGATTCGGGAAATTGGGCAAAAGCGCAAAGTCCTCCGGCAACGCTGTCGGCGCACCGGCCACAACAATCGCAAAGGTATCCCACCATATCGGGACGCCATCTTTTTCGACGTGTACTGTAAACTCCACTTCAGCTCCGGGCGTGGCCTCTTCACTCAGGGTCGGGTCTTGGCCGAAGAAGAAGACATTCTTCTCGCCTGGGGGAAAGGAAACAGTGCGCGAACGGGCAGCACCGCTGGACGGATGCAGCAGCGGGTTATTCCACTCGATAAAGGCGCGCACATTGGCGAGAAAGGTGAGCGGCGAGTGATTTTCGACCTTCAGGGCTAGCGGAATCCGCACCCCCGGAGCAAAGGTGCTGCGGCCAGCAGCTTCTTTGGTCTGTGCCGAGAGAAAGTCCCGAATCACCAAATCTTCCGCTGCAGACATCCCTTCGACCACTAAGCCGCGCACCGCGTCAACAATCTCGTAGCTGCCGATGGGAAAAATCAGTTCACTCGTCGGGCTTGGCTCGATAAAAATTCCGGCCCACTCCTCTCCCGGGTCCGCGGCCAGAAAGCGAGTGGTATCGGGATGGATGTGCAGGGTATTGGCAATCTGCGAGAGGGCGGCCGAGCGGATGACGAAGTCGCCGTGTACGTGGATTTCGGTCCGTTCTGGATCCAGTCCCATCTGCAGGCGATCCGATCCGGCCACCCTGATCTGGGTATTGCGGAAAACCACGAGTCGGCCTGCGGGAGCAATCGTCAGATCGCCATCAATCAGCACCTCTCCAGCCCAATGCACCTCCTCGCGCAATACCCCACCCCAGCGCGGCATCACTACATCCAGCGTCAATCCGTCTTCATCCGGTCGCATATTTTGCAGTGCCAGACCCGTGGTGGCTTCGCTGAGTGTTGGCGTAGCCAGCGTCGAGGGGTTGGTTCCGACAGCGAGATGGCGATAGCGCACTCCATCGAATAGATCACTCGCGTCGCCGAGATTTCCTCCATGGGTACGGGCGTAAGAAGCGTCGTGCGCCCAGAAGTCGAGATTGTCGCGGCCAGCAAAGCGATCAGCCGTCTGTCCCATGGGAAAGCCGGCGTCGGCATATCGCCCGTCGGCTGCAACTAGGTCGAGGTGCTTGCGTTGTTCGTCGTCGTTGTCGAAGACTTGGGGCCTGACATGCCAGACCAACAGACCGGAAGCGGGTTGGCCGCGGTTGTAGTAGTGGGCTTCCCGGTTGCGGTATTCTAGCAGCAGATACTCCCTCCACAGGGTGTTATTATTCGGCGTCTCGGCGCGCAGCGGGATCTTGTATATCGCGCCGCCGGAATACAAATCGCGCACCCGCAGATCCCAACTGTCGTGCTCAACCAAGATCAGCCGCTCGTTTTCCACGCCGATCCAACCCAATTGCTCTAGACTGCGGGCGCTGAAGGCCACCGGACCGCTGGTGCCGTCCCAGCCGTGTGCACCCCAGCCCATTAACCCCCAGCGGCCAATGCCAGCACTGTCTTCGGCCGGATCTTGGGTGGGATTTTTAAGAGAGGAGGTGTCGAAAAAATCGGGCAGTCCTAGGCTGTGTCCGAACTCATGGGCCATCACCCCCACGGCCTGGGCGAAATTACCCGTCTTCTGAATAGCTCCTTGCGACGGTAACCCGCTGACGCGGATGGGGTTGCCGTCGCTGCCAATCGCCTGGGATACAAAGGGTTTTTCGTCCAAACCCAAGCCCGCCAACCCTATTGCCGAGCTCAGCAAAAAGCCGTTGGGCACCGACTGCATATTGATGAAGATATAATCAACCCAACCGTCGTCGTCGCCGGAGTTGGGTACGCCGTCGGGGCCGTCATTGTCAAAGCGCGCCAAGTCAACTTGGGCATCGACTTGGGCGAGGATCTCGCGCGCGAAATCTCCGTAGCGACCGCGCTGGCCCGGAGCATCGGCCAAATAGGCGGATGCTGGTTGTGAGGCGGCGAAGCGTCGCGGGAGAACCTCGCCGGCGATTGCGAGCTGACCGAAGGACATCGTGTGATAGAAATGGGCAAAGCTCCCCTCGCGCTCGGGGACGAAGAGTTGATCGGCCCACTCGGGCACTGGCGTAGGCTCTTCGTCGGCGAAGCGAGCGAAGATCGTCAGGATATAGATGGGTCCGATTCGTCCTTTAGTGGACAGCACGGGCAGTCGCTCATCGGCGGCGATTTTGGTGGCGGACAGCGGCACGTTCGGCACGTGTCCGGCGCAGAGAAATACCTGGGCTCCGAGAGTAGAGACCGCGCAGACAGCAATGCAGCAAGCGATCAGTAAATGTCTCAAGCTAGGTTTCATCAGTCTCGTGATCTGTTTGGCCCGCTAGGAGGGGCGCGGCCTCTTATGGCACTCGCATTACTGCCGTAGGTAGCCCTTGTTGCAATTGGCTGGCGTCCAGCCCGCTGTCGAAGGCGTAGTGTTTGTAGGCCAACACCAGCGCTACATCGGCTTGGCGTATTTCCACTCGGCGCGGCAGGTACAGCGCGTCCTGCCGGCGGTATTCTCCTAGCTCGCGGAGCAGGACATCGCCCTCGGGCAGCGGGATGCTCTCGCGCAACACCAAGCCCCGGCGCAGGTCTAGCCATGCCCGTCGCCCGCCTGTGAGCGCGACCACCGCTTGGCCAACACCCGGATACTCGATTGGCTCGACTATGGAACCCGGTTCGACGAGGCCGAGCAAGGCATAGCGCAAGTCGCACGCCCCGAAATCCAACCCGGTCAGCGTGGTTAGCAGTCGGCCGCGCATCGTCCCTTTTACGGGCCGGTCCATGCCTCGGCTGTATACGGTCAGGCTGTCGCCTTCAAGCAGCGCCGTAAAAATGTGGGTAAAAAAGGGGCCGCGCACTTCGATGCGAAAGAGATCTGGGTTGATTAGCTGCACGAGGGCCGTCCCCCGATCTCGCAGCTCGCCGCGCCGCAGCTCAATGGCCGCTTCTGCCGTCAGGTCCTCGAACTGGGCGAGCGATGTCGAGGCAGCGAGCAAGGCAGCCGGTCCTTGGTCTGCATCCCAACCCTCTCGCACCACCAGCGGCGGCGCGCAAGCTAGCGCTAGAGCGCAGAGCGCGAACCATTTGTAAGCTGTCTGAAAATTCCGGATGTGCCCCGAGCGCGAGGTATGCATCATGGCAGCAGCTTGCGCTGGACCTCTTCGTTGTCTGGCTCGAGGTCTAGCACTTTTTGCCAATGCGTGCGCGCTTCGTCCGTTTTACCGAGGGAGCTGGCAATGTCGCCGGCGTGGTCGAAGATCACGGCCTGCTCCTCGGGATCAACCTCGTCTATATGCTCTAGGGCTTGTTGTAGGTATTGTTCGGCCTGCGCTAGCTCGCCGAGGCGGAAATAGGCCCAGCCGATGCTGTCGAGGAACGCGCTGTTGTCCGGCTCGAGCGCGATAGCCTTCTCCAAGAGCGCGACCGCCTCTGTTAGCTGGATGCCCTTATCTGCGTACATGTAGCCGAGGTAGTTGAGTGCGTACGCATCGTTTGGCTCGGTTTCTAACAGGCGTTGGAAGGTCTCCACGGCGCGGTCGAAGTACTCGTCGCGGCTAAGTTTGCGCGACGCCTGCTCATAGCAGGAGCCAAGGTAAAAGAGCACGCGGCTCTTGTCGTTGGCGAGCGCAACGGCCTGATTCAGCTTTTCAAGCGCCGCTTCCCAGCGCTCCAATTCCTCTAAGGCGATGCCCCAGTACAAAAAAGTCGGGCTGTACGCGGAGTCGAGCGAGGCCGCTGTTTCGTATTGGGCCAGCGCGTCTTCCCACTGCCCCTGTCGCCCTAGGCTGATGCCCCACCGCACGTGCAGCACGGCTTCGCCCGGGGATACGGCGAGTGCTTGGCGATAGACGTCAATGGCCTCTGCCCAAGCGTCTTGTTGCTCTAGCGCGAGTCCCCAGTACAGATATATCTCAACTGCGTCGGGCGAGTACTGAAGGCCGCGCTGGTACACGGCTATGGCCTCGTCGTAGCGCCCGGTGCTCTCTAGGGCCGTCCCCCAGTACAGGTAAATCTCGCTGCTGTCGGGCATGACTTCTGCCGCTTGGCTGAGAACGTCGGTGGCATCGTCATACTCCTCCAAGTAGATGTAGTATCGCGCTAGGTCGGTCCACTGCTCGACCGTTTGGGGCTGCATCTCGACGATGCGCTTAAAGACCAACGTCGCTTGGTCGTACTTGCCGGCCTCGGACAGAGCCGTTCCCAAGTGGTAGAGCACCTCGGCACCCTCTTCGGCGAGAATTTCCTCTAGATCGTGCTCGGTGACCATTAGTCGCGCCAAGTGGTAGGGGACGCTGCTGTCGGGCAGATGGCCCGCGGCCTCTCGATAGATGGCTATGGCCTCGTGGCGGTGTCCCTGTGCTAACTTGAGCTCGGCTAAACCCAGCCAGGCGTCCTCGACTATAGGATCGGTAGCGAGGATCCGGTGATAGATGAGCTCGGCCTCTTTTTGGTGGTCAATGCGAGAAAAAATGCCGGCTATGTCTACCTCGACTGCCACTGGCACTTGCTCTTGGGCGAGGACCTCGTTGAAGAGCGGGACAATCCGTTCGGTTTGGCCCATTTCAAAGTAGAGATAGGCCAAGTGGCGATAGAGCGGCCAATTGTCTGGTTCGTAATGCAGCAGCTCTTTGATGTGGTTGATAGCACTCTCGTAGTCGCCTTCGCTTTCCAAAATCCGAATCAACAGGCGGAGCAGCCTCACTTGGCTGCCGTCCAATGCCAAGCCCTTGCGCGCAAAGTAGGCGGCCATGTGGGCGTCATCAATGCGCTGATAGTTGTAAGCGAGGCGGGCGTAGATGGTGGGCGAAGTCGGGTCGAGGTCGGCCGCGTTGCGCAGGGCGACTATCGCGCCGAGGTAGTTGTGCTGGGCTTCAAAGACCTTGGCCTTGACGAAGTATTGCATGGCTTGGTCGGGGCCCGACGGCTCGGCGGGCGCTCTGTGGCTTCGCAGACCCGCACAGCCGCCCGCTGCCAGCGCGAGAGCGCAGAACAGGGGGAGGAGGTGCGAGACATTATTATTCATAATCTGGCCGCACATTATGCCATCGCCTCAATGAGAGCGTCGCAGAATTGCACAAAGCTGTGAGAGCGGTTGCAGTCTGGGTTGATGTGAGCGGCAATGGTACGCGCTACTTCTACCTTGCGCAGCCCATTTTTGAAGTAGCCGCCATTCTGCAAGATGCGTTCAAATGCCTCCCAAGTGCCGCCTTTTATCGCATCGGGATTGCGATAGGGTGCCCGATTCGGAACGGTTGGCGACACCCTTGGATAGGCGCTCTTCACGGCTTTCCAATCGCCGAAGTACCATGCTTCAAGTTCTTCAATTACGATGCGGTTTACCACTTGCCAGAGATGCCCCCCGGATCCTGAACGAGTGCTTAACCCCGCAATGGTCGCTGCTTTTTCAAGCCGTTGTTTGAGCTTATGGCAATCGTCGTCGTCGCAATCAACCATTACGACGATACGCCCATAGTTCGACGGCCAATAGGAGTAGCCCTTTAGACGAGCCTGTAATTTATCCAACATGTCTAGTTTGTCCTGAAACGCATGGACTCGAAAAGAGGGACAGTCTTCAGGAAATAGACGCGGAAGTAATTCATGCAGGAACGCCTCCATAGAAGGCTCTTCGACCAGAAACTCCAGATGGGGCTTCTCCATCATTCGTCTCTTCTGAATGGTCCAGTGGCTCCGCCTTGGTTGACCAGTGGATCACCCACATTGAAGTAGCCCTCCATCCATAGGTGGCCGAGCCTTGCTCCTTGATCCATGAACGCTCGTACTTCCTCTATATCCGCGACGCATTGCGTTTGTGCGTAGCCTTTCTCATCGCGCCAGAGGACGCGTACCTCTTTAGGCTGCAAGGTATTGAGGAAAAACGGAGAGTGAGTGGTGACTAGTAGTTGGGTGCATTCACCGGCGGCACGGCACTCCTCGGCTAGTTCCCAAAGCAGTCGGGGATGGAGAAAGTTTTCCGGCTCCTCAATGCCGATAAAGGGCGGCGGTTCTGGGTCGTGAAGCAGGACTAAATAGGCCAGCATTTTGAGCGTACCGTCGGAGGCAAAGCGTGCCAGCACCGGGTGGCTAAACGGAGCGTCCTTGATTTGCAGCAGCAGGCGACCGTCGGGCATAGTATCGGCCAGAACCTTCTCAATGCGCGGTACGCGCCGGCGTAGTACCTCAAAGATGCGCTCAAGCCGCTCTGGGTGCTGCTCGGCCAAGTATTGGATAACGTTGGCGAGATTATCGCCCGTTTTACTCAACTGCTCCTGTGGTCCGGCTTCGGGCTGGCCGCGTGCGCTATCTGCCGAGAGGTACGAAATGTGCCAGCCAGTGATGAACTGGCGCAGTGCCGCCACGCGGGGATGATCGGCAAACTGTCCTAGGGCATTGACCGCTAGCAGGTCAGGTGTGTTCAGGGGGATTTCTATTCGCTGGTCTTCTTCGTCTGGTTGGTCTCCGCTGACCGCTCGGCCTTGGCCGTGCTCGTATTGGAGAAATCGAAATGGCTTTCCGTGTTGGCCCCGTCGCCATTGCAACCACTCCTCGACTACGACGGGTACCCCCTTGTGTTCGTGGACGGCCAAGTGATAGGTGATGAGCGGCTGTTTTGGCTGCTCTCGGTACTTGATCTCGATTACTACCGGCCCCTCTTCTGCTTCCCGGGACACCAGTTCCTTGCTCCGCCCGCGCTTATCCCAGGCGCGGCGCAGCCCCAACTCGAAGCACTCCGCCAAAAAGGCGAACACATCAAATACCGTTGACTTACCGCTACCGTTGGGACCGAGTAGCACCGTTAGCGGTGTCAGGTTTTTGAACTCGACACTCCGCAAGGCGCGGAAGTTTTGCACCTTCAGATATTCAATACGCGCCGGAGCAGTGGGTCGTGCAGGAATTGGGTTCATCTGCGGTCTCCGTTGGTGGAGGGTCTAAATTTTTGGATCCAAGGCGTCTCTAAGCCCGTCGCCAAAGAGGTTGAGCGCGAGGACGACCACGAAGATGGCCAGCCCGGGAAAGGCCATCACCCAAGGTGCTTGCAGGAGCAGTTCGCGTCCCCCGGATAGCATGGCTCCCCACTCGGGGGTCGGCGGCTGGGCCCCCAAGCCCAAAAAGCTCAACCCGGCCGCGTCGAGGATGGCCGTGCCCAAGCTGAGCGTGGCTTGCACGATGAGGGGAACCGTGCAGTTGGGCAAGATGCTGTAGAACAGCAGCCGCGATTCGCTCGCTCCCAGCGCGCGCGCGGCCTCGACGTAGGTGGCCTCGCGCACGGTCAACACGGACGAGCGCATGAGGCGGGCAAACTGCGGCACCAAAACGATGCTGACGGCGAGAATGGCATTGTCGATGCCCGGCCCGATGACGGCGACGATGGCAATGGCCAACAAGATGCTGGGAAACGCCAGCATCAAGTCCATCAGCCGCATGATGAGCATGTCGGCGACCCCGCCGCGATACCCAGCCACGAGGCCGAGCAAAGTGCCGGTGGAAGCGGCTAGCGCGATGGCGACTAATCCGATTCGCAGCGAGATGCGGGCACCGTACACGATGCGGCTGAAGATGTCGCGGCCAAAGTCGTCCGTTCCTAGCCAATGGCTCGCCGACGGCGGTTGCAAACGCGCATAGAGGTTTTGCGCCAGTGGATCGTATGGTGCCAGCAGCGGTGCCAGCAGCGCGACTAGAACCGCACTCGCCAAGACCCCGCCGCCGATCAGCGCGAGGCGCTGTTTGCCGAGACGCCGCAGTTCACTGATGACGTGTGAAAGTATCTCAAGCATGACAAATTAGCATCGCGCTACTTCGGCTCTAGAACTAACACGCCGAGTGGCGGCAGACGCAACCGCGCCGAGTACGGCCGGCCGTGGCAGGCGACTTTCTCGGTTTGCACCCAGCCGTCGTGACCCACGCCACTGCCGCCGTAGATTTCGGCATCGCTGTTGAGCACCTCGCGGTACGGCCCGGCGGCTGGCAGCCCGAGCCGGTAGTCCGCTCGGGGAACTGGGGTAAAATTGCACGCGAAGATCAGGGGTTTTTCGCCCTCGGCGCGGCGCG
>JAPPEF010000276.1 GCA_028875335.1 Gemmatimonadota bacterium
TCTTGATGACTTCGGCACCGTGCTCGGCCAAAACTTGGGTGGCGGCTGGGCCGAAGATCACTTGGGTAAAGTCGAGGACGCGGATGCCGTCGAGTGCGGGCATGGACATCCTACAACCCCTCCTGTACGCCACAGTTAGGCTGTGGATATTGCGTCGAGAAGTGCGTCATGGATTTTCTGGTTGATGCGTCCTGCGCGAAATAACTCATTGAGTTTATCGTGTGCGTCTGTTGCTGAAATGCTATTCTGCTGAAACGCCTTGATAATCTGCCCTGCAATGCCTGAGACACGGATTCCCGCACTCTGCGCAACAAAGCGTCCGACCGTTTCCTCAATGAGGAGAGGCAACCGTAATTCAAGTGCAAGTTGTATCGCTTGTATCTCTCCATCGTGTAATCTTTCCGCCCCTGAAATAACGGGATTTTGTGATACAGGACGAACCTCAATGAGGTCAGTGATATTGTAGTAATGTAGGTACTCCTGTGGGTCCACAAATTGCCCTTCTGCTACTTCGTTGAGCACAGCAGGAGGAATAATCAGCTTCTCGTATAAACAGCGGATGAAGTTGTACCCTTGATTGAGCTTCTCCAACGAGATCAACGGCCCAGTATTACTCACAATCTGCTGCACGGTGCCCTCATGCACACAGTTCTACATCTATAGTCTCCTGCGTATCCGCCAAGACAGAAAACCCGAACTGTGGCAGCAGTTCCTCGAACGCACGACGAGAAATCCCGAGCGTGAGACATGCTTCTTTCTCGGAGAGTTTTCCCACATGGTAGAGTGTTACTACCAATGCTTCCTTGAGATATGCTTGGTCAAGATCAACAAGCGCAGCCGTGTCAGGCAGATCTAAAGAGATTTCCATATTGGACCTCACTCAGTTTTATTTTTAGACTCAGGTTGTTGTCACCAGTGCTTCTTGGGTCTACATCGGGCAGAATCTGATAGATTTTGCGCTTCTCCAAATCCTCGCACTCGCTATTTTCGATACACAGAGCGAATAGAGATTCTGATGGTTTCTCTTTCATCGTCATCTTTGCGCATTGGATATTATAGGGACTTATATATCTGCCTAAGCAGACATATCTTTCTATGAAGTGGGCACTTCTTGTGAAGCGCCTAGGTTGATATATCCTCCCTTCATCTCGGCCATAATCCCAACCGAGTCAGAGGTCATGCCTCTGTGAAGGATATTGACAGCCGCGTTTACGTCTCTGTCTATGGATTGGCCGCAGGTGTAACAGTGGTACATCCGCTGGCCTAATCCGATAGATGTTCTGGGCAGGCTGCCGCAGCCAGAGCACTGCTGTGTCGTGTTGCGGGGATCTACTTTGACGACCCACCCACCGGCACTTGCAGCCTTGTAGGTCAGGCAATGTACAAAATATCCCCATTGCTGCTCCAATATAGACCGGGACAGCTGCCGGTTCCGCACCATATTGGGTATCTTCAGGTCTTCTACCACAAACCGGCAGGCATGGCCTTTTACAAGAGCGTTGGTTATCTCATGCACCTTGCCCTTCTCCTGCTCCGTGACCCGTTGCCATGCTCGGGCTAAGGCTCGCCGCTTCTTCTGTCGATTGTTGGACCCCTTAACGGCCCTCGACAGGATCCGCTGGCGTCGCTTGAGCTCATCCCTGTTGATGACATTCTTGGGCACCTTATACCCATTAGACAGGGTTGCCCTGTCCTTGATGCCCAAGTCTAGGCCCACAGGAGGACGCACATCCAACCCCTCGGGATCGGCCACCTCCATGACAAACTGGAGCTTAACACGCCGCGGCGTTCGGACCACACGAACCACCTTGACGACCCCTTCCGGCAAAGAATTTCTGAATCGCAAGCGCCCTATCCCTTTTATAGAGTAGGAACAGCGCTTGCCAGATGAATTTATCTTTGCAGGGGCAGGATCTTCAAAAGAATGAATACCATTGCGCCAGCTCTTGAAGCGAGGATAGCCACCCTGTCTGAAGAAAAACTGATAAGCCCTGTCAAGACGTTTGAGTATAGAACGCTGCATCCTGACAGGGAAACGGTTCCATTGCGGGGCCTCTCGCCGCTGGGTCAGCTTGGCATATTGATCAAAACAGGTGACGGCCCGTCGCTCCTCCTCCCAGGCATCACGACGCTCCGCCAGACTCTCATTATACAAATACCGAGCCTGATCCAAAAACTCAGCCAAGTTGGCATGGGCCCGCCTAGTTAAATAGGCTTTTCTGGTGTAGGTCCGTAGCATTGCTTAACATCCTTGCTTAGGTACGAATATAAACCCCATATTATACCCGCCCAAACAGACAATCTCAAGTCTGCTCGATGAAAGAACACGGCTAGCCGTTGTGCTGTCTCTACGGTTCGAGCATACGCGACGAAGGCCGCATTCTTTCCTGCTCTGGTCAACCTCTGCTGCAATCGCCTCATCGTCGGATATCCCTCCGTCTCGGCCCGCTTCCGCACTCGGCTCACGGGAGCCGAAAAGAGTGCCCGACGAATTCCTTATGAATTTTGTCATTGCTCATTCTTCCTTATTCCTGCAACATACGGACAGCCTTTGATCACAGGTCTTCGAACTTCTCTAGCAAAGCGTTTAGGGACTGACGCTCGCCGCCTAGTACATGAAGGTAAAAGCATCCACCATCGCGAGTGACATGGAACTTGATCTGGCCGGTGTCGTCCCTGCTGAGCTTTGGCAAGACTTCCTGTGAGAAGTCGATGCCCGCGATGAATCTGTGGACTTGCCCCGTTTTATCCTCGCATAGCAGGACAAAGCCGTCATAATTAGCTGAAGGCAAGCCAAGGAGCCACCTGTTGGGATGTTTGTCGCTCTCGCTTGCCGAAGCGATGCCGACAAGACGACCGTGATTAGGGGACTGATAGCAAACACCCTTTACCTTGGTCATCACAATGCCACGAGACTCCGCATCCGCGAGAAATGCCTGTCGCCGCTGCTTGCCCTTTGCCTTGGCACCCAGCCTAGTGGGGCTAGGGGGTATTGGGGGTATTGTCTCAATAGCCTGAGTGCCGTTCACCTTGGATTTGATCTCTTGTAAGCGGCTCTCAAGCGAGTTATAGCTCCCCAGCAACTCTTCGGTTGCCTCCAGCAGCTTCGAACTGTCGACGACATCACGGGCTGAGCCGGTTCGAGCGGCGAGTTCCACACGCTGTAAGATCGACTCGCGTAAGTGGGTTATCTCATCACGCAGGGACATATAGGCCTCCTTTCGGCAAGACTGACCAGTGGATTTCCGCGATGATTAATGGATAAGACAAATTAAGTAATTATCTACGTTAAGTCAAGTTATTTTATATGGACGCTTATCCTGAATTGAAATTCTCTATAACTGATTATTTATCAATAAATTGAGCCTCTTTTGAACATTGTCTCTGCCGTAGAAACAATGTGAAGCTTAGCTGCCACAGGCATTATAGTATTATAAGTGAATATATAGCCTAAGTAATATAAGTTATAACTGTACTTAGATAAGAAAAAGGTCTATGGAAAGTACAGATTGAGGGTCGCAAGGCATCTGAGCAAGTCCGTACCACGCGAAGACCACTGTTTGGGCACAGAGTCTGGTAAGCGCACCCCATCCCGGCTCACTGTTCGGCTTTGGTCGGGCTATCTGAACTATTGTCGAACGAAAAATGCCTTTTAATTTGTAACTCTGCGATCGTATTTTTAGAAACTGGCTTTTGAGGCCGGTTCGAGGTCTCCGTATTCCAGTATGACGTTGCCAAAATAATAGAGGAAGTAAACCGTAAACCATGACCCAGTCCCTCGCCCAAGCCGTCCTCACTCCCGAAGATCAAGCATTCTTTGAACAACAGGGCTATCTCCTCATCGAAGACGCCCTACCCGCCGATGCACTTGCCAAACTCAACGAGGCCACTGATGCGCTCTATGCGCGCGATGCCGACGCCGGCCGGCTCGAAAAGGGCGGCAAGCTCAACATGCGCAACTGCATCGTCGAGCACCCCGCCTTCCTCCAGCTTCTCGACTGGCCTGCCACGGTCCCGCTGGCGTGGCAGCTTCTCGGCTGGAATATCCAGATGCTGACCTCGCACTTGATCGTCCTGCCTTCGGGCGACGAGCCGGCTGAAGACGAGAAAAACAAGCTCGGCTGGCACCGCGATGGCGGCACCTCGCCCCGCGATATGAGCGAACCGCACCCGCGGATTCTGCTCAAAATAGCCTATGCCCTCAGCGACCAAACCGACCCGGCCTCGGGGGCCACTTGGATCGTGCCCGGCTCCAACCGTTTACTCGGACGCCCGGCCACGGACCCCACGACTGGTCTGCCGTACGGTGCCCAAGCGATGAATATCCGCGCTGGCTCGGCCTTCCTATTCGAGCAGCGCACCTATCACTCCATCGGCCACAACTGGGCGGGCTTCCCTCGCAAGACCGTGTTCTTTGGCTATGGTTATCGCTGGGTCAAACCCATGGACTACATCGCCATGCCCGACGAACTCGTCGCCCGCTGCAATCCGATCCAAAAACAGCTCATTGGCGTCGTCGGAGATCCCCTGAGCTACTATTTGCCACAAGACGAAGACGTGCCGCTCAAGGCGCTCGTCGAAACTGAAGAGAACCAATAGAGGAGTACACCTAATGGATATCGCACGCGCATTGGACGCCTTGGGTGCCCACCAAGGCGTGCTGACCGAGCAGAACAGAAACGATCTCGACGAGAAGGGCTACACTGTACTACCGAATGTCGTTGACCACGAGTGGCGCGCGGCGCTGCGCACCCGCTTCGAGGAACTGTGCGAGGAAGAAGGGGTCCACGCCGGTATTGAAGTCCATCAGGAGCAGGGCACTCGCCGCCTCTCCGACCTCTGCAACAAGGGGCCGGTCTTTGACCGAGTCTATACCCATCCCAAGGTGCTGGCCGCTATCCACCACGTCATCGGCCGCCCCTTCAAGCTCTCCTCGCTCAACGCCCGCGACGCCCTGCCCGGCGAGGGCTTACAGGGGCTGCACGCCGACTGGGGAGCAGACTACGACGGCCAGTTTCACGTCTGCAACTCGATCTGGCTGCTGGACGATTTCAGCGAGGAAAACGGCTGCACCCGGCTCGTGCCCGGCTCGCACAAGGGCCTGCACCCGAGCAAAGTCCTAACAGACGCGCAAGCACCCCACCCCGATGAAGAGTTACTCATCGCCCCGGCCGGCACAGTCGCCGTCTTCAACAGCCACACGTGGCACGGCGGCACCCTCAACCAGAGCAAGGACCTGCCGCGCCGCGCCATGCACTGCTACTTCACTGCCCGCGAGCACGGCCAGCAGCTCAATCAGCGCGAGTACCTGCGCTACGAGACCTGGAAGCGCATCTCGCCAGCGGCGCGCTATATCCTCGATGTAGATGTGGATTAGTTGCTGGAGACCTGCCCGAACCGTTCGACTAAACCCGAGGAGGAGGTAAATGAAGCTCTCACATCCAGTCGTTGACCTGTGCATAGTGTGCAGCAATTTTGAAGAGTCGTTGACGTTCTATCGAGACAAACTGGGATTCGAGGTAGTGCTCGACATCGACATCCCCGAAGACCTAGCGACAGGGATTGGGCTGGCGCCGCAAGGCTTCAGACAGGTGCGCCTACAGGCGGGAGAGACGCTGATCAAGCTGATGGATATCGCCGTGCCGCCACCGCAGCGGACTTCCCAATTTGCCGCTGGGGTGCGCTGGCTCACCTTCTTCGTCCCCGACGTGCAGGCCGAGTGCGCCGCATTGCAGGCCAAAGGCGTGGAATTCCTGTCCGAGCCTATGGTCGCCCCGGATACGCCGGGCGTCGTCTGTACCCTGGATCCCGACGGAATTCTCATCGAACTAGTCCAACGATGAAGATAGCAGACATTCGCACGATACCTCTCGTGGGAGCCACGCCCGACGGTGGCTGGGAGCAGGGGTACGATCCCGGCGACAACCTGCACACCCTCGTAGAGATCGTCACCGACGAAGGAGTAACCGGTCTGGGGTCCGTCTTTACTTCCACCCGCCTAGTGTCGGGGTCGCTCGCGCTGCTGCGCCCCATGCTGATTGGCGAGTCCATCGAGCCAGCGCGGGTCGCCGAGAAACTGCATCAGGCCACCTTCTGGCAGGGCCGAGGCGGTGCCGTCACTCACGCCATTTCCGGCATTGACATTGCCTTGTGGGACCTCTTTGGCAAGATCACATCCCAGCCTATCTCGCGCCTGTTGGGCGGGCGCTACCGGGATAGCATCAAGCCGTATGCATCGCTCATCATGGCCGAGCCAGACGAATTGAAGCCGAGGCTGCAGGCCGCGATGGACCGGGGATTTCGCGCGATTAAGATGGGCTGGGGACCTTTCGGTCGCGTGTCGAAAACGCTCGACGAAAGCATCGTCAGCACTGCCCGCGAAACCGTCGGCCCAGATATCGAGCTAATGGTCGATGCGGGCGGTTCCGACCAGTACTGGCCGCACGGCTACAAATGGGCGCTCGAAACCGCCCGCATGCTCGCCAACTACGATGTCAGTTGGTTCGAGGAAGCCCTGCGCCCCGACGATATCGAAGGGTACATCAAACTCACCGAGCACGCGCCCCTGCCGATTACGGGCTGCGAGGTGCTGACGCGCCGGCAGTCCTTCCTGCCGTGGATCGAGCGCCGCGCAGTTGACTACATCCAACCCGATGTCACCAAGGTCGGCGGCCTTACCGAGGAATTCCGCATCGCGATGTACGCCTACGACCACTCGATTCTCTTCGTTCCCCACGGCTGGAACACCGCCGTCGGACTGGCGGCCGACTTGCAGCTAGTCGCGGCTGTGCCGACCGCCCGTTGGGTAGAATACATCACCCCGTCCCCCTATATTGAGGATCTCGTCAGCGCGCCCTTTTCCCTCGACGAGGAAGGTTTCTTGACCATCTCCGACCAGCCTGGCTTGGGTATTGTTTGGAATGACGAAGGGATTGAAAAGCACTCGGGGATGAGGCTCACCCCTTCAACTCTGTAGCGGCGCACACGGATCGATAAATCGCCAATGGGCATCCTCGACCGCTTCTCCCTCCGCGACCGCAAGGCTCTGGTCACCGGCGGCGGCTCTGGCATTGGGCAGGCCCTCGCCGTTGCCCTCGCCGAAGCGGGCGCGGATGTGGCCAGTGCCGACATCGACTCCGCTGGCGCTGCTAATACCTGTGCTCGGATTGAAAACCTTGGTCGCCAGTCCCTAGCCATCGACGCGGATGTCACTGCCAAGGACCAAGTCGAAAACATGGTCGATACCGTTCTCGCTGCTTGGGGTCGGCTGGACGTCGGCGTCAATAGCGCTGGCATTGCCTTGCGCGGCCCCATTGAGGACATCAGCGAGGCCGATTGGGACCGAGTCCTCGACCTCGACCTCAAGGCCGTTTTCCTCTGCTGTCAGGCCGAGGGCCGCGCCATGCTGCAGCGAGGTTCCGGCTCGATCATCAACGTCGTCTCGATCTCGTCCCACGTCGTCAACCGCCCCCAACTGCACGGCCACTACAACGCGGCCAAGGCGGGTGCCTACCAGCTAACCAGAGTATGCGCCGCAGAGTGGGCCGCGCGCGGCGTCCGCGTCAATTCCATCAGCCCCGGCCACACGCTCACCCCCATGACCGCCCATGCCGAAGACGACATGAAAAACGCTTGGCTCGCCAACACGCCGATGGGCCGTCTAGGCGTCCCTGCCGACTATCAGGGTGCCGTCGTCTTCCTCGCTTCGGACGCCTCTTCCTACGCGACCGGCCACGACTTGGTCATCGATGGTGGGTACTCGCTCTGGTAAGCTAGTCGCAGTACTTCTCTGTCAAACTACCGCAGCAGCATGAGCTTACGCGTCAAGACCACTTCGTCCGTCACTAGTCGATACAGATACACGCCGCTGGCTACCAAGCGCCCCGCGTCGTCCCGACCGTCCCAGCGGAGTTGGTGAAAGCCGGCCTGCTGCCGCCCGTGGCGCAGAACCGCCACCCGTTGTCCGGTCAACGAGAACACTTCTAAGCGAGCGGGCCCTGCCGCGGGCAAGAAATAGGCCAGTGCCGTCTGACTGTTGAATGGATTGGGTGCGTTCTGCACCAACTGGGGGCTGTCGGGCAGGGCCATCCGCTTGCCGCTGCCGTGGAAAGCATCGAAAAGACTAGCTAAGGACGACTCTTGCCCGGTGGCGGTAAAAGTCACCGACTCCAGCCCTTCCACGGTGGCCGTAACTGCGTTCGTCCCCAGCTCACTGCCCAGCGTCAGCCAGGTTCGGGCGTAACCGTCGGCATTGGTCGTATTCTCAGTGGCCGAGAGCGACCCACCACCAGCGGTCACTGCAAACGCGACGGCCACCCCGGCCATGGCGGCACCATCCTCATCCGACACTAAGACTACCAATGGCTTGGCTAGTAGTTCGCCGACCGTGCCTTCTTGGTCCTCGCCGCAGACCTTGGCCAGCGTGTTGGGCATGGCTTGCTCGGTAGCGGTGGCGGTAAAGGGCTCGGGTTCTAGCCCCGCGACGGCGATCTCCACCGTGTTGGTCCCTGACTCGCTGCCCAGCGTCAGCCGGGTAGAGGCTTGGCCGTTGGCATCGGTGATGGCGGTGATAGACGACTGGGAAGACCCGAAAGTACAAGGGTTGGCATCGGTGTTCGCCGACAGCATGCCCCCGCCAGCGGTCACGGTAAACGTGACTATCACGTCGGCCATCGCCGTGCCCTCCTCATCGGCCGCGAAGACGACAAACGACTCGGCCAGTTGAGTGCTAGCCGGTCCTGTTTGTTCATTTCCGGAGACTTTGTCCAGCGCGTGGGGCATTAGGTATCCTGAGAAGGGGATATCGGCCTGTGTATTGTCCTGCAGCGCCAAGCCATCTTGGGTGCAGATGGCACCCTCGTCGTCGCACGAGGTAGTGGACGGTAAGGCGATACGCACGTCGGCAGCGTCTGGTTGTATCTGGATTTCCCACCGGTCGCTACGGTCGTCCACCGGCTGGACGCTGGTCATCCTGCCCCCGGTCACGGTCAGCGCCTGTTGTATTTCCGCGGCGGTCGTCTCAATCGGTTCGCTGAACGCCAATTGCAGCGTGAAGGAGATGCCGATGTGCCCTGCGGGCACCTCCTCAAAGCCCGCCGTCAGCGGTGCTCGGGTAACGGAGGCGGCTATGCCCTCTGACAGCTTCTGTCCTCCTGCGGTACAGACGGCGTTGTCGTCGTCGCACGAAGTGGTCGATGGCAGGGATATGCTCACGTCGTCGTTGCTGTTGGGAGTCACGGTGATTTCCCACTGGTCGCTGCGGTCGCCTACCTTTTGCACGCTGGTTACCGTACCGTTGGTTACCGTCAGCGCCTGCGTCAGTACCGCGGCGGTCGTCTCAACCGGTTCGCTGAACGCCAATTGCAACGCGAACGGGGCGGTTCTGTAGTGCCCTTCGGGCACCTTCTCGAAGCGCGCTGTCAGCGGCGCTCGGGGAATGGAGACGGATCTGCGCAGCTGCAACATCTTCCCATCATTAGAGGAGCAGATAGCACCAACAGCGGAGCACGAGGTGGTCGGTGGCAGGGAGATACGCACATCGTCGTTGCTGTTGGGGGTCACGGTGATTTCCCATAGGTCACTGCGGTCGTCCACCTTTTGCACGCTGGTTATCGTAGCGCCGGTCACAGTCAGCGCCTGCGGTAGTTGCTCTTCGGTCGTCTCAATCGGTTCGCTGAACGCCAGTTGCAGCGTGAACGCAGTGGAACCGTCGTGCCCTGCGGGCACGTCCTCAAAGCGCGCCCGCAGCTCCGTCGTCGTCGCTGTCGTCGTCGATCCTGCCGTCTCCGTTGTCGATCTCGCTGCCGCGATGGTTCCGCTTGCTGGGTAGGCGTCGCTGGTGCGCGACTCGCTGAAGCCAGCATCGTCCGTGAAGGAGACCTTGACCTTGACCTTCTTGCCTTGATCGGCCGATACCGGGGTGTAGGTGCTCGATGTCGCGTCGGAGAGATTCGTCTCGTTGCCGCCATCCACCCGGATCCACTGGTAGCGGTAACTGACGTTGGTTAGCCCGTTGGCGTCGGCAATCTCGCTGGTGGACGCCGTCAGCGTCTCACCCACCCGCGCTGTGCCGGAAATCGTTGGCTGACCCGTCGCCGCAGTGTTGTCGTCGTCGTCGTCGTCGGTCGATCTCGCCGCGATGGTTCCGCTTGCTGGGTAGGCGTCGCTGGTGCGCGACTCGCTGAAGCCAGCATCGTCCGTGAAGGAGACCTTGACCTTGACCTTCTTGCCTTGATCGGCCGATACCGGGGTGTAGGTGCTCGATGTCGCGTCGGAGAGATTCGTCTCGTTGCCGCCATCCACCCGGATCCACTGGTAGCGGTAACTGACGTTGGTTAGCCCGTTGGCGTCGGCAATCTCGCTGGTGGACGCCGTCAGCGTCTCACCCACCCGCGCTGTGCCGGAAATCGTTGGCTGGCCCGTCGCCGCAGTGTTGCCGACGCTCACCACGTGGTCGGTCAGCGCCGCGGCGGCGAGGCCGGCCACGTTCTGCACTGGATTCGACAATGGCACTGTGTAGCTCACCGTCACCCTCTGCTCCTCGGTCACCGCTGTCGCCAGCGTCAGCGTCACCGCCGAGCCATTGATGGCCACGCTCGAAGGTGCCGTCCCCGAGCCGCCGTCCACCTTGACCGAGTACGCGCTCGTCGAGGGCACCGAACCCATGTCCAGCGTCTCGTCGTAGGTCAGCACCAGCGAGGTCCCGTTCACCCTGGCCGTACTCAGCGTCGGCGGCGTGGTGTCGGTGTCGGTGTCGTCGATGATGGTCACGGTCGTTTCAGCGGGCGAGCCCCTCTTGATGATCCCTGGAAGAGGCGTGCCGAAGGCGATCTTGACGCTCTCACCATCGTCGACGATCTGCTCGTTGGCGGCGCTGAATGTGAACGACTTTTCCGTTTCACCGGCGTTGAATGTCACGGTGTTAGGCACGCCCGAGAAGTCGCTGGCATCCGCGCCGCCTTGAGGCGTTGCGACCAGCGGGATGGCCACTGTGTTCAAGGGATCAGCGTCCAGAACGACCTTGACCTCTACCCCATCGCCCTCGTCGACCGAATAGGTGGCTTGGTCAAAGGAAACGGACCTTTTGCCGGTCTTGATTTCGATGGAGGACGCTAAGTTCCAGATGTCGGTGTCCCTGCCGGTCGCCACCACGCTCTTAGGGAGGGAGACAACGGCGGTGCCGACGCGGTCCGCAGGGTCGATGAAGTAATTATAGACTGTAGATGAGACCCTCTGGTGCCAGCTAAGACGAGCCCCGGTTATCGTTATGTCAGACAGCGAGTCGAATCTCCAATCGTTTTTCTCAATATTAGTAGGTAATGGGGTGATGGCCTGGCTGAAGGTGAGGGTCACCCGAAAAGTTGAGGTTGCCGGTTCGGTGGCATTGGAGGTGAACGTGCCCGTGAGCGCTGGAACGACGGTGTAGCTTGCCTCGGCGGCCTCGTTGTCCCCCTCGGAGGTGGTTACCACCCCCGCCGGGACCTTGACCGTGACGGTGCTGGCGCTCTGGTCCACGGCAATGTCTGCGTACCAAACGTTGAGAATACCCAACATGCCTTGCTCAAAGGAACTGACCGTGCCGTTGGTGATTTCTAGGTCCCCGCTGGTCAGGCCGGTGGCGCTGGGCGAGAAGGCGATTCGGACCCTGAATTCACCGCCGACCTCGGTGCTGGTGCTGGGCTCGCCACTGGGCTTGAGCCGATCGAGGCGCGTTATGGTCTGCGCCTGCGCCGTCCCCGCCAACAGCACGATGAAAGCCAGCAGCAGCTCGGCTAATGCAATGTAGCGATGGCCTAGATGGTGCCGGGGTTTACGAGAAGTTGCGAGTTTAGCACGCTCGGTACTGTTCTCCAATCCAATCTTCATTATTCCTCCCTTTTTTCGTTGATGTACGGCAACGGCGTTTCAGCGGCATGAACTAACTGCCTCTGTTTAAGCAAGGTATTTTAATATATCGAATGGGATAAAAAAGAAAACGAAATGTTACAATAAAATTATGTTATTTTGGTGTATTTTTATCGAAAAAAGACGGCATATAATAAAAATTTTTAAAAGGATGATATATAGTCCTTTTTGCAAGATGATCTACTTTATTTACTTGGATTACAGACGACGTTATTAATCCATGATTACTTGTTTGGGGAGAGTACCCTCAACGCCTACGGCGATGACAGGCGGCCAACGCTGCCTTGAAATTCATTTCTATTTAACCGGTAGCGCTTACTCCGCTAGCGGCACCGGCTTCGCTAGCTGGCATATGGAACATTGTATAAAAGGACGATATATAGTTAAATTTTTTAAGAGGACGACATATCGTCCTCTTAAAAGAGAATCTGCTTGATTTGCTTAAATGACAGACGACGTTAGGCATTAATCCAATGTATTACTTATTTTTTCTGACGTATTCCTAACGCGTGTAGCGATGACAGACGACCAACGTTACCTTTATATCCTGTAATTTGCTGAATTTTCCGAAGGTTTTTTTGCATGCTCAAATCACTTAGTCGCACGGGCACTTGGAAGACGTACTCTACAAGCCAGGGCCTACCATCACTGCGCATTGAACACATCGCCGAGGATAGCGAGGGGTATATTTGGTTCGCCACCTGGGACAACGGTGCCTGCCGCTTTGACGGGGATGCGTTCCAACATTTCACGACCCAGGACGGTCTTGCTCACGACCAGATTTTCTTCATTCAAAAGGATCGTCAGGAGC
>JAPPEF010000312.1 GCA_028875335.1 Gemmatimonadota bacterium
GAGCCTTGGAGGCGGCGATTGCTGAAGATCACGCCGACGGCCATGGCGGCCATGACTAACCCAAAAGCGGCGAAAGCGGCGATAAGCATGCTCACAGTCATCTTGCATTCCTCCTGACTTAAAACTCGTCGAAGCGGATCATTTCCTCTTCAATGCCCAAATCGTCGAGCATCCCGAGCGCGGCTCCGAGCATCAGCGGCGGGCCGCACAAGTAATATTCGACGTCTTCAGGGGCGGGATGATCCTTGAGATAATGCTCGTGCACCACTTGGTGAATAAAGCCCACATAGCCGTCCCAATTGTCCTCTGGCCGCGGCTCGGACATGGCGATGTGAAAGGTGAAGTTGGGAAACTCCTCTTCGATTTTGCGGAAGTGGTCCTCGTAGAAGACCTCGTTGGGATTGCGCGCCCCGTACCAATAGGACACCTTGCGCCCCGTCTTGAGCGTGTGGAAAAGGTGGTACAGATGCGACCGCAAAGGCGCCATGCCCGCGCCACCGCCGATATAGACCATCTCGCGGTCGGTTTCTTGGATGAAGAATTCGCCGAAAGGCCCCGAGACCGTCACCTTGTCGCCCGGCTTGCGGCTGAACACATAGGAAGAGGCAATGCCGGGCGGCACGTCCTCCCAGCCACCCTTTTCGCGGTCGGGCGGCGGGGTGGCGATGCGGATGTTGAGCATGATGATGTCGCCCTCGGCCGGGTGATTGGCCATTGAATAGGCGCGGAAGACAGGCTCCGTGTTGACGAGTTTGAAATCCCAGACATTGAAACGGTCCCAATCGGGATGGAAACGCTCGTCAATGCCCTCAAAGTCCTTGAACTCGCACTCGAAGGGCGGCACTTCGATCTGGATAAAGCCGCCGGGCTGGAAATCGAGCGTTTCGCCCTCGGGGAGTTTGACGACAAATTCCTTGATAAAGGTCGCCACATTGTCGTTGGAGACGACTTCGCACTCCCACTTTTTGACCGAGAACACTTCGGGCGGCACTTCGATCTTCATGTCCTGCTTGACGTTGACTTGGCAAGAAAGCCGCACGCCCTCGCTCGCTTCGCGCTTGGTAATGTGGCTGGTCTCGGTCTGCAAGATATCGCCACCACCCTCGTAGATATTGACCTTACACTGGGCGCAGGTGCCACCACCGCCGCAGGCCGAAGACACGAAGACCTTGTTGTCGGCCAGCACGTTGAGCAGCTTGCCCCCTGCTGGAACGGAGAGAGCCTTGCTCTCGTCGTCGTTGATGAGGATTCGCACGTTGCCGCTGGGCACCAACCGGGAGCGGGCCACCAAGATTATGGTCACTAGAGCCAATACCACGCCGGTGAACATGCCGACGCCGGAAATAACTTCAGTCATAAGACGCTCTTTCCTTCTATAGCTGAATACCGGAAAAGGACATAAAGGCCAAAGACATCAGCCCCACCGTAATGAAGGTGATCCCGAGACCGCGCAGCCCTGGCGGCACGTCGCTGTATTTCATCTTCTCGCGGATGCCCGCCAGCGCGACGATCGCCAGTGCCCAACCAAAGCCCGAGCCAAAGCCAAAGACCACGCTCTCGCCTAAGTTGTAGTCGCGCTCGACCATGAACAGCGAACCACCTAAGATCGCGCAATTAACGGTAATCAAGGGCAAGAAAATACCCAGCGCATTGTAGAGGGCCGGCACGAATTTGTCGAGAAACATCTCGAGGATCTGCACCATCGCGGCGATGATGCCGATGTAGCTAATCAGCCCCACAAAAGTCAGATCTACCCCACTCAAACCCGCCCACGCCAGCGCGTCTTCCTTGAGCAGGTACTGGTAGATTAGGTTGTTAGCTGGGACCGTAACCGTCTGTACCACGACTACGGCGATTCCAAGCCCAAACGCCGTCGGCACCTCCTTGGAGACCGCTAGAAAAGTACACATCCCCAAAAAGAAGGCCAGCGCCATGTTCTCGACGAACACGGACTTCATAAATATGCTCAGATAGGCTTCGACCATGTTCGGTTATTCCTCCTCGACCTGATCGCTCTTCCAACTCCTGAGCGCCCATATAAAAAAGCCAATGATGAAAAACGCACTCGGCGGCAAGAGCATCAGGCCGTTGGGCGCGTACCAACCCCCCTCGGCGGCCAATGCAAACATTGGTACCCCAAACAGCGAACCCGATCCAAATAGCTCCCGCAATATGCCGACGACCAGCAGAATGACGCTGTAGCCCAAGGCATTGCCCAAACCGTCGAGAAAGCTCAGCCCAGGACCGTTTTGCGAGGCGAAAGCCTCGGCCCGCCCCATGATAATGCAGTTAGTGATAATCAGACCGACGAAGACCGAGAGTTGTTTGCTGATATCAAAGGCATAGGCGCGCAGGAATTGATCGACGATAATCACCAGCGAGGCGATGATCGTCATCTGCACGATAATGCGGATATTGGCCGGGATGTAGTTGCGGATCACGCTGACGGCCATGTTGGAACAACAGAGCACGAAAATGACCGCCAAGCACATGGTGACGGTGGTCTCCAACTTGGTCGTCACCGCCAGTGCCGAGCATATACCGAGGCTCAGCAAGGCAATGGGATTGGAGTCAAAGAGCGGCCTGAAGAGGACGTCTTTTGGTTTGTCAGCCATTTAACTAACTCCTCGTTCTTTGAGCTTGGCCAGATACGGCCCAAAGGCTTCCGCACCCAACCAGTAGCGCAGCATATCTCTGACGCCGCGCGAGGTAATGGTGGCACCCGACAGCCCATCGACCTGATACTGGGTTTCGGGCCGTCCCTGGACGACCTTACCCCTGATCACCTCGATGCGCACGGCACCGCTTTCGTCGAAGGCCTTTTTGCCGTCCCACAGGGCCTTCCAACTAGGGTTATCGACCTCGCCTCCCAAACCCGGAGTCTCGGCGTGCTCGTAGTACACCAGCCCGCGTATAGTATTGAGGTCCCTAGCATCGAGGGCCACAAATCCATAGAGCGTTGACCACAGCCCTAAGCCGTGGACGGGCAGGATGACCTTTTTAATCTTGCCCTTCTGCGAGACCAAATACACCGAGGCATGGAGCGCGCGGCGTTTGACGTTGGCAATGTCCACATCGTCCGGTACCACCTCGCTCTGCTCTGGGTCTTTGGCCGCCCGCCGCTGGTCGTACTCAATCGGGTCCACGCCATCGACGTATTCTCCGGTCGCCAAATCGACGACGCGAGTATTTATGTTTTGGTACAACTCATCGATGCGCTCGCCGCTGGCGACCTCGCCGGATTTCAACAGACCCGCGGCCATCAGAATATTGCGCTTCTTGTCGAGCGTCTTGTTGACCGCCTGGGTCGGCCGCAGCGACACCGCCGCCGCTGATACCAGCACCGAGCAGACGAGGCAAACGCCGAGCGCCACGCCGAATGTTCTACTTACTGAATCGTTAGCCACTTTGTCTATCTCTCCTAAGAGCTGACAGCAGTGCGGACCAGCCTGCGCTTGATGTTGGCTTGTATGGCCACGTAGTCGATCGCGGGCGCGAAGACATTGCCAAAGAGAATGGCCAGCATTACGCCCTCGGGAAAGGCCGGGTTGATCACGCGGATCAGCACGGTCATAAAGCCTATGAGCGCCCCGTACACCCAACGACCGGCCGGAGTCATGCACGCCGACACCGGGTCCGTCGCCATGTAGACGCAGCCAAAGGCATATCCGCCCAGCACCAAATGCCAAGCCGCGTTCATCTGGAACATCGGGTTGGTATCGCTGCCAATCGCGTACAGCAACTCGGCGCATACTACCGTCGCCACCGTCATACTGACGATGATTTGCCAAGAGCCAACCCTAGTCGCGATGAGGATGGCCGCGCCGATCAGACAAGCTATGGTCGATGTCTCTCCCATAGATCCGGGAATCGTGCCCAAGAACGCCTGCGTCCAGGTCACCGTATTGGTAACGGCCGCCATGCCATCGGCCGCCGCAGCCCCTAGCGGGGTAGCGTATGTAAAGCCATCGACCGCGATCCAAACTGCATCGCCAGTGATCTCGACGGGATAGGCAAAATAGAGGAAAGCCCGCCCGGTCAGCGCCGGATTGAGAAAATTTTTGCCGGTGCCGCCGAAGACCTCTTTACCTATCACCACGCCGAAGCTGATGCCGATGGCCACCTGCCACAGGGGAATCGTCGGCGGCAGGGTCAAGGGAAAGAGCATGCCCGTGACCAAGAATCCCTCGTTGATTTCGTGCTTGCGGACCATCGCGAAAAGCCCTTCCCACAAGCCGCCCACCATATTGCATACCAAAAAGACGGGGAAAAAATAGAGGAAACCATGGAATACGTTGGCCAACGGGTTACTGGGATTGTAGCCGATGCCGAGGATGTCGATGATTATCCCGCGCCATTCGCCCGTCGTGGTCGCCCCCATCTGCTGCATGGCCGAATTGATCTGATAGCCCGTATTCCACATGGCCATGAAGATGCAGGGAACGAGCGCGACAACGACCGTAATCATGGTGCGTTTGAGGTCAATGCCGTCGCGCACGTGCGTCGGCCCCTCAGTGACGCGACCGGGCGTATATAAAAATGTATCGGCTGCCTCGTATAGAGCGTAGAACTTTTCTAGCCGCCCCCCCTTGTGAAAAAGAGGCTCGGCCTGATCGAGCAGATCTCGCAACACCTTCATTGAATGCGTCTATCCTTCTCTTTCGATTCTGTCCAAATTTCGTCGTAGCATGGGTCCGTATTCGTACTTGCCGGGACACGCAAAAGTACACAGCCCCAAGTCCTCCTCGTCCAGTTCCAGACAGCCGAGGGCTTGGGCGCGGTCCGTATCCTCGACGATGATGGCGCGAAGGAGCAGTGTCGCGAGGATGTCCAGCGGCATCACCTGCTCGTACGAGCCGATTGGCACCATAGCCCGGTCGCTGCCCTCGGTCGAGGTAGTAAAGTCGAAAAGCCGGCTGGGCAGCAACTTGGAGACAAAGATATTCTTGACGGAAAACTTATCGACGCCCGGTTTCTGCCACCCTAAGAACTCGCGCTCGCGTCCCTCGGCGAGCACCGAAACCTGCGTGTGATAGCGTCCGAGGAAGTCCAACGGGCCGGACGCGGCGCGACCCGCTAGCACCGACCCAGTAATGACCCGATTCTCGCCCGGCTTGAGTTGGCCGGCCGTCAGCTCGCTCAGGCAGGCCCCTTGGCGGGTGCGCAACAGGCGCGGCTGCTCCACTTGGGGTCCGCCCAAAGCCACGATGCGCTCGGTCCACAACGAGCCGGTGGCGAAGAGCTTGCCGCAGGCCACCACGTCTTGGTAGCCAATGTACCAGACGGTCTTGGCCGCCCCGACCGGATCGAGAAAGTGGATGTGGGTGCCGGGCAACCCCGCGGGATGCGGGCCAGCAAATTCGACGACTTCGGCACCATCGGCTGAAATGCTCACACCGGGAGCCTTGCACGCATAGACCGGCCCATCGGTGAGCTTGCCTAGTATGGTCAAACCCCGAGCAAAGTCGTCTTCGTATTCGCGGAGCACGACTTGGGGATCGGCCGCGAGGGGATTGGTGTCCATCGCGGTGACGAAAATCGAATGCGGTGCGGCGCTGTCGGGCATGGGCACTTTGCTGTAGGGCCGCGTGCGCAACGCAGTCCAAAGGCCGGACGCCACCAAGGTTTCGCGCACTTGCTCGCGGCTTAGCTGGTCGGGTGCTGTGCGCGTGTGCTGCTCAAAGCGCTCTTCCTCGTCTCCGGCGACCTCAATGACGACCGAGAGCAAGGCGCGTTTGGCCCCGCGATGGACGGCGATCACTTTGCCGCTCGCCGGCGACGTATAGCGCACGCCAGGAAGCCTCTTGTTCTCGAAAAGCAACTGGCCCTTTTTGACCGAATCGCCCTCGTTTACGGCCATCGTCGGCCGCAGGTCAATGGCGTCCGGTCCCAAGACGGCCACCTTCCCAATCGCTGGGCCGTCTTCGATCACTTGCTCTGGCGCACCAGCAATGGGCAGGTCCAATCCTTTTTTTATTATAATTTTGCTACTGGCCATTATGTGTGCTACGCGACCCCTTTCAAAAGTAAATATCACTAAACTGGCCAGTTTAAGCCAGCTATTCCCACTTGTCAAGAAAATATGACATTAATTCGCCACTGAAGAGTTTTTATGTCTCATAATCGGCCAGATATCAAAGCGCGGGCGCGCCTTCCAGCCCGTTTCCCTCCGCAAACAGCCTAAAAATAAAAGCCAAGAAACGCGATGGAGCAAGACATTTGCGCGCTAAACGTGGGCCGGACCTCCCGCCAAACTTGCCAAACCGGATGAAACCTCGGATTTTAGACGCTCATTCACCAACTGATCGAGGAATTATGAGCCTGAATGCGCCCGCAACGCGCGAGGAAATCGCCGCTCTCTACAAAAGCCCCATACTCGACCTCGTGTACCGCGCCGCAACCGTCCATCGCGAGCACCACGACCCGCGGCAAGTACAAGTCTGCACCCTGCTGTCGATCAAGACCGGCGGCTGCTCTGAAAATTGCAGCTATTGCTCACAATCGGCCCACTTCGATACGGGACTCGAACGCCAAGACCTGCTGTCGCTGGATGCCGTGCGCGAGGCCGCCGAGCGCGCCGCAGCCTCCGGCAGCACGCGCTTCTGCATGGGCGCGGCCTGGCGCCAAGTACGCGACGGCGCGGAATTCGACCGCGTGTTGGACATGGTGCGCACAGTCGCTGCCACCGGCATGGAAGTCTGCTGCACGTTGGGCATGCTCACCGCCGACCAAGCCCGCCAGTTGCGGGAAGCTGGCCTCCACGCATACAATCACAACCTAGACACCGGGGAAAACTACTACCCCGAAATCGTCTCTACCCGCACCTATCGCGACCGCATCGAAACCCTAGGTCACGTCGGCCGCGCCGGAATATCGGTCTGCTGCGGCGGCATCTTGGGCATGGGCGAAAGCGAAGACGACCGCATTGACCTGCTCTGCTCGCTATTGCAACTGCCAACGCCGCCAGAATCCATACCGGTCAACGCCCTAGTACCCATCGCCGGCACGCCGCTCGGGGACCGCGAAAAAGTGACTGCTTGGGAACTCGTCCGCATGATCGCCTGCGCCCGCATCCTCTTTCCTTCGGCCATGGTACGCCTCTCGGCTGGCCGCGACCAGCTCTCTACAGCCGAACAAGCCCTGTGCTTTTTGGCCGGAGCCAATTCCATCTTCTCAGGCGACCGCCTGTTGACTACTCCCCACCCTGGCACCGACGCCGACCAAGCCCTCTTCGACCTGCTTGACCTAGAAGCGCGACCGCCGCAAGGCGCTTCAGAGCGCGTCGATCAGCTCGCAGAAGCAGTCGTAGATCGAAGCTAGCTGAGGCCGCTCAATGCAGTAGGGCGGCAGCACATACACGCTATTGCCCAGGGGCCGCAACAGGAATCCCCGCGCCAAAAATTGCTCCCTCAGCAGCGGCCCCACCTCGTGCAGGTATCCTTCTTCTCCCTCGGCTATCACGTCCGCAGCCACAATCGTACCGCACACCCGCACCTGCTTGAGCCGCTGGTGGTCGCACAGGCGCACCACTTCCTCGCGCTGCCAAGACGCTAGACGGCGGAAAGGCTCGCTAGCGAGCAGATCCAGCGAAGCCAGCGCAGCCGCGCACCCCAAGGGATTGGCCGTATAGGAGTGCCCGTGATAAAAGGCTTTAGCGGGGTCGTCGTCATAGAAAGCCGAGAAAACCCGCTCGCTGCAAACAGTGGCCGCCATGGGCAGAAAGCCGCCAGTCAGCCCCTTGGCCAAGCAGATGAGATCGGGTTGGGTAGCGGCTTTCTCACAGGCGAAAAGCGCCCCGGTGCGGCCAAATCCGGTCAGTACCTCGTCATAGATCGCCAACACGTCGCATTGACGCAAAAGCGTCTGCACAGCCCCGAGAAAGTGCGGGCGGCACATCCGCATACCTCCAGCACCCTGCACCAGCGGCTCGAGTATCATAGCCGCGTACTGGCCAGGGTGGCGCGTCAACAGCTCCTCCAGCCGCGCGAGTGCCTGCGCCTCTTTGGCCTCTACCTCCCCATCGCCTTCCCAAGTGGCCGGAAAGGGCACGGCATCCGTCGGAAAAAGCAAATCGGTAAAAGGGCGCGTAAAAAGCGAGCGTTCTCCCACCGACATCGCCCCGAGCGTGTCGCCGTGATAGGCCCCCTCGAAACGCAGAAAGCGCGTGCGATCTCGCTCACCCTGATTGTGCCAAAACTGGTAGGCCAGCTTGAGTGCAACCTCTACAGCCGTCGAGCCGTCATCCGAGTAGAAAACCCACTTTAGCGGCGCGGGCAAGGCATCCACCAGCCGCCGGGCCAGCTCTTCGGCAGGGCGATGGGTAAATCCGGCCGCTATTACCTGCTCCAACTCTTTGGCCTGCTCGGCCACCGCCGCAGCGATTTCGGGCTGGCCGTGGCCGTGCAAAGTCACCCACCAACTCGAAATGCAGTCGAGGATTTGCCGTCCATCTTCCAACTCTAGCACGGCCCCGCGACCAGCGCGAACCTGCTGCACCGGCAGCGACGCCTTCATCTGAGTAAAAGGCGACCACACGTGGGAAGTACGCTCAGCCATGGCGGCCAAAATAGCGGACAAAAAGCGCCCGGACCTTGGCGGGTGCTAGTTCTACCCGACGGTCGATTGCAGCCAGCACAGGTACCTCTCCGTAGTGCGCGATAGCTTGGCAGTTGGCTGGGTTGGAGGGGCCGTTGACCACCACGCCCAAGAGCGGGCAACCTCGGCGGCGCAATTGGTCCAGCGTCAATAGTGTGTGATTGATGGTGCCCAATTCGCTGCGCGCCACCACCAGCACTGGCAACCCTAGCGCGACCATCAGATCGACCATCAGATGCTGGTCGTCGAGCGGCACCATAACCCCGCCAGCCCCTTCGACGATCAAGCGCTTCTGCTTGGGCAGCGCAAAGCGGCTCATCTCAATCTGCACGCCCTCCCGCCGGGCCGCCTCGTGCGGCGACAAGGGCGCGCGCAAGCGATAGGTCTCCGGCAGAACGCGCTCGGCTGGCAGGCCAGTGACGCGCCGCACCCAATCGGCGTCCGCATCGGGTCCGCTTTGCACGGGCTTCCAATAAGCGGCCTCTAACCCCACGGCCAGCAGAGCCGCGACATAGGACTTGCCAACGCCCGTATCCGTACCGGTGACGAACAAGCGCGGGGGAAATTCAGCCGCCACAATCCCTCGCTTTCTCGACAATTAAATAATGAATAGCGCACGTAATTTCCACGCCGTTGGGACAGTCGCGATCCCAGCCGCGCAAGAACTGGCGCAGTTGCGCTGGGCCGAGGGCACTCAGCCGCGCCGACGTGTGGGCACCCGTGCGCTTGAGGTGGCGCAAAAAGGCACACGAAGTTGGAAAGTGCAGTGCAATCACCTGCTCCCATTGACGCACTGCGACCGATTCGGCGGTAAATACGCGGGCGACAGACTCTAAGTCGGGCAAGGCATTGGCGCCACAGGGGATGCCTTGCCGCGCACATTGGCGGTGCCATTCGGCGTATGAACCCGTCCCCGGATAGGAGCAGAGCAATCGCCCGCCGGGTTTGAGTGCGGCCAGTAGCTGCTGTAGCCCAACGCGCAAATCGGCGAACCAGTGGACCACAAAGCTCGCGCAGATCAAGGCGTAGCGGCCCTCGCTTGCTAGCTGTTCCCCGTCCAAAACCCGGTAGCAGATGTCTGAATGGGCGGCCTCGGCGGCCATTTTCTGCCGACAATGCGCGACCATGGCCGGCGCAAGATCGGTCAACTCCAAGCGTCGCTCGGGGAAGAGCGCGGCCAAGGATGCGCTCAAAAAGCCCGTGCCACAACCGATTTCGAGCACTGGGCCTTCTACTAGATTGCCAGTGCACTCGGCAGCGCATTTAGCCAAAGTAGCGGCCCCAGCGCGCTGCTCCTCGGCGTGGCAGTCATACGTCAAAGCACTGCGGGAGAAATTTTCCACGACGCGCGCTTTGAAATTCGCTTCCGTCATACCGGCTGCATCCCGCGCCAAGCCCGTTCAACTCGTTCCCAACACGCACGAGCATGCGTCAGGGGCAGCGCGTGGCCGGCCTCCGCGACGATGGCAAGCGCGCTGTTGGTCAGTAGCTCGCGCAGTTTCTCGGCCCGTTCCACTGGCACCACGCGGTCGCGGCTGCCGTGCAAAATGAGTACCTGTGCTGCGGCCGGTATCGCGCTTAGTTCCAGCACGCTCTCCTGCAACAATTGTAAATCGCGGCGCAAACCGTCGGCGTCAACGACCTCGGGCCAGCTACCTTCCGACGGCGCGCCACAACGGGCGTAAAAATCGGCCAACAAGGCCGCTGGTTCGCGCTCCAAGCGCGCGAGCATCTGCTCTACTGTGCGGCGCGAGCGCCGGGCCTGACGGTCGCACGGCGAGTGAAAGCTGCGAAAGCCGCTGATAACCACGATCAACTCCGCCGTCGCCCATAGCTGCGGTGACAACAGGTGTAAGCCGAGGGAGTGCGCCAAGACGATGCGAGGCTGAGCCGCAACCGCCACGGCTGGGCCGAAATACCCTTGATCTGGACAGTGCAGCGCAAAACTAGCGGGTAAGACCTCCCGCCAGCGATCCCAGCACCAAGCGCCAAAGCCCCACCCGTGTTGGGCGACCACGTCAACGACGGCCATCGCGCCACTTCTGGAGCAATTCAATTAGCATATCGAGGTCGCTCTGCTGGTGCAGGGCGCTGAGCGCCAAGCGAATCCGCGCCCGGCCCGGCTCGACCGTGGGAGGGCGTATGGCCACCGCTAGGATGCCGTTTTCTTCTAGATAGACATTCAAGGCCAGTGCTTCGTCCTCCGCGCCCACCATCAGCGGCACGATCTGCGCGGTCGCCGCGCCCGTATCCCAGCCTTGTGCCCTGAGCGCGCCGCGCAAGTAGTCGGCATGGCCGAGCAATGTTCGGCGCTCTGCATCCATCTGCGGCACCAGCTCTAGCGCCGCATCCACCGCGCCCAAGACACCCGGCGGCAGCGCGGTCGTATAGATAAACCCCGGGCAACAGTTGACCAAGTACTCCCACAGCTCCTCGCCGCAGACCACGTACGCCCCAAAAGACCCGAGCGCCTTGCCAAACGTGCCGATGCATACGTCCACGGCCTTGCCGCACGTCAGCCCCATTCCCCGCTCGCCCAGAACGCCCGTGGCGTGCGCTTCGTCGATGACCAACAGCGCGTCGAATTCCCCAGCCAACTCGACAAGCGCGTCGATATCGCTGACGTCGCCGTCCATGCTAAACACCGATTCGGTGACAATCACCCGGCGCGAGTGTCCCTCCCCCGCGCTTTCCACCAGCAGAGCGCGCAGGTGATCCAAGTCGCCGTGGCGGTAGCGCCGCATCCGACAGCGCCCCAAGACCGCCCCTTGGACCAAGCTGTTGTGGCAGAGCCGATCGAGCAATATGAGCGCGCGCCGATCGACCAGCGTCGGCAGCAGCGACACATTGGCCTGATAGCCAGAATTGAGCACCAGCGCCCGCTCAGTCTGCTTGAGCCCAGCCAAGGTCTGCTCCACCTCGGCAAATCCCGGCTGCGAGCCACAAATCAAACGCGCGGCCGTGGCACCGGCTCCGTAGCGCTCGACGAATTCAATGGCCCGCGCCTGCAAAAGCGGATGCAACGCCAAGCCGAGATAGTCGTTGGAGCTAAAATTGACCAGCTCGCGGCCATCGGCGCGAACGCGCGCGCGGCCACACGGCTCCCAGGTCCGCAACGACCGCATCTGCCCAGCCTGTTGCCGCCGCGCCAATTCGGAGTGAATAAAATCTAATTTTGCCTGCATAAAGGTGAAGCTGCGCCAAATGGTTCATCCCGGCAAGCCGCCTATAGGCTTGCCGCACAAGGTGCGCCGCTCTATACTATCGCCTGTGAACTTGCCCCTCCGCTGCCATGGCGACAACGACCAATAAAATCACCGTTTCTTCGCTCCAGTCCAAAAAGGAGCGCGGCCAAAAGATCTGCATGTTGACGGCCTACGACTACCCCACGGCCGCGCTGCAAGACGAAGCCGGCCTCGACGTAATCTTGGTCGGCGACTCGGTAGGCACCAACGTCTTGGGTTATCGCGGCCCGCAGCAAGTGACCATGGACGACATCCTCCATCACCTGCGGGCCGTGCGTCGGGCCGTGCGCCGGGCCTTTCTCCTCGCCGACCTGCCCTTCATGTCCTTTCAGCCGTCGGTCGAGACCGCGGTCAAAAACGCCGGGCGCTTGGTGCAGGAGGGCGGAGCCGAAGGCGTCAAATTAGAAGGCGGCCTGCCGGTCTTACCCCAGCTAAAAGCCATCGTTGACGCTGGCATTCCAGTCGTCGGCCACCTCGGATTTACCCCGCAGTCCCAAGCCCGCGAATTCTACCTGTTCAGCGACCGGCGCGGCACCGTGCCCAAGTTTCACGGCAAGGGGCCGAAGGGAGCCAAAGCCCTCGTCGAGCAAGCCCTGCGCTTGGAGGACGCTGGCGTGTTTGCCTTAGTCCTCGAACTAGTCACCGAAGAAGCGGCCCGAGCCGTCACCGAGCGGCTCAAAATTCCAGTCATCGGCATCGGCGCTGGCCGCTATTGCGACGGCCAAGTGCTGATCATCCACGACCTCGTCGGCCTCAACCAAGAAGACCTAATCCTAACCAAAGCCTACGGCCAAACGCGCCAAGATTGGCTCGAAATGTTCAAAACGTACT
>JAPPEF010000176.1 GCA_028875335.1 Gemmatimonadota bacterium
AACGCCTCGGCATTGAGGCGACCATCCGCACGGTTGACGCGGCGCAGTACCAGAACCGCGTCCAGGACTTTGACTTCGACATCATCGTCGCCTCATGGCGCCAAACCTTGAGCCCAGGCAATGAGCAGCGCAACTTTTGGTCGAGTACAGCGGCGCGTTCTGCGGGCAGCCGCAATTACGTCGGCATCGCCGACCCGGTCATCGACGAACTGATCGAGCACCAGATCGCCGCTCCCGACCGCCCAACGCAAGTCGCGATAACCCACGCCCTCGACCGCATCTTGCTCTGGAACCACTACGTAATCCCCGACTCGCACAGCCGCTCCTATCGCTTGGCCTACTGGAGCAAGTTTGGACGAATGCCAGAGCCAGCTCCTAATGGGTTAGGCTTCCCCGATACGTGGTGGTGGGACGCGGAACAGGCGGCGCGGTTAGAATCCAAATGAATATCCAACTGAAGTCGTGCATTGCACTCGCTCTAATCGCCATCCTGACGACGCTTCCCGTCCGTGCCGACAACTACATCGGCCACGGCATCTCTCTCTACGGCGAGCTCAAATACGGCCCTGACTTTACCCATTTTGAATATGTCAATCCGGACGCCCCGAAGGGCGGTACGCTGCGCTTAGGTTGGATCGGCACCTTCGACAGCCTCAACCCCTATATCCTCAAGGGCCTTGATCCGCCGCGTCTAGGTAGCTTGATCTACGACACCCTCACCGAAAGCGCCGAAGACGAAATCGCCGTCGGATACGGCTGCCTCGTCGAGCGCATCGAAGTCCCGCCCGACAATTCTTGGGTGCTCTATACCTTGAGGCCGGAGGCGCGCTGGCACGACGGCAAGCCCATAACTCCCGAGGACGTTATTTTTTCGCTGGAGACCTATAAGACCAAGGGACATCCCAGATTCCGCAACTATTTTGCGGCCATCGAGATAGCCGAAAAGGTCGGAGCGCGTCAGGTCCGGTTGATCTTCAGTGGAGAGACCAACAAAGAACTACCGCTGATCGCCGGCCAGATGCCCATTCTACCCAAACACTACTGGGAGGGACGCAACTTTGAAGAAACCACGCTCGACCCGCCACTGGGCAGCGGCCCCTACCGAATCGCCTCGGTCGAGGCCGGGCGCTCCATAACCTACGAGCGCGTCGCAGACTACTGGGGCCGCGACCTGCCCGTCAACAGAGGCCGCTTCAACTTCGATCGCATCCACTTCGACTACTACCGCGACCAGACCGTGGCCATCGAAGCGCTCAAGGCCGGTGAATTCGACTATCGCCGCGAAAACTCGTCCAAGGACTGGTCAACGGCCTACGAGGGAGAAGCCGTAGCTACTGGCAAGCTGGTCAAGGATCCACTGCCCCATCAGCTCGCCGCTGGGATGCAGGCTTTTTGGTTCAACACGCGCCGCGCCAAATTTGCAGATCCCCGGGTGCGGCAAGCCCTCGGCTACGCCTTTGACTTCGAGTGGACCAACAAGAACCTGTTCTACGGGCTCTACACCCGCAGCAGCAGCTACTTCGCCAATTCGGAATTGGCCTCTGCGGGTTTGCCCTCGGGTCGGGAGTTGGAAATTCTAGGGGAGTACCGGGGTCGCATCCCCGACGAACTTTTCACCACTGAGTTTCAACTGCCCACCACCGACGGCTCGGGCCAACTCCGCCAAAACCTGCGCACCGCCCAACAGCTTCTGCAAGAAGCGGGTTGGGTAGTTGTCGATGATATTCTGACCCACGCCGAGACCGGCGAGGTCATGGAAATCGAATTTTTGCTCTCTAGCTCGTCGTGGGAACGCATTGTTGCGCCGATGATTCCCAATCTCGAACGCCTCGGCGTCAAAGCGACGATCCGCACCGTCGACCAGACTCAGTATCAAAACAGGCTCCAAGCCTTTGACTACGACATCATCTCCCTAGTCCGAGCCCAGAGCCACAGCCCCGGCAATGAGCAACGCAACAATTGGACCAGCGCCGTCGCGGACCAGCCGGGCAGCGGCAACGTCGCTGGCATCAAAGACCCGGTTGTCGACGAGCTAGTCGACCGCTTGATCCAAGCTCCTAGCCGCGCCGAACTAGTGGCGACGACCCAAGCGCTAGACCGGGTATTGCTGTGGGGCCACTACACCATCCCGCACTGGTACAGCGACAATTTCCGCGTGGTCCACTGGGATAAGTTCGGCAAACCCGCCCTCTCCGCCCCCTACACCCGCGACTACTTCGTCATGCCCTACACTTGGTGGTACGACGCCGAGAAGGCGGCGCAGCTAGAACGGGACCGTTAGCCCGCTTTTATGGGCGCTTATATCCTCCGCCGTCTGCTGTTGATGGTGCCGACGCTCTTCGGCATTATGACCATCAACTTCCTCATCATCCAAGCGGCACCAGGCGGCCCGGTCGAGCGCACTATCGCGGTGATTCAGGGCTTTGGCACGGACGCCACCGAGCGGGTCAGCGGCTCGGGCATGGGCGAGACCCTTGACACCGACGCGACGCCGGGCGGCGAGATCAGCAGCAAATACCGCGGTGCGCAAGGGCTCGACCCCGAGTTGATCGCCGAGCTCGAACGCATGTACGGTTTCGACAAGCCGGTACACGAGCGCTTCTTGCAGATGATCGGCCAGTACGTGCGCTTCGACTTTGGCGAGAGCTTTTACCGCGACCAGCGGGTCGTCGATTTGGTCAAAGAGAAGATGCCGGTGTCGATTTCGCTGGGGCTATGGACCACGCTGCTGGTCTATTTCATTTCCATTCCCCTTGGGATCGCCAAGGCCGTGCGCGATGGCTCGCGGTTCGATGTCTGGACCTCGGGGCTGGTCATCGTCGGCTACGCCATTCCCAGCTTCCTCTTTGCCATCCTGCTGATCGTGGTCTTTGCCGGTGGGCATTACCTCGACTGGTTCCCGCTGCGCGGCCTGACCTCGTCTAATTGGGATGAGCTGAGCCTCTTTGCCAAGATCGCCGACTACTTCTGGCACCTAGCGCTGCCGGTCGCGGCGATGGTCATCGGCGGCTTTGCCGGGCTGACCTTGCTGACCAAAAACTCCTTCCTCGACGAGATCAATAAGCTCTACGTCACTACTGCCCGCGCCAAGGGCCTGAGCGAAAATCGGGTGCTCTACGGCCACGTCTTCCGCAACGCCATGCTGATCGTCATCGCCGGCTTCCCCAGTGCTTTTGTCGATATCTTCTTTACTGGTGCGCTGCTGACGGAAATCATCTTCTCATTGGATGGGTTGGGTTTGCTGGGCTATGAGGCGGCGATTGGCCGCGATTACCCGGTGATGTTTGCCACGCTGTATTTCTTCACGTTGCTGGGCCTGCTGATGCAGTTGGTGGGCGATTTGACCTACACGCTGGTTGACCGCCGCATCGACTTCGAAAGCCGCGAGTCATGAGCGCTGTATCCGCCCCGCCGCCCCCTCCGACGCGCTTTTTGGGCTTGCAGTTGTCGCGGCTCAATCAACGGCGGCTGGCCAATTTTCGCCGCAACCGACGCGGTTTTTGGAGTTTCTGGATATTCTGGATCCTCTTCGTCCTGAGCCTGCCGGCTGAGTTTATCGCCAACGACCGTCCGTTGGTCGTTCGGTTCGACGGCAGCTATTACTTTCCGGTTCTCGCGACGTATCCCGAAACGACCTTTGGCGGCGATTTCGCGACCGAGGCCGAATACCGCGATCCCTTTGTCAAGGAGCTTATCGAGGAAAAGGGCTGGATCTTGTGGCCGCTGGTGTCCTATAGCTACGACACGGTCAACTACGACCTCAAGCAGCCGGCTCCTTCTCCGCCCGACGCTGAAAACTGGCTCGGCACGGACGACCAAGCGCGCGATGTGGTGGCGCGCGTACTCTACGGCTACCGAATCTCCGTGCTCTTCGGCCTGCTGCTGACGCTGTTCAGCGCGGCGGTCGGCATTGCCGCGGGCGCGGTGCAGGGGTACTTCGGCGGCTGGGTGGACTTGCTCTTCCAGCGCTTTATCGAGATCTGGCAGGGCTTGCCGCTGCTCTACTTGCTGATCATCCTCGCCAGCGTGGTGGAGCCGAATTTCTGGTGGCTGCTCGGCTTGTTGCTGCTGTTTCGCTGGATGGGCTTGGTCGGGGTGGTGCGCGCCGAATTTTTGCGCGCGCGCAACTTCGACTTTGTCAAAGCGGCCCGCGCGCTCGGCCAGAGCAATCGCCGCATCATGTGGCGGCACGTGCTGCCCAATGCCATGGTCTCTACCCTGACCTTTTTGCCTTTTGTGCTCACCGGCTCGGTGGCAGTGCTGACCTCGCTCGACTTCCTCGGCTTTGGCCTGCCGCCCGGCTCGCCGTCGCTGGGCGAACTGCTCAACCAAGGCAAGCGCAATCTGCAAGCGCCGTGGTTGGGTTTTACGGCTTTTTTAGCGCTGGCGGTGATGTTGTCGCTGTTGGTCTTTATCGGCGAGGCAGTGCGCGACGCGTTTGATCCGCGCAAGACCTACGCCGGGGAGGACGGCGCATGAGCCTGCTGACCATCGAAGACTTGGGCGTGCGCTTCCACGTCGAGGGAGAAGATGTCGAGGCCGTGCGCAGTGCTTCGCTCAGCATCGAACGCGGCGAGACCGTGGCGCTGGTCGGCGAATCCGGCTCGGGCAAGTCGGTGACCGCGCTCTCGGTGCTGCAACTGTTGCCTTATCCGCGTGCCAGCCATCCCCACGGCAGCGTCTGCTTTGACGGTGAAGAACTGTTGGGCGCTGAGTCGGCGCGGTTGCAGGCGTTGCGCGGCAACCGCGTGGCGATGGTTTTTCAAGAGCCGATGACCTCGCTCAACCCGCTGCACTCCATCGAAAAGCAACTGTGCGAAACGCTCATTCTGCATCGGGGCCTGAGCCGCGTGGAAGCGCGCGACCGGGCTATGGAGCTTTTAGGACTGGTCGGCCTCCCGGATGTCGAGGAGCGATTAGACGCATGGCCGCATCAGCTTTCGGGTGGTCAGCGCCAGCGGGTGATGATTGCCATGGCCTTGGCCAACGAGCCCGACCTGCTCATTGCCGACGAACCGACTACCGCGCTCGATGTGACCATACAGGCGCAGATTCTCGCTCTGCTCAAGGACTTGCAGGCTCGGTTAGGCATGGCGATTCTGCTAATCACCCACGATCTGGGCATCGTCCGCCACATGGCCGACCGCGTCTATGTGATGAGCGACGGCGAGATCGTCGAACACAATACCGCCGAGTCTCTCTTCACCGCTCCGCAACATCCCTATACCCGCACGCTTCTAGCCTCCGAGCCCCAAGGCGAACCGGCTCCGATCGACGAGACCGCGCCCGAAGTCATCCGCACCCACAACCTCAAGGTCCACTTTCCCATCAAGCGCGGCCTGCTGCGCCGCACCGTGGGCCATGTAAAAGCAGTCGATGGAATTTCGCTCAGCATCCGCGCGGGACAGACCGTCGGCATCGTCGGCGAATCCGGTTCGGGCAAGACCACCTTGGGCCAGGCGCTCTTGCGTCTGGTGGCCAGCGAAGGCCCCGTCGAATTCGACAGCCGCGATATCCAGGGCTGGCAGCAAAAGCAGATTCGCCCGCTGCGCCGGCAGATGCAGGTCGTCTTCCAAGATCCCTTTGCTTCGCTGAGCCCGCGGCTGTCGGCTTTTCAGATTATCGAGGAGGGCCTGCTGATTCACGCAATCGGCGGCGACTACCACCAGCGCCGCCAGCTAGTAGCCGAGGCCATGGCTGAAGTCAACTTGGACCCGTTGACCATGGACCGCTACCCGCACGAGTTCTCCGGCGGCCAACGCCAGCGCATCGCCATCGCCCGCGCCATGGCCCTCAAGCCGCGCTTCGTGGTCCTCGACGAGCCGACCAGTGCATTGGACAAAACAGTGCAGGCGCAGATTGTCGAACTGCTGCTGCAACTACAAGAGCGTCACGGCTTGGCGTATCTGTTCATCAGTCACGATTTGAAGGTGGTCCGCGCCTTGGCGAGCGAGCTGATTGTGATGAAGGAGGGGTTGGTAGTCGAGCAGGGACCGACGCAGGAGGTTTTCGCCGCGCCACAAGAGCCCTACACTCGGGCGTTGATTGCGGCGGCTTTTGACATCGAGGCGATAGAGGACGGAGAGGACGAGTAGGGGTGGTTTGAAACCGCCCCCTACAATGCGTAACATCAGTTGTTTATTATGCGTATTGAAGGAGCACTCGATGGCTCTGAAGCAGTCCTCATTCGGCCGCGTATTGTTGTTCGCGCTGGTGCTGATAGCGCAGCCGGCCCCCGCCCAGATCTCGGCGTGGAAGTTAGGCGGCGCTGGCTTGTCGTGGAGCGAAAGCGACACCACGCGTCTGTTCATCGACTTCGTCAGCGCGCCCGGCTCCATCCAGCCCATCTACCTGACGCCTGAAAAAACGGTTTTTTCCCACCTCGACAACTGGGTTTTCTGGCGCGATCCCAGCGATATCGTCCTCGGCTATGTCGATGGCGAGACTCCGCGCACCTGGAAGTGGAGCGACGGCTTGGCTGCCCCCAGCGGCAGTCTGCTTATCGACGGCGACGACGCCACCTATTACCCGCCCCGCGCCGTGCCGCTCGAACGCGAGGTCTATACCATGGACCTGGCCGTCGCCGTGCCAGCCATCTCCTTTGGCTTTACCACCCCCAGCCAAGGCTTCCGCTCCGACGGCACGCCCCTCAAGACCGACGCAATTCCCGGCTACGACGTGTCGATCGCCAGCGAATCCGAGCGGCCCGTCGTCGAAGGCACGCTGGAGCCTCTCTCACATATCATCGCCGATGTCGCCGAAAATTTCGAGCCCCGCGTCGCGATCCCCTTCCCCCGCCGCTACGTGCGCTACGTGCGCTATCGACGGCAGGTCTCGGTCCTCGACGAGGACTTTCTCGCCTCCTTCGTCCGCGGCCAATACCGGGACGCCCCACCCGGCACCATTGCCGAGTTCGAGCTCTTCGCCGAGGGCGTGCCCCGCAAGGCCATCTACAAAACCAACATTACTGACCTCGGCCAGTCAGTGAACTTTGGGCGGCTGTTCTGGCGGACCACGCCTTTGCGCATGGTCGGCGGAACGCCCGTGGAGAGGCCCGACGCGGCAGTCGGAGTCAAGATCGAGGTGCGCACCGGCCGCGACGGGGATCCCGCCGTTTACCACGAGTACATGCAGACGGGTTTTGAACGCGTCGTCTCGCGCGAGCGCTACGAAAACCAACTGCGCACCCGCCAGTTTCGTCCTAATCTCGAGTCTCCCATCGTCACCTTGGAGCCGCGCCCCGGCCTGCGCGCCTCCATCGGGTACGACGACGAGAACTGGACTTTTTGGTCGGTGCCCTTCACCCAACCGGGCCTGCCGCTCAACCTGCGCAGCGGTTCTTATTTGCAATTGCGGATTGCGCTCGAAAGCCGGTCCTTCGACGATTTCATCCGCCTCGACTCGCTGTGGATCGAGACTGCCCCACTTTTGGCTGGCGACATTATCGGCGAGGTCGCCCTGCGTTCCGACCCGCAACCTGCGCGCGGTTTCACCGAGGTCTCCTTGGGGCAGGAGACCGATTTCGTTTACGACCTGCGGGCCGATTTTTCGCAGGTTGACGCCCCGGGCTTCGATGTGCTGCGCATCCGCACTGGCAGCCGCACCCGCTTCGTCGGCTTAGAGATGGGCCAACCGCTCGCAGTAGTTGCACCCACCGAGGTTATCGAGTTGGAAGACGGCCTGCTCGTCCGCCTGCCCGCCCGCGTCACCCGCGCCGACAACCCGCCGCTGCGCCTATTCTTCTCAACCGCGCTATTCTCCTTCGCCACCACGTTCATCGGCGAGGTCTCCGACAGTGAGCGAGAGGTCTTGCCACAGCCGGTCGTCGGCGGTGACGCCGGCCAAGCGCTGTCGACCAATAGCCTGCACGTGCTGGGGGTGGCGGACTCTGCTCCCAGCGTGGTCCAAAAACTGAGCGTCTCGACCTCGGTGCTGACCCCCAACGGCGACGGCGTCCACGATCGCCTGCAGATCCGCTACACGCTTTTTCGCCTGCCCGAATTGGTGCCAGTAGCGCTGGAGATCTACGCCCTCGACGGCCGCAGACTGGTCCGCATTGACGCCGGTCGGCAGGCTGCTGGCCCGCAGGAAACCGAATGGGACGGACGCGACGAGAGCGGCGAACTGCTACCGCCCGGCGTCTATCTCCTGAGCGTCGCCCCCAATGCCGAATTTGCCACCTCGGCACAGATCCTCCCTCTGGGTATCGCCTACTAAGAGGCAATGGCTATGTCGAGCAAGCACCTCGCCATCTGCGCCTTACTGCTGTGCGCCGTCCCGGTCTGCGCCGACCAACTAGTCTTCGACAGCGCCGCAGAATGGGCGACCTGGGAGAAGCCCTTCGGCCTGACACAGGTCGGGACCGAGGGACAATTACAACTGGTCAAATTCCGCAAGGATATCAACGCAGTGCAGGACTCCCACCTGTTCGCGCACGAGACCAAAGAGCGCGGCGACTCGGTTTTCGGTGGCATCTGGGAAGTAGGCTCCAGCCCGGAGACGGCCGCGCTGGCCATCGACGGCGATCCCGAGACCTTCTGGCAGCCCGATCCCGGTGCGGCACCCGAAGATTGGTTTATCACCATCGACCTAGGGCGCGCCGTCCTCGCTCGCGAAATCCGCCTGATTTTTCCCGACCGGGAAGGGGCCCGTCCCCTCAGGCAGTTTACCGTGCTAGTAAACACCGGAGTGCGCATCGTCGCCACCCAAGACGTCTTTCTTTTCCGCTCGGTCTATCGCACCACCCGACCTAATGAGGCGACTTCCATCGCCATACCCCTCGGATTTCCCGGCAACGACAGTACCTTGGTGATCGACGCCGGCCTGCGCGTAGAGCCGGATCGCCGCTACCACTACCAGCTCATCCAGTACATCAGTATCATGGCCGAGGAACAGAGCGCGGACGGGGCCCTCGCCGAGATCGAGGTTATCGGCATCGGTGACAATATCGCCATCGGCACCGATCGGCGCGGCTCCTTCACCGACGGGGCTCGCGCCACTGCCACCGCCAACCTGTTCGACGCTAATCTCAACACCAACAACTCCATTTCCTCAGGCGTTGGCGAACTGGGTTGGAAGGAAAACGGCGTGTGGTTCGGAGTCGATTTGGGCGCAGTGTTTTTCGTTGACGAGATGTTCATCTATTCGATGCGCCAGCAGGAGGGTACCTTGGGCTTTGGCGTCGGCGGCACCGGTCCCGGCCACACCATCCTCTTTTCGGACGGCACCCGCGCCCTAGGCAGCGGTCTGCCGGTGGCGGAGCCCTTCGACTACGCCGAACTGCTCACTCACCTCAACCCCGGCGCCGACCGCCTGTTCTATATCCGCTATCTCTTCAGACCGCGCAAAATGCGCTATTTGTTTTGGCACGGCGTCACTGATAGCGGCTGGGGCCAAGCCAAGTGGGGGGAGTTCATGGTCTTCTCACCCGGCTATCCCGCCCAAGTCGTGCTGCGATCCGACTTTATCGATCTGGGTGCCGTAGATGGCCGCCCCAAGGTCATCAACGCACTCTCTTGGGACGCTGAACTACCCGCCGGTGCCCACATCCAATTGCGTTCGCGCTCGGGCAACGCGCTCAGTGAGCAATACACCTTCTACGACAAGAAGGGGGACGAGGTCACCGAGGAGAAATACAATAGTCTTCCCAAGGTTCTCAAAGGTGCCATTGACACCGCCTTGGTGGTGGGCGAGGACTGGAGCGCGTGGAGCAACGAGTACCAGTCTTCGGGTGATCCCTTTAAGTCGGAGAGTCCGCGTCGCTTTGTGCAATTGGAACTGATCTTCGCCACCGACGACCCCGAGTTCGCACCGACGGTCCACTCGCTAGCGATCGAGTTTGAGGAGGCTTTGGTGCAGGAGGCTTTGGGGCGCATCGAGCCGCGCGAGGCGCACCCCAACGAGGCCACCCGTTTCACCTACGCCTTGGCGACGCGTGCACTGCCCGCCGACAGCGGCTTCGACCTCTTGCGCTTTACCCTGCCTGGGCCGGTTGATCTCGAGGCTGGCGTGGAGGTGAGCGCGGGGGCAGCATCTAGCGATCCCGTGGCGGTGGAAGCGCGGGGCGACTCGCTCTTCATCGCCCTGCCAGAGGTGATCGCCACCGACTCGCTCGAAGTCAGCTTTACTGCCCGCCTCCTGCAAAACGCCTCCCTCTTCGCCCTTGACCTCGGCACCAACGAGCGACCGGGTCTGTGGCAATCGGTGGAGGCCATGTCCCGTCGCGCCAATATCGTGCTCTTGCCCGAACTGACTGGCAGCCGCTGGCTCATTGATGACCTCGCGATAGATCCACCAGTCTTCACCCCCAATGGCGACGGGATCAACGACCAAGTCTCGGTCCGCTTTGCCGTTTTGAAGGTCGCCGCGCCCGCACCGCAAGTGGAGATTTTCGACCTGAGCGGGCACCAAGTGGCGCGGCTGAGTTCGTCATCGACGGGCAGTTTACGGTCCTACCTGTGGGATGGAGTTGATATACAAGGCGCGGTCGTGCCGCCGGGGATCTATCTCTGCCGCATCGATCTGGGCGCTCAGACCGGCGAGGACGATACCGTGCGTCTGATCGGGCTGGCGTACTGACGTCCGCTCCACCGCATTCGCGAGTTGCCCATCTTTAGTCTTTCTTTTTTTTTGCGTAGATTCGCGTTAATTCGCGGAGGCTTTGTAGCTTCTTATATGAACCAATGTCATTAGAAAACAGGAGTGAAACGATGAAGATAACTGGAGTCACACCGTGGCTTGTTAAATCACCAGCGCCTTACCTAGATACCGCCGGTGACCCCCCCAACAGGGAACGAGAGTATGTCTTTGTTCAAGTCTCAACAGACGAAGGGATCACAGGGTGGGGCGAAATTACCGGCACCAGCCCAGTAGCGAATAGAGCAGTATGTGCCATGCTTGCACAAACCAGCAGTCTAATTGAAGGCGATGACGCAACACGCATTGAGACGATATGGAACAAGGTTTTCCGAGCGTTCACCTACATGGGGACACGGGGTGCCACCTCAAATATCGTCAGTGCTATTGATATCGCGTTGTGGGATATTCGCGGTAAGCAGTTGGGATTACCAATCTATGAACTAGTTGGCGGGGGACCCGTTCGGGACTCGATATCTCTTTACACACATCCAGGGGGGGAGAGAGATCCAGAGAGCGCGGCAGCGCATTGCAAAGCGATTGCAGAAACAGGTCATACCGCGTTGAAAACCGATCCGTTCCCTCACCATCCAGAAGAAGCCAACGGCTATTTGAGTGGGCAGATGGATGCCGCAGGAGAGGAACAGGGCGCAAATGTGATCGCTGCAATTCGAGAGGCGGTCGGACCTGACATTCAAATTCTCATCGACTGTCACGGTCGGTTTGATGTAGCAACAGCGATTCGGCTCGCGAAAAGGTTGGAACCTTACAACATCGGATGGTTTGAAGAGCCGGTCCCCGTTGAAAGCTACCACGCATTGAAGCAGGTCAGACAGAACGTCAGCGTGCCGATTTGTGTCGGTGAGCGGCTCCAGACCCGCTATGAGTTCGTGCCAGTCCTTGAAAATGAACTCGCGGACTATATCATGCCAGATGTGACGTGGGCGGGTGGTATTTCAGAGTTGAAGAAGATTGCGACGCAGGCGGAGGCGTACTACGTGCCGATCTCGCCACACGATGCAAGCGGTCCCATCAATGTGCTGGCTGGGGCGCATACGATGATGACAGTTCCGAATTTCTACAAATTAGAGACCAGTCGCGCCAAGCTCAACGCTTATGATGTGCTGATCGACCATCCGTTGGATGTCAGAGACGGCTGCCTACATCTGTCCAACCGTCCCGGCTTGGGAATTGAGATGAACGTCGATTATCTGCGGAGTAAAGCAATCGCGCCATTCTCAGGCTGAAGTGTGGACTCAGCCCGCGACGCATATTAAGTTTTCCGCCATGACAATCACCCAAACTTGGACTCCATTCGAAGCCCCCATCCCCGAGATCCTCGACCAGTACCCCGAGCCGCTGATGGCCCTAGCGCGCGGCGAGGTGCCGGCTCTTGTGCTGCGCCAGCACTACGACCCCGCCCATTGCCGGGCGCTGATGCGGCGGTTCTACGAGCGCAGCCTGCTCTACGACCCCCACGAGGTCGGCGATGGCCAAGCGCGTCGAGTCGATATTGGCACTAGTTTTGGCCACCACCGCAGCGACCGCGAAAAATTCCACGCCCATTCCGCGGAGACGCTGGCGTTGTTCGAGACTCTCTTCGACGGCTATGACGATCCGGTCCGCACCATGTACGACGCCTTAGCCCAGCTAGCGCCCGGCAAGGAGGTCAAGACCGCGCGCGAGCCGGACGGTCGCCTCTACGGCCCGGCCATCTTCCGCGTCTATCACCGGGAAACCGGCCACGGCCCGCACTATGACTCCGTCGCCAAGCGCACCCAAGCTTTCGAATATCAGATTTCGCGCTTCAAACACCAGTTTGCTGGGGTGCTTTGCTTCCAGAATAGCACCAAAGAAGGTGGTACCGGGGAGCCGTATCTGTACAACTGTCCCTTTCGTCCCGCGCTCACCGAGCATCTGGGGCGCGAGAACTTTGCTGCCTACGTCGCCCGCGAGGGCATCGAGCGCGTCCAGGTCCAGCTCGAACCCGGCGACCTCTACTT
>JAPPEF010000138.1 GCA_028875335.1 Gemmatimonadota bacterium
CGAGGATGTCGAGTTGGCCGAACTCGTCGAGCACGCGGCTCGTGCCGGCGAGGACGGAGGCTTTGGCCGACACGTCCAATTCTAGGCCCAACGCGCCGATCTCAGCGGCCGTGGCGCGAGCAGTGCTTGAGTCGATATCGGCGACGGCCACTCGCGCACCTTCGCGGACAAAGCATTCGGCGATGGCCCGCCCAATACCTCGACCCGACCCGGTGATCAACGCGGTCTTGTGCTGTAATTTTCCCGTCATGTGCGCTCCTACTTAGAAAAAGATCGCCAGAGCAGGACGGTACCGTCCTCGGCTCCAGACGCCAGCATGGTACCGTCGGATGAAAACGCCACGGATTGGACCCAACCGGTATGCCCTTTCAGGGTGGTCAGCCGCCTCTGCGTCGCAACATCCCACAGGATTATGTTGTTATCGCTTGAGCCGGACACCAGCGTGGTACCGTCGGGTGAAAACGCCAAGCAAGTGACATTTCCGGTATGTCCTTTGAGGGTGGCTAGCTGCTTGTGGCTTGCGACATCCCATAGGATTACGGTGTCATCGCTTGAGCCGGACGCTAGGGTAGTTCCATCGGGCGAAAACGACCCTGAAAGAACATAGTCCGTATGCCCTTTGAGGGTGGCTAGCTGCTTGTGGCTTGCGACATCCCATAGAATTACGGTGTCATCGCTTGAGCCGGACGCGAGCATGGTTCCATCGGGCGAAAACGCCACGGTTTGGACCCAATCCGCATGTCCTTTGAGGGTGTCTAGCCGCTTCTTCTTCACGACATCCCATAGGATTACGGTGTTATCGTCTGACCCGGACGCCAGTGTGATACCGTCGAGTGAAAACGCCACGGCTTGGACCCTATTCTTATGCCCTTTGAGGGTGGCTAGCTGATTCTTCTTCGCAACATCCCACAGGATTACGGACTCATCCCCGCCGGACGCTAGGGTAGTTCCATCGGGCGAAAACGCCGCAGCTTGGACCTTAGCTTCATGCCCTTGTAGGGTGTCCAGCCGTCTCTTCTTTGCGACATTCCACAGGATTAAGGACTCATCCCCGGACACGAGCATAGTCCCGTCGGGTGAAAACGCCACGGTTTGGACCCCCGACCCATTCCCTTGCAGGGTGGCCTGCTGCTTCCACGTGGAAGGATCGTCGTCTGTAACGGATGGGTCGATCTCCGGCAGCGGTGCCAGAGAAGAAAGTTGCCAGAGCAGGACCGAACGATCCGTGGACGCCAGCAACGCGCTGTCGGGCGAAAACGCCAGCGAAGTGACCGACCATCTATACCCCCTCAGGGTAGCCCGCCGCCTCCGCGTTGCGACATCCCAAAGAATTACGGTGCGATCGTATGAGCCGGATGCCAGCAGCGCGCCGTTGGGCGAAAACTCCACGGAATAGACGTGAGACGTATGCCCCCTCAGGGTAGCCCGCCGCCTCCGCGTTGCGACATCCCAAAGAATTACGGTGCGATCGCTTGAGGCGGACGCGAGCATAGTACCGTCGGGTGAAAATGCCACGGCATGGGCATTATCCGTATGTCCTTTGAGGGTGGCTAGCCGTCCCCTCCTCGCGACATCCCAAAGGGCTACACTGTGATCGCTTGAGGCGGACGCGAGCATGGTGCCGTCGGGTGAAAACGCCACGGCTTGGACGCTATCCGCATGCCCTTCCAAGGTGACCCGCTGCCTCCGCATTGCGACATCCCAAAGGACTATGGTGTGATCGTCTGACCCGGATGCTAGTATGGTGCCGTCGGGTGAAAACGCCAGAGAATTGACCCTCTGCGCATGCCCTTCTAAGATGGCCAGCCGCCTCTGCTGAGTGACATCCCAAAGGGCTACGGTGTTATTCCCGCCGGACGCGAGCATGGTGCCGTCGGACGAAAACGCCACGGCATAGACATAAGACGTATCTTGCAGGGTGGCCCACAGGCTCTGGCTCGCGACATCCCAAAGGACTAAGTCGCACGCTAGGATTTTGCCGTCGGGCGAAAACGCCACGGAAGAGGCATAAAACGTACGATCTTGGTCGGTCAGCCGACTCGACGTGGGAGAATCAGCGACAGCAGGGGCCGCTACTGCTAGTCCGATGATGACGGCGAATAATGTTTTCATAAGGCTTCTCCTATGTGAAACAAAATATACTATTTTGTGCGGCCGCCCAATTCGCACGTGGTGGGCTTGCTAAGGTGGGAAAAAACTATAAGATAAGGCTACTTAGAGGACTGAGCCGAACTTTAGGATCGGGAGTTTTAGTTATGAGGAACGTTATTGGAGTCATCCTCGGGGGTGGGCAGGGCGCGCGGCTTTTTCCGCTGACGCAGCTTCGCTCCAAGCCGGCCGTGCCGATTGGCGGCAAGTACCGCTTAATCGACATTCCCATCAGCAATTGTCTGCATTCTGGGGTCAACCGCATTTTTGCCCTAACTCAATTCAATTCCGCTTCGCTGCATCGCCACATTAGCACAACGTATCGCTTTGATTCTTTTTCTGATGGCTTTGTCGAGATCTTGGCTGCCGAGCAGACCCAAGACAGCGCTGCTTGGTACCAGGGCACGGCCGATGCAGTGCGCCAACAGCTCAGGCGCTTGCTCTCGCGCCGGGCCGACCAAGTGCTAATCCTGTCGGGCGACCACCTCTATCGCATGGATTACCGCGCCTTTGTCGAAGAGCACCGAGCGCGCGGTGCGGACGTGTCGATTGCGGTCAAGCCAGTGACGCGGGAAGCCGCACCCGGGCTGGGGATCGTGCAGATGAATGCTCAAGGGCGGATCGTGGATTTTCGCGAGAAGCCGCAAGACGAGGCTGAACTAGATGCTCTGCGGCTGCCAGCGGCTGCCGACCCGGAGGCGTGTTATATGGCCTCTATGGGCATTTACGTGTTTGAACCCCAGGTCTTGGTCAGCCTACTGATGAGCAGCGACCAAGACGACTTCGGCAAGCACATCATCCCGGATGCGATTCACAAGGTCGGCGTTTTTGCCCACACCTTTGACGGCTATTGGGAAGACATCGGCACCATTCGCTCTTTTTACGAGGCCAATTTGGCGCTGACGGATCGGCAGCCGCCTTTTAACTTTTACCGGGCCGACGCACCGATTTACACGCACGCGCGCTTCCTTTCTGGCACGCGGCTGGAGAATTGCCACATTGAGCGGGGGATCATCTGCGAAGGCTCGTACATACGGTCGGCCCGGATCGAGCGCTCAGTGATCGGGATCCGCTCGGTGATTGGCGCCAATTGCCAGATTGCCAACACCATCGTCATGGGTGCTGATTCGGATGAGTCGCCGGCCGATCGAGCGCGCAATGCCGCCCAGGGCATTCCAGATATGGGGATTGGCGCGAACAGCACGATCACCGGGGCGATCATCGACAAAAACGCGCGCATCGGCGAAGGGGTTTGCATCACTAACAAGGAGAAAGGCGTCGAAGCCGACGAGACAAATTACTACATCCGCGACGGGATCGTGGTTGTGCCTAAGGACGCGGTGATTCCGTCGGGCACTGTGGTGTAAAGAAGCGAGTGGGAGTACGAAAAGAGGGACGGGGTTTTACACCCGTCCCTCTTTTTTGTTGTCCTATGCAGAAGTCCTATTTGAGCAAGGTCATTTTTTTATGCAGGCGGTTACAAGGGGTCTTGGAGGCAGTGTCTCTATCGTAGGATGCAGGAGAAAAACGTCACCATTTTGTAACAATTCTGTGACAAAAGCGTCGCATGGCGAGGCCATTTTATAACATAGGACAAGAAAAACGCCCAAAGAGGGAGGATCGTAATACAAATGAAAAAAATGATGGCGTTTGGAATCCTGATGTTGGGCTGGGTCTTTGCAGCGCAAGCGCAGGAGGGCAAGGTCAAGGGCCTTATGTTTGGCGACTACTACTATGTATTCGCCGCCGATGAAGCCGACACCAAGTACTCCCCCAAGCGCAATGCTTTCCAGTTCCGCCGTCTGTACCTCACATACCAGAGCGATATCGCCACCGACTTTGCGATTCGCTTTCGCCTTGAGGCTAGGGATGCGGGGTTTGCCCAAGGTTCGAAGATGGAACCCTTCGTCAAGCACGGCTACTTACAGTGGAAGGAGGGGCTAGGGGATGCGGATATATACCTAGGGCTTTCGGGGACGCCGATTTGGGCGGTTGCCGAAAAGGTCTGGGGCTATCGCTCAGTAGCCAAGACCGTACTTGATTGGAATAAAATCGGCTCTTCAGCCGACTTGGGCGCGGCCCTCAAGGGCGCGGCAGGTCGGCTGAGCTACCACCTGATGGTCGGCAATGGAACTGGACAGGGGCCGGAGGACGACCACGGCAAGAAATTCTATGGTTCGTTGAGTTTCAAGGCTGCGGACCGATTGATATTGGAAGGCTATGCGGACTTTAATGCGAGGGCAGCCGGTCTCAACGAGCGGACCTTCAAGGGCTTCGTCGGCTGGCAGGGAGCGAGGGGTAGGGCGGGGTTGGAGGTCTTCTCGCGCACCAACGAACTGGCCGGCGATAACGGCGACGACCATGTCATCGCCGGGGTTTCGGCCTTTGGCTCGCTGCCGCTAAATGCCGCGTTCAAAGGCTTTGGCCGGTTCGATGTGGTCTCCCACGACGCCGAGGATACTAGCGATTTACTCTTCATCACTGGTCTCGACTACGCCGCCGCTACAGACGTTCACCTGATGCCCAATGTGCTCATTGAGTCGCCTGCCGGCCGCGATGCCAATGTCCAAGGACGGCTGACCTTTTACTACAAATTTTAGCAGTGCTGTAACGTATTGTAACGCAAGTTTCATCCATGAGACACGTAGATGCAACATAAATCCCGCAATGTTACCTAACATGAGGAATGCAAAGATGAAAAAAAGATGGAGCGGAGTGGTGCTGATGTGTTGGGTATTCGCCGCTGGCGTCCAAGCGCAGACCATAGCCGTTGATGAGCGAATCGCGCCCTACGAGAAGGTGCGCGGTCTGGCCGGCAACGCCAGCAGCATTGGCTCCGATACAATGAATAACATGATGGCGCTCTGGCTGGAGGCCTTCCGCAAGTACTATCCCAACGTCAAGATCCAGATCGAGGGCAAGGGATCTAGTACTGCGCCACCGGCCCTAATCGAAGGCACAGCTCAGTTCGGGCCGATGTCGCGGCCGATGAAGTCGAGCGAGGAGGACAAATTCGAGCAGGCTTTCGGCTACAAGCCAACGCCCTTGCGGGCGGCGCTAGACGCGCTGGCGGTCTTTGTCAACAAGGACAATCCCCTCGAGGGCCTGAGCCTGCCGCAAGTCGATGCGATTTTTTCCAAGACCCGCCGCAGCGAGTTCCCCAATGACATCGCTAGTTGGGGCCAGTTGGGGTTGGAGGGAGATTGGACCAAGGCCCAGGTCAGCCTCTATGGCCGCAATTCGGCCTCGGGCACCTATGGCTTTTTTAAGAAGCAAGCCCTGTTCAAAGGCGACTACAAGGACGAGGTGAAAGAGCAGCCCGGCTCGGCATCCGTGGTCCAGGGCATCACCGAGGATCGCTTCGCCATAGGATACAGCGGCATTGGCTATCAGACCTCGGGTGTGCGCGTCGTGCCCTTGGCCAAAACCGAGGGACAGGAGTTTAAACAAGGGTCCATGGAAAACGTACTGAATGGCTCTTACCCTCTCGGGCGCTTCCTGTACATTTACATGAACAAGGCCCCCGGCCAAGCCATGGACCCGCTAGTGAAAGAGTTCTGCAAGTTTATTTTTTCCAAAGAAGGTCAAGAAATTGTCGTCAAGGATGGCTATATGCCCGTGCCGTTTGAAGTAGTACAAGCCGAATTGGCCAAGTTGGATATCTAAGGACGCAAGTGCGTGGGCGAAAAGCCATATAAGCGCGGGATCACGCCGCGAGCGCGAATCTTCGACTGGCTAGCTGGGCGCTGTATCTCCATCGGCGGCATCGGCATTATTGCCGCCGTCATGGGGATATTCTTCTTCGTCCTCTCCGAGGCGTGGCCCTTGTTTCGCTCCCCAGAGGTAACAGCAGAAAAAGCACGCCAAGTGGCCGGCCCATTCGCCATTGGGCTCGATCCCTACTACCAGACCGCTTATGCAGTCGGTCCTAAAGGGGTGGATTTGTTGCGGTTGGACGATGGCCAAGTCATCCGTCGCGAACGGCCAGCCGAGTTGACGGGCCGCAAAGTAACGGCGGCACAGCGGATGCCAAACGACGTTTTGGCGCTGGGCACGGACGACGGTCATTTGCTAGTGGCGCGGATTCGCTTCCAACTCGATTACAGCAGTGGCCAGCGGCAGGTGGTGACGCAGTTTGCGGTTGAGCGCCTCATCGCAGTCGATCCGGCGGGCGAGCCGCTGGTGCAAGTGGCCTTTCGGGAAGAAGACGACGGCCGCTCGGCCGCGGCGGCGATTACGGCGAGTGGCCGCTTGGTCGCGATGGTGGCCGAGCAGCAGCAGAGCCTATTGGGGCCGGGCGAGCGCCGAGAAAGACAGTACGAGCTAACGGCTAACCTCGACGGCAAGGCCACGCAGATACTGCTCGACGGTCGCATTCGTCAGTTGCTCGTGGGGACGGATCAAGGGCGGGTGTACGAGTGGCGGCTGGGCGGGGTGGAACAAGCACCTGAGTTTGTGGGGCACATTGCCGTCTCAGAGGTCGCGGTCTCAGCACTGGGGTATGCGCTGGGCGAGGTTTCGCTGGTCGTCGGCGACGCGGCCGGCCACGTCAGCACTTGGTTTAAGGTCGAGGAAAATGGGCAACGGTCGTATCGCAAAATCCACACTTTTGCTCCCCATGCCTCAGCCGTTACCCACATTGCCTCCTCTACGCGCGACAAGCAATTCATCACGACCGACGCCGAAGGGGCCATAGCCCTACACCACCTAACCTCCGAACAGACGGCCTTCCAACTGCGGGGCGACTCCCCGGTGACCGCGTTGGTCTTTGCGCCCAAGGCCGATGGATTTTTGGCCTTGGGCAAAGACGGGTGGTTGCGGCGCTTTGCTCTCGACCATCCCCACCCCGAAATCAGCGCAGCCGTGCTATTCGGCTCCATCTGGTACGAAGGCTACGGGGGACGCGAATACGTGTGGCAGTCCACCGGCGGCACGGACGAGTTCGAGCCCAAGCTCAGCTTGGTGCCGTTGATTTTAGGTACAGCCAAGGGCACGCTCTACGCCCTGCTTTTCGCGTTGCCGTTGGCGATTTTAGCGGCGATTTACACGGCTGAATTTGCCTCGCCGCGCGTGCAGGGCTTGGTCAAGCCGTCCGTGGAAGTCATGGCCTCGTTGCCGAGCGTCATCTTGGGCTTCTTAGCTGGCTTGTGGCTGGCCCCACTCCTCGAATCGCACTTGTTGGGGACCTTGCTGCTGCTGCCGGCAGTGCCAACCGTGGTCATAGCTGCGGCTTGGGGCTGGCAATACGCTCCAGAGGCTTGGGTGCGCCAAGTGGCGCGGGTGGGGGAGATATACTTGCTCGGCGCGGTGACCCTGCTGGTCGCTTGGTTGGCGTACGCGCTGGGGCCGGTCTTTGAAGACTTGGCTTTCGACGGGCACTTCCTGCGCTGGCTGCGGCAAGACGCGGGTGTTGGCTACGACCAGCGCAATTGCTTGGTCGTGGGGTTTGCCATGGGCTTTGCGGTCGTTCCGCTGGTCTTCACCATCTGTGAGGACGCGCTCTCTAGCGTGCCCAGCCATTTGCGCGCTGGCTCGCTGGCCTTGGGTGCCACGCCTTGGCAGACGGCCATCAAGGTGGTGTTGCCCATGGCCCTGCCGGGCATTTTCTCGGCCGCTATGATTGGCCTCGGCCGCGCCATCGGGGAAACCATGATCGTGCTGATGGCCACGGGCAACACCCCGATTATGGATTGGAACATTTTCAACGGCATGCGCACCATCTCGGCCAATATCGCCGTGGAATTACCCGAAGCGCCACACCAGGGCACGCTCTATCGAGTGCTCTTCCTCAGTGGCTTGCTGCTGTTCATGGTCACCTTCTTTATCAACTCGTTGGCCGAGATCGTGCGCCAACGCTTGCGGGATAAATACAATAGGCTGTGATGAAATTCTGGCGGCGGGGCGACCCTTTTATCTGGCTTACGGGCGGAGCGCTGGCCCTGTGTTTGGCGATGATCGCCGGTTTGGTGGGGATCATTGTCTATCACGGCGCGGGCGTGTTCTGGCCGCAGGATCTGACCCTGTTGCGCCTCAAAGACGGTCCGCCGGTCATGGGCAAACTGATGGATCGCCAGCCCATTCCCGGGGCCGCAGGGCACTATCGGGTGCAGTTAAAGGTCGGCAACCGCGACGCGTATGGCCAAGACTTTCGCTGGGTGGATGAAGACGCGATTGCCGAGCGCGAAACGCCGGCCGAGGCCGTGGTCTTCGAGCGGGTCGAGTGGGGCGATATGCACGGCTTTATCGCAGCTTTGTACGAGGAGGAGCGGCTGCTGGCAAAAGGGGTGGGAGTCTGGGAAGTCTTACAGGAACTGCTGGATCAGATCGGCGAGCTTGACGAGCGCATTCAAACCTTGGAGCGCGGCGAGCTGGACAAGCTCAACCGCGCAATAGATGACTTGCGCCTGCAAGAGCGGCGCTTGCAGCGCGAACAAAACGAAGCGCAACTGGTCGCAAACGAGGTGCGTCGCCAGGCCCTGTGGGACGAGCACGAGGCCCTGTCTGGCCGCTTGGACGAGTTGCGGGAGCAGCAGGAACGCTGGAAGGTGGAAGTCGCGCTGGCTGGGGGTGAGACGCGCCGCGTCGGGGTGGCGGCTATCGTTCGCGCCTATCGACCCAATTTGATGGGCTTTTGGGCCAAGGTCCAGACCTATCTGTCCAAGGGTTGGGAGTTTGTGGCGGGCGAGCCGCGCGAATCCAACACCGAGGGCGGCATATTCCCCGCGCTGTTTGGCACGGTGATGATGGTGATGCTGATGAGCTTGGCGGCCGTGCCCTTTGGGGTCCTCGCGGCGCTCTACCTGCGCGAGTACGCCCGGCAGGGCCTTTTGGTGCGCCTCGTGCGGATTGCGGTCAACAACTTGGCGGGCGTGCCTTCCATTGTCTTTGGCATGTTTGGCTTGGGATTCTTTGTGTACGGCATCGGCGGCAGCATTGACCAACTCTTTTACGCGGATGCCCTGCCGACACCCACCTTTGGCACCGGTGGCATTCTCTGGGCCTCGCTGACGCTCGCCCTGCTGACGGTGCCGGTCGTCATCGTTGCCACGGAGGAGAGCTTGGCGGCCGTGCCCCGCGAGATGCGCGAAGGCGCGCTGGCTTTGGGGGCGACTAAATTTCAGATGATTTGGAGCGTGGTACTGCCCAGTGCCCTGCCGGGCATTCTGACGGGTGTCATCTTGGCCACGGCGCGCGGAGCCGGCGAGGTCGCACCGCTAATGATCACTGGCGTCGTCAAGTTGGCACCGGACTTGCCGCTCGATGCGTTCGCACCATTTTTCCACTTGGAGCGCAAGTTTATGCACTTGGGCTTCCACATTTACGACGTGGGCTTCCAGTCGCCCAACGTGGAGGCGGCCCGCCCCATGGTGTACACCACAGCCCTGCTGTTGTTGACTATTGTGTTGCTCCTGAACTTGACGGCGATTGTCGTCCGCAACAAATTGCGCAAGAAATACGCCAGCGCGGCCTTTTAGGAGATGCCATGAGTACGCCCGTAGCCTCGGACCATGCAAATCCCATCGTCGAGGTGGAAAACCTGAACATGTTCTACGGCGAGACTCAGGCTTTGCACGACATTGACCTGAGCATTCCCGAGCGCGAGGTGACCGCGTTTATCGGCCCTTCGGGCTGCGGCAAATCGACGCTCTTGCGTTGCTTCAATCGCCTTAACGACCTGATCGAATCCGCGCGCATTGAAGGCTCGGTGCGGGTCAGCGATCGCGATATTTACGCGCCCGATTGCGATGTAATCGACTTGCGGCGGCGGGTGGGCATGGTGTTCCAAAAGTCCAATCCCTTCCCCAAGTCCATCTACGAGAATGTGGCCTACGGCCTGCGGATCGCCGGGGAAAACCGCCGTCGGGTGCTCGATGAGGCCGTGGAGAAGAGCCTGAAGGCCGCGGCGCTGTGGGACGAGGTCAAGGACCGGCTCAAGGACAACGCGCTGAGCTTGTCCGGCGGCCAGCAGCAGCGACTGTGCATTGCGCGCACCCTCGCCGTCGAGCCGGAGGTGGTGTTGATGGACGAGCCGTGCTCGGCGCTGGACCCGATTGCCACTGCGCGGGTCGAGGAGACGATCACCGACCTGAAGGCCGATTACACCATCATCGTCGTCACGCACAATCTGCAACAGGCGGCGCGGATTTCGACCTATACGGCCTTCTACTATCTAGGCTCCTTGATCGAGTTTAACCAGACCGAAGACATGTTTACCAACCCCCACAACAAACAGACCGAGGACTACGTAACCGGCCGCTTCGGCTGAGGGAGGACGGTGCCATGGAACGAAGATTCGACCAGCAACTAGACGAGCTCAAACAGGACTTATTAAGAATGAGCGGGGCCGTCGAAGAGTCCATTGAGCAGGCCGTGCGCGCCCTCGTGGACCGCGACGACGAACTGGTGCAAGTAGTGCTTGAGGGGGGGAAGAAGATCGACGATTGGGAAATCGGCATTGAGGAGTCCTGCCTGAAGGTGTTTGCGACCCAAGGGCCGATGGCCAGCGATCTGCGGCTGTTGGCCTGCATGCTAAAAATCAATGAGGATCTAGAGCGGATCAATGACGAAGCTGTCAACATCGTCCAACGCGCCGAGGTGCTCAACAAGATGCCGCTGCTCAAGCCACTGATCGACATCCCGAGGATGTCCGAATTGGCCCAGGGCATGGTCAAGGATGCCCTCGACGCGTTCGTGCGCCGCGATGTGGACTTGGCGCGCGACGTTGGTCAGCGCGACGAGGAGCTCGACCTGTTGCGCGATCAGATTTTTCGCGAGTTGCTCACGTACATGCACGCGCCGTCGATTGGGCCAGACACCATCGACCGCGGCATCTATCTGATTTTGGTGTCGCGCCACCTCGAAAGGATCGGCGATCACGCCTCCAACATCGCCGAGAACGTGGCGTTCCTCGTCGAGGGGCGCATCGTGCGGCACCAAAAAGAAGAATGGTGGGAGGAGAAAGACTCATGAACGACAAAATCCTAGTCGTCGAGGACGAGCCCGACATTCTCGCCTTGGTCTCGTACCATCTAGAACAATCCGGTTTTGCCGTCGTGCCAGCCGAGGACGAAGAGCAGGCCCTGAGCGCGATTGAGCAAAATCAGGTCTGCCTCGTGGTCTTGGATTTGATGCTGCCGGGCATCGGCGGCTTAGAGGTCTGCCGCCTCCTCAAGCAAAATCCCCGCACCAAGGACATACCGGTCTTGATGCTGACAGCACGCGCCGGAGAGATCGACCGCATCGTCGGCTTGGAATTGGGTGCGGACGATTACTTGGTCAAGCCCTTTTCCCCGCGCGAGCTCGTCTTGCGCATCCGCGCCATCTTGCGCCGCGTCCAGGGTCGCGGCGAAGCGGAAGCCGTGCAGATTGTGGCTGGCCCCTTGGCCATTGATCCGGTGGGATGTCAGGTGCAACTCGACAGCGATCTCATCGAGCTGACGGCAACCGAGTTCAAGCTCTTGACGACCCTTGCGCAGCGGCGCGGGCGGGTACAATCGCGCGAGGAGTTGCTCAAGGTGGTGTGGGGCTACGAGTACGTTGGGTATCACCGCACGGTTGACACCCACATCCGCCGCCTGCGCGAAAAACTAGGAACAGCAGCCGAGATGGTCGAAACCGTGCGCGGCATGGGCTATCGCTTTCGCCGAGAGGGACGATAGGGTGCACTTAGGATGGATCTTGCTCCTGAGCAACGCGCTGTTAGTCGTGCTCGTCTGGTGGAGTGGTTACATCGCGCTCGCGCTCGCGTTGGCCGCGCTTTGGACTGGCGGCCAAATTTGGTTCTGGGGTCGCACGGCTCGCCGGCAGGGAGAGCAGTTGCGCCAACTCGACAAAGCGACTCCCAGCGACTCGGCTTGGCTGGAGGCGTTCCATCCCGAGTTGGCGCGTCCGCTCGAGGAACTCGCCGAGCGCATTCAACAGCGCGTCGGTCGGCTAGAGAGCGAAAATAACCGCTTAGGGATTATCCTCGAAAGCATTACCGAGGCCATCTTAGTCGTCGACCGAGATGGCCGGGTGGTGCTGGCCAACAAAGCGCTGGCCAACCTGTTTGGCCTGGACCCGCCGCTAGAGGGGCTGTTGACCGCGGAGGTCGTGCGCTACTCGACCATCCAAGATGCATTGGCCGGGTGTTTAGCCGACGGCCGACGGCGAGAAATGGAAGTGGACCTGACTGGTGCCCGAGAGCGCCATTTGGACATGCAGGTCGCGCCCGTCTTCGAAGGGAACGAGTGCATTG
>JAPPEF010000088.1 GCA_028875335.1 Gemmatimonadota bacterium
GTGCAAACCTAAGTTTAGCCAAAAAGGATGCCCTCACCTTAACCCGAACTCACGTTAATATACCTAAGCTATTGATTGATAATATATCTAAGTCGTTCACGAGATAATCCGCAGATGAACGCAGAATATACTTGCAAGACAATCCACATTTTTAATTTTGATCTCAGTTACCCTATTGATCATAATTGTATGTAGCAATCCGAACCGAGGATTCCCTAATTAGCCTTTTGGATCAATTTCACCCACGGTCCTTTTCCTCCAATTCTGGGAAAAATCCATAGAGTGGACACCTTGCGCGTTCCAGTATCGCTCGTAACGCTTCTTTGTTCCCTGGCGAACTTCCCCGCCGCCGCCTCTACCGAAGATGCCGTCCTGTATGCCCATGCCTGCGCCGCGTGCCACGGCGCAGATGGACGAGGGCGTTCGGTGGAGGACCGCGGTTTCGAGATTGAGCTGCCGGACTTCACGGATTGTGAATTCAGTTCCAGGGAACCGGATCCCGACTGGTATGCGGTGGTTCACGAAGGGGGCCCTGTTCGCGCCTTTGACCGGATGATGCCTGCGTTCGGAGATGCCCTGTCTGAGGAGGAGATCCACGCCGTCCTGAGGCACGTGCGCACCTTTTGCAGCAACGACGACTGGCCGCGAGGGGAGTTCAACGTACCCAAACCCCTGTTTACGGAGAAGGCATTTCCCGAGGACGAGATTTACTTCCAACTGTCTGCAGGTACGGGCGGCAGCAAGGCGGTTGAATTCGAAGTGACTTACGAAAACCGGTCTGGTCCCCGGGGAATGATGGAAGTCTCCGTACCTGTGGGATGGCGCGATTCCCCGCAAGGAGACGGTTCGAACTGCGGCCCCGGTGATATCGGGCTCGGCTACAGGTATGCCTTGTATCACAATCTGGAACGCGGGAACGGGTTGAGCATAGGCGGGGAGATGATTCTGCCCACCGGGGATGAGGACGAGGGTTTCGGGTCGGGGTCGACCAGACTGGAACCCTACGTGGCCTACGTCCATCTCCTCCCCGGGGACGCCTTCTTCCAGGCCCAAACCTTTGGTGAGTTTGCAGTGGGAGGGGAGGCCGAAGACGAACTTGCACTGCGCGCCCTGCTGGGAAAGACCTGGACTCGGGGGGAGTTTGGCCGTGCCTGGAGTCCCATGGTGGAGGTACTTGTTTCCCGCGAGTTGGCCTCCGGGTCAAAAGCCAACTTGGATGTGGTCCCTCAAGTCCAGGTGGCTCTGAATACACGTCAACATATACTGCTCAATTCGGGGGTGCGCCTGCCCCTCCAGAACCGGCAGGATGGGGACCCGCAATTCGTCGCCTATCTCTTGTGGGACTGGTTTGACGGAGGTTTCTTCGATGGCTGGTAGACGCGTCCGTCGGATGGGTTCCGGGCTCGCAATGGTCGTTGCCATGCTTGCGGGGAGCCGGGCTCTGGCTCAACCCGTGGACCATGTCACGTTCGCGAGTTCGGATCAGTGTATTGCCTGCCACAGCAATCTCACCGATGCCGAGGGAGGGCCCGTGTCCATCGGGCATGCCTGGAGCGGCTCCATGATGGCCCATTCTGCGCGCGACCCCTATTGGCAGGCATCCGTACGGCGGGAAGTAATCGACCATCCGGAGGCTCAGGCGAAAATCGAAGATAACTGCTCCACCTGCCATATGCCGATGGCGCGAGTCCTTTCCAAGGCTGACGGGGGGCTGGGAAAGGTGTTCGAACACCTCGAGGCTGCCGCACGGGGGGAAGAGAGCGCAACGCTTGCGCTGGATGGGGTGTCCTGCACGACCTGTCATCAGATACAGGCAGACAATTTCGGGATGGAGTCCAGCTTCGACGGCAACTTCGTTATCGGGCCCCGGTCCGAGCCCCGGATTTTCGGACCGTTCGAGGTGGAAAACGGTCTCCGCCGGGTCATGCAGTCGGCAACCGGATTCAGTCCCGACAGCTCCTCTCACATTCAGGAATCCGAGCTTTGCGCCACATGCCATACCCTTTTCATATCGAGTCTCGATGAAACGGGACAGGAGGTTTCGAAATTCCCCGAGCAGGTTCCTTACCTCGAATGGCAGCACAGCGTTTTCGCCGAAACCAGAAGCTGTCAGGCGTGTCACATGCCGGAGGCTGCGGCCGCGCCGATATCCTCGGTGCTTGGCGAGTCGAGAGAAAATGTTTCGCAGCATGTCTTTCGCGGAGGCAACGAGTTCATGCTGCGTATCCTGGACAAGTACCGGAACGAGCTCTTGGTAACAGCGCCTTCGGCCGACCTTCAGCGTGCGGCTGCGGCTACCAGGGACCACTTGCAGACTTCCACGGCAGAGCTCGGGCTGCTTTCGGTCGTTCGGGAAAACGACCGCTTCGAGATCGACTTGGAAGTGAAAAATCTCGCCGGCCATAAACTGCCGACAGCCTACCCTTCCCGCAGGATGTGGATACACCTTCAAGTGCATGATGAGAATGGGCGCCTTCTGTTCGAGTCCGGGGCCATGCGTCCCGACGGCAGCATCGAGGGCAATGACAACGACGCGGACCCGGGACGTTTCGAGCCGCATTACCAGGTGATCGACGACCCCGGGCAGGTGCAGATTTATGAACCCATTATCGCGGACCGCTCGGGGAAGATAACCACGGGCCTGCTCCGCGCCGTCAAATACGCCAAGGACAATCGAGTTCTTCCGATGGGGTTTGACAAGGGTTCCGCGGTCGAGGCCACCATGGTGCACGGCAAGGCGCGCGTAGATGCGGACTTCGTTGGGGGTAGCGACACGATACGGTACTTTGTTCCGGCAGAGACCAAGGTTAGGAGGGTTAATGTTCGGGCGAGGCTCATGTTCCAGAGCATCGGCTTCCGGTGGGCGCACAACCTTTCCGCCTACACGGCAAGGGAAACCGAGCGTTTCGTGGGTTATTTCAGGGAGAATGCTTCGACTTCGGCAACTGTACTGGCAGAAGTCTCAAACATGACGATGGAAAAATAAAGTGACGCGCGACACTCCGAACCGTGGAGCCGCGGACTGCGGCTTGGTGGCTCGTCTGTCCGAAGACGCGCTCAAGGTGAGACGCTATTTTCCGACGCTTATTTTTTCTTTGGAAGTTCCGGACAGCGAGATTCTGAACGCCCACCTGATCGAGGCGATCTACGCCGAACGAGAACGCGACAGAAAAGGGGTGCGCAAGTCGAACTTCCCGGAGTTGGGGAGTTGGCACAGCCACGTCAAGCTGCACAAGGACGTCACGTTTGCGGGATTGGTTCAATACGTCGATGCGGCCTCGGCCATGATGTGCCGCGAGCTCGGATATCACGGGTCCTATCAACTGAGAATCGGCACCATGTGGTCGATCATCAATCCACCGGGTAGCTCGAACCGGGCTCATATCCATCCCGGCTGCATCTGGAGCGGCGTCTACTACGTCCAGGCACCCAAGAATTCGGGTGGAATCGAGTTCATTGATCCGCGCACCCAGAACCTGATGAGTTCTGTCGAATACATCCCCGACACCAAGCGCCCACGAATCTGCTGGACGAAGGTCCAATACAAACCCGTGACCGGAAAAATGCTGATCTTCCCGAGTTGGCTGTACCATAGCGTGGCTCCGAATCAATCCAGGGCCAAGGGGAAGGACGCCGATCGGATCATCGTGAGCTTCAACCTGTCTCAGAAAAGGCGCAGATAGTTACATTCACAAGGAAGGGAATAGATATGAGACATCTACGGCGATTTATTTCCCTCGTGGGCATACTGATCTTGATGACTTTGGGTCGGCCTTCCTCTCTTTACGGGCAGAGTATAAAAGACACGCCGTTGGGTGACCAGAGCTCGCCTCTCATTAGAAGCGAGAGGAGCATCGACTCATCCAGCATCAGTGCTTCCAGTGACGACGACGATGACGACGACGATGACGACGACGATGACGACGACGATGACGACGATGACGACGATGACGACGATGACGACGATGATGACGACGATGACGACGACGAGGACGATGAGGATGATGAGGATGACGAAGGCGATGAGGACGACGAGGGCGATGAGGGCGATGAGGACGACGAGGACGACGAGGACGACGAGGACGACGAGAACGACGAAGGCGATGAGGACGACGAAGGCGATGAGGATGACGAGGGCGATGAGGATGACGAGGGTGACGAGAACGACGAAGGCGATGAGGATGACGAGGGGGATGAGGACGACGAGGGCGACGAGGACGACGAGAACGACGAGGGCGACGAGGACGACGAAGGCGATGAGGATGACGAGGGGGATGAGGACGACGAGGGCGACGAGGACGACGAGAACGACGAGGGCGACGAGGACGACGAAGGCGATGAGGATGACGAGGGGGATGAGGGCGATGAGGACGACGGCGACGAGAACGACGAGGGCGATGAGGGCGACGAGGGGGATGAGGGCGACGAGAACGACGAAGGGGATGAGGGCGACGAGAACGACGAAGGCGACGAAGGCGACGAAGGGGATGAGGACGACGGCGACGAGGGCGATGAGGGCGACGAAGGGGATGAGGACGACGAAGGGGATGAGGGTGACGAGAACGACGAGGGCGATGAGGATGACGAGGGCGATGAGGATGACGAGGGGGATGAGGATGACGAGGGCGATGAGAACGACGAGGGCGATGAGGATGACGAGGGCGATGAGAACGACGAGGGCGATGAGGGCGACGAGGACGACGGTGACGAGGGGGATGAGGGTGATGAGAACGACGAAGGCGATGAGGGCGACGAGGATGACGAAGGCGATGAGGGGGATGAGGACGACGAGGGCGATGAGGGCGATGAGGACGACGAAGGCGATGAGGACGACGAGGACGACGGTGACGAGGGGGATGAGGGCGATGAGAACGACGAAGGCGATGAGAACGACGAAGGCGATGAGAACGACGAGGGTGATGAGGGCGACGAGGGCGACGAGGGCGACGAGGGCGACGAGGGCGACGAGGGCGGAACGAATTCGCTGCCTACGGGTTCCCAGCCGTCCATTGGCAATCAGCAGGTGACTACCCAAGACGATGGGGCAACGACGAGCGGGTCAACGGATGTAACGGCGAACGAGGACGGCGACTGTGCCACCGGAGGCGCAGTGCCCGATGCAGCCAACAATTCGGGGCTGGTGTCCGATTGCAACGCGCTACTGAAGACGCGGGATACTCTGGCGGGAGATGCCACACTGAACTGGTCGGCAAGCACTCCCATCGCCACTTGGGACGGCGTCACACTCGGCGGTACGCCGCAGCGCGTCACGCAGTTGAATCTGCAAAACAAAGGCTTAACCGGGAAGATATCGACGCAATTGCGCCGACTGACCGAGTTGACGGCCCTGAACCTCGCCGACAATCAGTTGACCGGGTGTCTCCCGACGGGCCTGCAGGATGTGGCGATTAATGACCTAGCGGAGCTTAACCTGCCAGGCTGCGCTCAATTCGATTTTGATGGCAACGGTGAGGTCGATTTAGCCGACTCGCTCTTGTTATTCTTTGCCTTTTTCTCCGGCAGCAGCGATCCTCGCTTTGATCTCGATGGCAATGGTGAGGTAGATTCAGCCGACCTAGACCTGTTCCGCGATGTGTTCGACTCAACGGGACAGGCCAAATTGGTGGCGATGGCTCAGGATCAAATCGGGCTGCCCGATGCCCCTCAATTGCAGCAGAACGCGCCCAATCCGTTTAACAGCCAAACGGTCCTTTCCTACTTCCTGCCGGAACCAGGTCCAGCACGCATGGAGATTCTCACGTTGACGGGACAGCGGGTAGCGGTCTTGCACCAAGGGCAGCAGAGGGCGGGCTATCACCGGCTTTCTTGGAATGGCCGGAACGACGCGGGCCGCCTCCTAGCCAGTGGAGTCTATCTGTACAGACTGGTGACGACCAAGGGCGTTTTAACACGCAAGCTCGTCCTGCTGCGTTGAGTGAGCAATTAGGAACGGATCAGTGTCGCAATCACAGCGACTGCAAAAAGGCCACGAGCGCGTCCCGGTCGCTCTGGTCTAGTTGACGCACAAACTCCCGTGCTGCTTCCGCCTCGCCGCCGTGGAACATGATGGCTTCCATCAGCGTGCGCGCCCGTCCGTCGTGCAGATACGCTGGAATGCCGTTGACCGTTGCCGTCAGGCCGATGCCCCACAGCGGTGGCGTGCGCCATTCGCGGCCATCGGCCTCAAAGTCGGGACGGTCGTCGGCCAACTCTTCCCCCATATCGTGCAACAGCAGATCCGTGTAGGGATGAATGGTCTGGTTGGCTAGGGCCGCAATCTCGTGGTGGCCCGTCTGCAGGGTGGGGATGTGGCACCCCGAGCACTGGGCCGCAGCAAAAAGTTCTTCGCCGCGCAAAGCCTGTGGATCGTCGATGTTGCGGCGGGCGGGCACCGCTAGGGTTTGTATGTAAAAGGTGTTGATATCCAAGGTCTCTTGGCCGATTTCAGGGTCGTCTTGGTGGTCGTCCATTTGCGGTTGGCCGACGGTGGACTCCTCGGGGAAATAGGGGCTGGTGATGCCCATGTCTTGCTGGTAAGCCCCGGCGACCTGCTGCAATAGGTCGGGATTGTTGGCCTTGAGGCCAAAGCGGCCCAATTCGGTCTGTTGCGTGCGGAAGTTGTACACTCGATTGGGTCGGCCGGATATGCCGTCGCCATTGCGGTCGCCGGGGTCGGCCAGCGCCAGAATAGTCTCTTCGGGGATGGCTTCGAGCAAGCCGCGGCCAAAAACCGGCGGGGCCATGCGCGGCGAGAACAGGACGTCCGCTGGCAATGGCTGATAGGTCTCCACTACGTCGTACACCGGAAAGCGAAGGGAGTACGCGGTGCCGTCGGCAAAATGGCGGGTCTCCTCAAAGTAGGTGACGTCGATCCGCGCCTCGGGTGCGACCCCGAAAACGGCGCGATCCCCAATCTGTTCGCCAAAGCCCGGCACCGGCTGCGGGCCACCGGGCACTTCGGGATTGGTGCCGGGCAGACTGACTCGCATGAGCATGGAGCCGATAAAGGGGGAGACCTCGCCAAACCCTTCGCGCCCCCGGCCATCGCGGGCGTGACAGCCCACGCACGAGGTCTGATTGAAAACCGGCCCTAGGCCGTGACCCACTTCGGCCGGCGAGGTGACAAAGACCTGCTCAAAGGCCGCGTCTCCGGCCAAAAAACGGTCTAGGTCCATCCCATCCAAAGAGGGGATGGGGTTTTCAAACGCCAAACTGCTGGCGTCAAAAACCGTTGCCGCCCCGCCGGACAGGGCGCGGTCGTCCATCGCGAGAGTCGGGTCTAACCCCCGGTCGTCGCCGCAGTGGGTGAGCGTAGCTAGAAGGCCCATATAGAGTATGGACGTACAGGTAATGTTCATTGCGAGAGACGGGATTAATTACCTAACTGATGTTACGCATTGTAGGGGCAACCCTCGTGGTTGCCCTCGTCGGATCCCGCTGGCTGAATACGCGGTGTCGCATGGGCGCCCACAAGGGACGCCCCTACACCTGTCGGTCCGGCCCAGATGCGTAACATCAGTTCCCTAACACCAGCGGCAGGATATCTTCCTCCAAGGTCTGCTGAACCTTGGCCACTGCGGCCTGCGCCGTTTCGATTTGGTCTCGATCCGAGGCAATGGCGTCGCGGAAGGGCTGCTGGATATTGCCGATCTCGTCGATGGCCGTCTGGATTTCCCGTTTGAGCCGCTGATCTAGGTCGGCGTCGGCTTGGCGGATGAATTCGTCCAAGCCCGCTCCGGTGCCCGCGTAGTCGCCGGTATAGACGTGCAGGACGCTGCGGAGGTTGTTCTGGAAGTCGGCGATAGAATTGAAGCTGAATTGGGATTCGACGAGGCGGGTATCTTGCTCGACGAAGGGGTCGGCGATTTTGCCGTTGGCCACCTCGTCGCAGATGCCGATCATGCCGCCGACCATTTCCTGGACGGCCGATTGGGCGGACGGATACGCGTCGCTGCCACTGCCGGCGTTGCGGACCTTTTGGCCAAAGTTGCCGCCGGAGGAGATCCAACTTGTGTGCAGGGCCTCGGTAGTGGCCTTTAGATCTTGGGTCGTGGCGATCAGATAGGCGAACTCGCGCTCGGTGAAATCGGCTGCGGTCTTGCTGCCGCCTTCGTCAAAGAGCAGGTACTCGATAGTGTGGAAGCCCTTGAGGGTTCCGTCCAGACTGTTCACGTACGCGGTCGTCAAGTCGTTGTCGCTGGCCAATACTCCGTCCAAGTCCGTGCGGTTGACCGGCCAACTGTCGAGCGCTGGATCGTAGCCGTTGAAATCCACTGGCCCAAAGAGAAATCCCTCGCTGGCTTCCCAGGGGATGCGCGTGGCCACCCAAGCGTTGCGGGCAGCACTGAGGTTTTCAGGCGTGGTATCGCTGCGCAGAGCCTCGATTGCGGCGAGCAGTTCGCCGGCCCGCTCGTCCAAGTCCGCGTACGTGGCAATGACGACGTTGTCGGTGAAGTTGTTCAAGATGGGCGCGAAGTCGAACTCGGCTTCGGCTGGCCCGGTGGGCGCGTCGCTGTCGTCGCCGCAGCCGGCGACCAGCAGCAGGCTAAAGACACAGAGGATCGCTTTCATGCGAACTCCTTGCTGGAAAAGGCGATGGATTAGAGTGAGCGTTTCCATGATGCCTCCTTGCGTTAAAATTGAAATCCCAGTCCCAAGCTCAGGGTGTTTTCAGGGTTAAAGTGGGCGGCACCGAGTCGCCGCATGGAGTAATCGGCCTTGAGCACTACGGTGTCTTCCATGTTGTAGTTCGCGCCCAAGGTATAGACCTGGCGCGCAAAGCGCGGGTTGTCAAAGGTCTCGTCTGGGACCGCGGCCATGCTGTCGTACGCGTCCAAGCGGATGAACAGGTCCAAGCGGTTGGGCGAGGGAGCGGCCAGCCAGGGCAGGACGTCGTAGCCGACCTCGACGAAGGCCGCATACGCCGCCCGGGCCACTGGCGAGCGCAAGACGTCGAGATTGTTCGATAGGGTGCGGTTGCGGGCGCTGACGAGGGCGGCGTTCTGCAGATAGCCATAGAGGTATAACCCGCGCGCGCGGACCCGCCCCCAGTCGAAGCTGCCGTGCATATCGACGATGGAGACGTGCGCGTCAACTCCTTCCATGTCGGGTTTGGGCCGGTTGTCGGCGCTGTCGCCGCGATAACCGGAAATACCCAGTACACAGTGCGGCGCGAACTGATAATCGAGGCGGGCGACCCAAGCCATATTGGTCGCCTGAATCGTCTCAAAGCGCTTTTGGTGGCCGCCGACAATCCAGTTTTGCGAGCTGAACCCGGTCGCGTCTAGGCCATTGACTAGCTGTACCTGGTAGCGCCAGCCCCGGTAGGCTCCGGAGACCTCCACGCCGGTTTCGTGCCAGAGGGCCGGGATGATGGAAGTCTCAGCTTCCGCGCGCTGGGAGCCAAAGAAATCGGCTGGATGGAAGCGATGGCTCAAGTGGCCCACGGCGACGTAGAAATGCCCCAAGCGGACGCGGAAGGCATCGCTGAATTTTCGCTCGACGGCCAGCTCCTCGACGACGACTTCGCCGCCTTTTTCGATTTCCTGCTCGAACTCGCCGAATTCCTCAAACTCCAATTCTAGCGCGGCTCCAGCCCCGCCGTGCTCAAATTCCACCTCGGCTTCCAGTTCCGTATTTTTGAGCAACTCGACTTCTAGTTCGAGCGCGAGGCGGGTGATGTCGATGATGGCGCGGCTGTCTGGGGGGGAACCATGGGGGCCGCTTTTTTGGTCGGGGCCGAAATCGAAGTGGGAATAGAGCATCTCGCCGTAGCCTTCTAGATGAAAGGACGGCTTTGCGGAGGCGTTCGCGCCCTGCACGGGAAGAAGAGAAAGTAGTATAAGTAGCTGAAAAATATGAAAATAAGACTTATTAATCGTACGTCTCATTACTGTTACATATTTTTTATAATAAAAACAAATGTTTGTTTAAATAATTTTTTGTTCTATATACCAAACAAAAGTATAGACAGTATTCTTATCTGTCAAGGACATTATTTGATGATGTTACGCAGTAGGGGGCGGTTTGAAACCGCCCCCTACCACGCCGTATATTTAATAGATTTGGATTGGAAAAAGCTATGGGATTTGCAGAGACATTTGCCGACTCGCTAAAAGAGATGCCCCCCGCGCCGGTGGGGGAGGCCTTGCGGCCGCTGTGGCAGGAGGCCCTCGCGCAGATCGAGGCCGAGCACCAAGCCGGAGCCGACGGGCAGACCGTGGCCCGGCGGATCGCCGAGGCCATGGATGCCGTGGTGCTGTCTATTTACCAGAGCGCCATGCCCCAGACAACCGGCCCCCACGCGCTGGTGGCGCTAGGCGGATACGGCCGCTGCGAGATGGCACCGCACTCCGACGTTGACTTACTCTTTCTGTTCGCCAAGAGTCAAGACAAGGTTCCCCAAGTTGTCGCTGGCGTATTCAATCCGCTGTGGGACTTGGGGTTTGAGGTGGGTCACAGCAGCCGCACGTTGGACGACGTGGTCAGGGCGGTACGCGAAGATCTGGAGTCGCGCACGGCGATGATGGACGGCCGCCTGCTGGCTGGCGACGCTGCGCTTTTTGCTCAGTTCCAACAGCGGCTCTACAAGCGCGTGCCCAAGCGCACAGTCGCCGAGCTGAATCGGCTGCGCCAGCAGCGGCTTGAAGCGCGGCAATCCGTCCAGCTTTTGGAGCCGAATGTCAAGGAGAGCCCTGGGGGCTTGCGCGAGATACAGATGTTCGAGTGGGCGCTCAAGGCCAAGGTCAAAGCGCCCGAGTACGGCGATTTGTACGCGCAGTATCTCGATGGCGGCAGCAAGAGCCTCGCCCACAGCCGCGCCTTTCTCTGGCGGGTGCGGCACGCGCTCCACTTTGCCGTGGGCCGCAAGCGCGATGTGCTAGAGCACGATCTCAAGCCGCAGATCGCGGCCACCTTGGGCTATGAAGACCAAGACCAAGAGTTGGCGGTCGAGTGCTTTATGCGCGAGTACTACCTACATGCGCGCACTGTGCACCATCTAGTAGAACGCGCGTTCCAGCAGTTGACGCGCAAGCCGCGCAACAGCAGCCGCAGCATGTATCTAGAGCGTGGGGTGGCCGCGATAGAAGGGGAGATCGTCCTCGCTGATGACGAGGCGTACTTTGCCGCCGACCCCCTGCGCCTGTTAAAGATTTTCCTCACGGCCCAGACCAAGAATTTGAAGCTGAGCGATCAGGCGCAGAGCGCGGTGCGCGCCAGTCTGCCGCTGATCAACGACGGCTTCAGACGTTTGCCTGAAGCCCGCGACTTGTTCTTCAAGATACTTAGGCGCAAATACCACACGGCGCGCACGCTCCGGAGCATGCACGACTTGGGCGTCCTGGGCGCGTACTTGCCCGAATTCGAGCGGCTGACCTGCTTGGTCCAATACGACATTTACCACATCTACACGGTCGATGAACACACGCTGGTCGCGCTGGAAAATTTGGAAGCTCTCGGTCATCAGGAGGGGAGCATGGCGGATATCCTCGCCCAATGCACGCGCCGCGATTTGCTGTTTTTTGCCGTGCTCTTGCACGACGTGGGCAAGTGGAAGCGCGACGACCACATCGCGCGCGGCATTGAGATGGCCGAGGAGTTGAGCGAGCGGATGGGGCTGGACCAGGAGGAGCGGTCCATGCTGCGCTTTCTCGTGGAGCACCATCAGGACATGGTGCTGATTTCTAGGCGACGCAATCTCGACGACTACGAGATGATCGCCGAGTTTGCCGGTTTGTTCGCTAACGAGGAATGGCTGCGCGCGCTCTACTTGGTTTCGTACGCCGACCTGTCGGCCGTTTCGCCGGACGCGTGGACCGAGTGGCAAGGGGCTTTGCTGTGGGAATTGTACCACAAGACGGCCGAGCAACTGCAGTCGGACATGCAGGCCCTAGAGGCCAAACAGCGCGCTCGTCAACTGCTCAACGAGCACCTCGATCACATCGAGGGCCGCTGGTCGGCCCAGCGAGTCGTCCAGTTCCAAGAGCACATTGAGCAGCTATCCCCCAGCTACTTGGTGGCCTACAATCGCGAGCAGATCAAGGGGCATTTGGAGATGATCGCCCGCCTGAGCCGGGAGCAGCCTTTTGTCTTGGAATTCATCGAGCACGAGGGGCACACTGAGGTCGTCGTCTGCACCCGCGATCAGCGCCAGCTCATAGCCAAGATCTGCGGCGCTTTGGCCGTCAACGACATCAACATCCTCCGCGCTGATGTCAATACCCGCGCCGACGATGTGGTGCTCGACATTTTTCAGGTGACCAATATCGACGGTAGCCCGGCGCTGCCCGACTGGAAGAAGGAGCGCATGCGCGAGCGGGTGGCCGAGG
>JAPPEF010000181.1 GCA_028875335.1 Gemmatimonadota bacterium
GGATGGAGGCGTCGCGCACATCGGCTGGGATGTCGCCGGCCTTGAGCTTGCCCAGCAGCATGTGGATGAGGATGCCGTCGGCCTCGACAGCCTGCTGCGCCATGCGGCACAACTCTTCGTGGGCGCGGTGCATGGGGTTGCGGGTCTGGAAGGCCACGACCCGATCCCAACCGCGCTCGGCGATCTCGGCGCGCAGTTCAACAGCGGTGCGGAAGGTCGCGGGAAAGTCCCCGGGAAAGTACGAGAAGTTGAGCACCTCGATTGGCCCGGCGATGAGGGTGTCGCCCGCAGCTTTGAACGCAGCGACGCCGGGATGGGCGTCGTCGTCCGTGCCAAAGACTTGGTCAATGATGGCGGCGCGCTCCGCATCGGAGAGCGTTTCGACCGCAGTAACTTCCTGAATGGCAATAACGGGATCGCCGTCCACATTGGGGTCCAACAGGGCGATGCGACTGCCGGGGGCCACGCCCTCCGGAACCTGATCGCCGGGGACCATGTTGACGACCGGGGTGGGCCACAGCAGGCCGTCGGCCGTGTGCATGTTGGCAGCCACGCTCTTGGCGTCGGCCGCGTCCATAAAGCCTGTAAGCGGGGTAAAGTAGCCCGAACCGAGCATGACGGCTGAGGATGCAGCGGCCGAAGAGACGACCACAGCGGGCAGGCCAGCGGCTTCTTCTAGCAACTGGGCACGCACTGCATCGTCTTCGACGTAGAGCGGTTTGAGTTCTTCTGCGCCGTGGGGCTTAATCACAGTATTCTCCTTGGTTAGCTATGCGTTTAATGTACGGGAATGCCGGCTTCGGCAAGGATGCGGTGGACATTGGCGGCGGCTCTGGGGTATTTCTCGTTGGGCAAGTGTTCGAGAAGCATGTAGCCGTCGGGATGGGCGTCGTGCCACAGCTTGAGCGCGGTGGCGAGGTCGAGTTCACCGTCGCCGGGTATTTCCTCATCGATGTGGAGCACCAAGCCAGGGGATAACTTAATGTCCTTGCAATGCCCGACGCTGGAGATGGGGTTCATAATCTCAAATATGTGCTGCAAGCGCTCGGTGCTGTTGTACACTTGGTCCAAGTTCTGGAAATGGTTGACGTAATCCATCACCACGGTCATGCGCTCGGAGCCAACCTCTTGCAGCACGTCGCGGTTTGTCTCCGGCGATCCCATGATGGTGAGCAGATGCGTCTCAATGACTATGGTGACGGCTTCGGACTCGGCTTTGGTCGCCACGCGCTTTAGGGTCTCGACGAGCAGGGCGCGAGCCTCGGACGTGAGATTGAGCGGCGACGGCGAGTACGAACCGGCTGGGTTGCGGCTGCCCGTGCGGATCAGACAGGTGTGGGCAGCCAAGTCGCGGGCGACTTCAATGCCGCGCTCGATTTTGCTTACTACTTGGTCGCGCACCGCAGAGTCGGGATCAAACAGGCACTCGGAAAAGCCAATGCCGAACTGGGGCAGCTCCATGCCCGCGGCCGCAATGGTATCGCGCACCTTGTGGCACTCTGCGGCGGTGATAGCAGATAGATTTTCCCCAGGGGCGTGAAAGGCAGTGCCCGTGAGGTTGAGCGCCTTGATCGCCGCTAGGTGTTGGTCGCTGATCTCGCGAAAGTCCGGGGGCAACATACCGACGACGCCGAGCCGCATGGGAAAAGCTCCTCGTTGAAATTGTGCAGTGAACAGGGGCCGAATCACCTCAAAAACTGACCAATGGTCTAAGTAACGTCAACACGCGAGCCGTTTGCCGAACCGAGGCGGGGAGCCTACTATTTGATGTTTTGGCCACTCCAACAACTTCCTAACGAACCATGACCTTCGCCCTTTCGTTTATCACCGCCCTCGTCTCCGGCCTCTACACCTGCCTGTGGGGAGCGTTCAAAGACGCTCCCTATGAAGGCTTCAAGCCCAAGACCTTTCCGCGCAGTATGTACTTCCACGTCGCGATCTTTTTGCCGCTGTACTTCATCCCGTATTTCAGTGCGCAATTTCAGCACCTCGGCCTCGTGCAAATGTTCTTCCTCATCATGGGCCTAGAGCGCTTCCTCGCCGAGATCTACAAGGGCTTCTTCCGCACCGAAGATCAGCAAAAGTACTTCGTCCCCTCGCGCATTACCTTCTTTGGCCGCCCTATCACCAGCGACCTCGTCCGCCATAGCGCGGGGGTCCTAATCGTCGCCATTGTCTTCGCCTTCCTCCTCGTCGCCGCACCCATCGAGAGCTTCTGGGGCTATCTGGTGACCGGGTATTGCACTGGGCTGCTCGTGGCCTTGGGGGGTGCTTATAAGGACGCGCCCTTCGAGGGATTCAAATGGCTCAAATTCCAGCGCTCTGGAGTCGTCTTGGCCGCCTTGAGTCCGCTCTTTTACTTCCTCGGCAATCCCGAACACCCAGTCGGGTTGGGCTTTCTCATCTACATGAACGGCGGGCTAGAGCGATTCACCGTCGAGTACTACAAGACCTACATCCAGCGCAATATGTCCGGGAAATTCCAACCCAACCTACCCCGCATCCAGCGCGAATTGGACACCCGCGAAAAGTTCCACTACGCGGCCTTGGTGATTATCGCCGGGCTGGCCGCGCTCTACGCCCATGAACGCGGCGCACTATGACGCAGTAGTCATCGGCTCCGGGTTCGGCGGCTCGCTGGTAGCTCACTCGCTGGTGCAAGCCGGGCTCAAGACCGCGCTGCTAGAGCGGGGCCAATGGGCCAAGCGCGATGACGCGGACTGGGATCAGCGCACCATTTTATTGAAAAAGCGCTACCGCTCGGCCTCGCCTCTGTTGGTCAAGCAGTACGGACGCCGCACCTTCCAGCGCACCTATCCCAACGAGGTAGTAGGCGGCAACTCGGTCTTTTTCGGCGGGGCGTCGCTGCGGCTGCGACCGGCGGACTTTGCCCGCTGGCCCTTGTCCTATGCCGACCTAGCGCCCTACTACGCCCGCGCCGAGCAACTCCTCGGAGTCCACGGCGAGGCAGGCACCGACCCGCACGAACCCCCGGGACTAACCGCGTACCCACATGCCACCGTTGAACTGAGCGCGCCAGCCCAACGCATTTACCAAGCGGGGACGGCCCTCGGGCTGCAACCATTCAAGATCCCACTGGCAATCAACTTTTCCGACCGCACCCGGCCCCTCTGCCTGCGCTGCATCACCTGCGACGGATTCCCCTGCAAAGTGGAGGCCAAAAACGACATGGCTTCCACCTTGCTGGCTACTGCTTCGGCGGCCGGGCTAGACATCATCGTCGGCGCGGTGGCGCGGCGGCTAGTGCAACGGGGCGGGCGCGTCGAGCAGGTCGAATACGTAGACAGCACCTCCCGACAAACCCACGCGCTCTCGGCCGACTTAGTCGTCTTGGCCGCTGGGGCGCTCAACAGCCCGGCCCTAATGCTCCGCTCTGGATTCGACCACCCCCTGATTGGGCGCTTTCTCATGCGCCACTGCAACGGGATTGCCAATTACATCTTTCCCTTTCGCACCAACCCGCAACAAGTCTTCCACAAACAACTCTGCTTTTCCGATTTTTACGAAGACCTGCGCGCGGAATTGGGCACGGCCGTGGGCGTCATCCAAGACATCTACACGCCAGCGCCCCCCATTATCCGGCACCACACCCCTTGGGGCTTCAAGACGCTCGTCGGGCTGCTGACTGGCTATATGCAGAACTTGCTCTGCATTGCCGAGGATGATCCGCGCCGAGAAAACCGCGTGTCATTGTCCAACGAGCAGGACATCTTCGGCATGGAACTGGTGCAGGTAGAGCACGCCTATAGCGACGCCGACTGTCGCCGCCGCGATTACCTACTGGCCAAAGCAGAAACCGTATTGCGCCAAGCGGGCGGTCTGCTGCGCTACCGCTACTTGATCGATTCCTTCTCGCACGCCATAGGCACCCTGCGCTGCGCCACCGCGCCAGAGGAAGGCGTCCTCGACGTGGATTGCCGCTATTGGGGCAGCGAAAATCTCTACGTGTCCGACGGCAGCTTCATGCCGTCTTCGGGCGGGGTAAATCCGAGCTTGACCATTGCGGCCAACGCACTGCGGGTCGCCGAGCGGATATTGGAGAAGCGATGAAGAAGGTCTGTCTAATAGGATGCGGCACCATCGGTCGCCTGCACGCGAAAAACCTCGTCGGCAAGGTCGAGCTATCCTTTCACAGCCGCACGCAGGCCAGCGCAGAGGCCCTCAGCCGCCAATGCGGTGGCGGGCAAGTCTTCGCATCGTACGCCGACGTCCTCGACAGCGCGGTGGATGCGGTGCTAATCAGCTCGCCACCAGATGCCCACCGGCCGCAAGTCGTCGCCGCATTGGCAGCCGGCAAGGGAGTGCTAGTGGAAAAGCCGTTGTGCGCCACAGCAGACGATTTGGCGGCCATTGGCGCGGCCGCAGCGGCCCATCCAGATGCGCTGCTAATGATCGCGGAAAACTACTACTACAAGCCCTCGCTCAAGCTGCTCAAGTGGATCATCCAGCAGGGTTTTATCGGCCAAGTGCAGCAGGCGACCCTTGGCAAGCGCTTCACACAGCAGGCCACGGGATGGAAAAGCGGCTATGGCGCGCTGCTGGAGGGAGGGATCCACTTCGTGGCCCTCGGAGCAGACCTTTTCGCCGAGGCACCTCAACGGGTGAACGCGGAATTTCCCGGACACCGAGCGAGCGAGCCAGAGCGGAATTCGATAGTGCGGATCGAATACCCCTCGGGAGCCAAGCTGGTGTTGCGCTACGCTTGGAATGCCTTCAGCTTGACTAAGGGCACCTTTCAGCACGCGCGGATTTTGGGGACCGAAGGGCGGATCGTCTTCGAGTGCAATGGGCTATACGTGCGGTTGCGGGGGCGGCAGAAGCGGCTCTACTTTCCGGGCGTGAGGGACTTGATGGGCTACAAGGGCATGATGCGGGATTTCTTGCAGTGTTTGCAGGAGCCGGGGCGGCAGCCGTATTCGAACTTGGCGCGGGCGGAACGCGACCTAGGCATTGTATTTACAGCGTATAAAGGATTGAAATAACATGAGCGACGCAGAAAAAATCATCTATTCGATGTACAAGGTGAGCAAGCACTACAACCGGAAGGCGATTATCGCCGACATTTCACTGTCGTATTTCTACGGAGCCAAAATCGGCGTGTTGGGCTTGAATGGGTCGGGGAAGAGCACGCTGTTGCGGATTATGGCGGGCATCGATTCCGAATACGAGGGGACCATTAGCATCCAGCCGGGATTCACCGTGGGATTCCTAGAACAGGAGCCCGAGTTAGAAAAAGGGAAAACGGTCAAGGATATCGTCGAAGAAGGCGTGCAGGAGACCGTGGATTTGCTGCGCGAGTACGAGGACATCAACGCCCGGTTCGCCGAGCCCATGGACGACGACGCCATGAACGCCCTAATCGAGCGGCAGGCCACCGTGGCCGAACAACTCGACGCGGTCGGGGCTTGGGATTTGGACAGTCGGCTGGACATGGCCATGGACGCGCTGCGCTGTCCACCCGAAGACCAAGAGGTCTCCACGCTTTCGGGCGGCGAGCGGCGGCGGGTGGCCCTGTGCCGGCTGTTGCTCCGCCAGCCGGATATCCTGCTCCTCGACGAGCCGACCAATCACCTTGACGCCGAAACCGTGGCGTGGCTAGAGGGGCATTTGCATCAGTACCAGGGGACGGTGATCGCCGTCACCCACGACCGGTATTTTCTCGACAATGTGGCGGGCTGGATTCTGGAGCTGGACCAAGGACACGGCGTACCGTGGAAGGGGAATTACTCGTCGTGGCTAGAACAGAAAAAGGAGCGCCTGCGGCTAGAAGAAAAAAGCGAGAGCGAAAGACAGCGGACGCTGGAGCGCGAGCTGGAGTGGATTCGCATGACGCCAAGGGCCAAGCAACAGAAGAACAAGGCCAGGATCAGGGCCTACGAGGAACTGCTAAATCAGGATCGAGTACAGCGGAACGAGGAGGTACAGCTCTACATTCCGCCGGGACCGCGGCTGGGCGATATCGCCATTGAGGCCAAGGGCGTGAGTAAGCGCTACGGCGATCGCGTCATCTTCGAGAACATGGATTTCGCGCTGCCCTCGGGCGGGATCGTCGGAGTCATCGGGCCCAACGGCGCAGGCAAGACGACCCTATTCCGGCTAATTACCGGCCAAGAAAGCGCCGACAGCGGCCAGCTCCGCATCGGCGAGACCGTGCAACTGGGATATGTCGATCAGAGCCGAGAAACCCTAGTGGGAGAAAACACCGTCTGGCAAGAGGTTTCGGGCGGCGAGGAAGAGCTTGAGCTAGGCGAGCGCAAGGTAAATTCGCGGGCGTACCTCGCGCGCTTCAACTTCCTCAGTGCCGACCAGCAGCAGAAGGTTGGTACGCTCTCGGGCGGACAGCGCAATCGAGTCCATCTGGCCAAGGTGCTCAAGGAGCAGGCCAATGTATTCCTGCTCGACGAGCCAACCAACGACCTAGACGTGCATACGCTGCGGGCGCTGGAGGAGGGGCTGGAAAACTTCGCCGGCTGCGTGGTGGTCATCAGCCACGACAGGTGGTTTTTGGACCGCATCGCCACGCACATTCTGGCGTTTGAGGGCGACAGCCAAGTCTATTGGTTCGAGGGCAACTTTTCAGAGTACGAGGAAAACAAGAAAGCGCGTCTAGGCGAAGATTCAATCGTGCCTCAGCGAGTCCGCTACCGCCAACTGACGCGGGACTAATTCTGTACACCACCGCTTACATACTGTGCAGCGCGCTCTCGATCCGATTGAGCGCTTCGTCGATATCATCCAAGGTGTGCTGAGCTGACACGCCGTGGTGGCCAGCGACGAGCGTGCCGTAGTCGTGAAAATAGACCCCTTTGTCAGCGCAGGCGCGGATGAACCTCCCGGTCATCTCCTGATCGCGGTTGAGGCTATCGTCAAACCGCTCGACCGGATCGGTGAATCCGAAGAAGATACCGAAGCGCGCACCCAGCCCCTGCACCCGGGCGGGCACGCCAGCGCGCTCAAACAGTCCAACCAGACCATCGCAGAGCCGGCCTCCAGCTTCGTAGATGTGATCGTAAAACCCCGGACTGGTCAGCTCGTTGACGGTAGCCAGCGCTGTCATGACGGCCGGCGGATTGCCGGTGAAGGTACCGCTCTGGGCCACCTCGCCAAGCGGTCCCACCAAGTCCATGATCTCGGCCTTGCCGGCAATGACGGTGAGTGGCGCACCAGCGGCGACCGCCTTGCCCAAAACGCAAACATCCGGAGTGACGCCATAGTACCCCTGTGCACAGTCGGGCCCAGTGCGGAAGGCCGAGAGCACCTCGTCGTATATGAGGACAACATCGTGGGCAGTAGCCTGATCGCGGACGAACTGCATGTACTCGGTGTCGGCAACGATGCAGCCCTGGTTGTAATTGATCGGCTCCATGATAATGCCGCCGATCTCGTCGCCGTGCTCGCGCAGCGCTCTTTCGAGGGCGGCCTCGTCCTTCCACGGCACGACGATGATGAGGTCGTCCATCTGCGGAGGCATGCCCGCCGACTCACCACACGGCTCGACGTAGCTGCCCGGAGTCACCGGCGTCAACGGCGTGTGCGCATTGAACATGACGTAGTCGTAGAGGCCGTGGAAGTGCCCCCAGAACTTGAGAATCTTGTGCTTGCCGGTGTGGGCGCGGGCCAAGCGAACACAGACCATCGTCGCCTCTGAGCCGGTATTGCCGTAGCGAACGCGCTCGGCGCAGGGGACGATCTCGGTGATCCGCCGCGCTAGGTCCATATGTGCTTCGGTCTCGTAGCCGGAGAGAATGCCCGCATCTACTGCCGCGGTCATGGCCTCGCGCGTCGCCGGGTGGTTGTAGCCCAAAAACGCGGCTCCATGGGCCAAGTTGAAATCGATATACTCCTTGCCATCGACATCGTAGATGCGGCAGCCCTCGGCATTGCGCAGGTAGAGGGCGTATCCTAGGCATGGGTTGTGCCGTGCCGAAGCACCGACGCCTCCCGGCAGGTAGCGCTTGGCTTCGGCTCTGAGATCACTCTGTGACATCGTCTGTATCGTGGACATCGCTGCTTGTTCCTTAGTGAAGACGGACTGGTCCGCCTGCATGAACGTGACTCGACCCAACTCCCCGCTGAACTTCAACCGCGTCTAAACGCCCGCCGATATTGTCCTTTTTAGTCACACAAGTCAAGACGCCTTACCTGAACAAACCTTGCAAAGTACCATCCAAAAAGACAAATATGCCAATCTTTTTGTAAAATACGCTTGACATTACGGTTTTTCAGAATTATGTTCTTTAGTAAAGCAAACTTTACTTTATGGAAAGGATCACAGACTTATGAAGAAGCCAATGGTCAATTTGAGTTGTCTTGCTGGCGGCAGTGGAAAAAACACAATTCGTTTTCTTTGTTGGAGCTTTGCTTGGTCGATGACGATGGTGTTGGCCGACAAAGCGATATTATACGAATGGCATTCCTCTGCTTTGATCTCCGCTATCGCCATCGTCCTCAACGCGGGCATCGGCATCGGCATGATCTTGTCGTATTTGCGCCACCTGAAATCCATGGATGAGTTGCAGCGCAAAATCCAACTCGATGCACTGGCTATAGCTATGGGCGTCGCGCTCGTCGGCAGTTTTAGTTATTCGCTGATGGTAACCGCAAAATTCATAACAGACGTCGAAGTCTCAGATATCATTTTGCTGATGACGTTTACCTTCGTGGTCTCCGTTACCGTCGGCCATGTCCGCTACCGATGAAAAATCGCCTAAAGGTATTGCGCGCCGAGCGCGACTGGACCCAGGCTGATCTCGCGGAGCGTCTGGAGGTCTCGCGGCAAACGGTGAACGCCCTAGAAAAAGGCAAATACGACCCCAGTCTGCCGCTGGCATTTAAGATCGCCCACATTTTTTCTGAGCCGATCGAAGCGATCTTTATACACGAGACGGAAGTCAGTTGACGCGGGATTAAGCTGGACGACAAAACCTTGCCCCTGTCATTGTTCTAATGTACCGTTCATAGTACGACCTTATAGCAGGATGTGTCTGAACTATGACAAATGTTGCAGCTACTTTGGATGACCTGCGCCACGTAGCAGAAAATGGCAAGGCCGAACTGGTCAAAGGGGAATTAGTAATCATGTCACCGACAGGGGGGTTGCCGGGGTATGCGGCGGGCGAGATTTTCGCCAGCTTGCGGGAATACGCACAGCGCACCCGTAACGGGTATGCCTTCGCGGATAATGTCGGCTTTATCGTCGATCTGCCCGAACGCCAGTCGTTCAGCCCGGACGCGGCATTCTATACGGGTGAACTGACGATGAAGTTTCTCAACGGGGCACCCGTCTTCGCCGTTGAGGTCCGCAGCGAGAGTGATTATGGTCCGACGGCCGAGCAGGAGATGGCGCAAAAGCGGGCGGACTATTTCGCCGCCGGGACGCTGGTAGTTTGGGATGTAGATTTGATGAGTGAAAATGTAGTGCGCAGTTACAGGGCAATAAATTCCGGTGCGCCGATTGCATATCGGCGGGGCGAGCAGGCAGCGGCCGAGCCAGCGGTTCCGGGATGGACGCTGGCCGTGGACCGTCTTTTCCCTGATTGAGCGGCGTAGCCTCCCTTCACCGTGCATACAAAACGCAAAAATACGCTGAGCGAAACTGAGCGTCTGCAACTCGCCCGCCAAGCCTTTGCCGATTACTACGCCCGCTGTTTCTGGTATTTGCGCCGCGACTTGGAAATCGGCGTCGGAGATATACCCGAGATCGCACGAGGCTTGCGCCTGCACGGAGGCCGACAGGGATTTATCTTGGCCGCCCGCCTATGCCCCTAAGCGTCTTTCCTACTTGACCTATAGATTTCCAACGAAATAGCCCCCGACGCTCAACCAGCATCGGGGGCTATCCTGTTAAATACGACAGCACTCAGGCGATCGCCGCAAGCGCCTTGCGAGCGAAAACCTTCGCCAAGTGACGGCGGTACTCTTCACCAGCAAAGTGGTCGGCGAGCACCTCCTGTCCATCGGCCGCCCGCGCAGCGGCGGCAGCGATCGATTCCTCGCTCAAGCCACCGCTGAGGGCCTCTTCAACCCCACTATCGCGGAAGGCCGCATTGGCCACGCCCGTGAAAGCGACCTTGACCGCGCCTCCAGCCGAGGCGACAGCGCAGCCCACCACGGCAAAGCGCGAGGCCGGATGCGGAAACTTGACATACGCCGACTTTTCCGCAGCCGGAACCCGCACCTCGGTGATGATCTCGTCCGGCGCGAGTGCGGTCAAAAACAGATCGATGAAAAACTCGTCAGCCGGAATCGAACGCCCGCCGTCGGGTCCCCTGACGACGATCTCAGCCCCCAGCGCCAAAATCGCAGCCGGGTAGTCAGCCGCCGGATCGGCGTGGGCCAAGGACCCGCCAATGGTGCCCTTATTGCGCACTTGGGGATCGCCGATGACCGAGGCCGCTTGGGCTAAGGCCGAGGCGTTAGCACTCACCAAGTCCGAGGACTCGATCTGGTGGTGGGTAGTAGTCGCACCAATAGCAATGATGCCGCCGTCCTCTCTGATGTAGTTGAGTTCGGCGATCCGGCCAATGTCGATCAGCGCGCCCGGTGACGACAGACGCAGCTTCATGGCCGGTAACAGACTGTGGCCGCCAGCTAAGAGCTTGGCGTCGTCCGAGAGGAGCTCAATCGCCTCATCTACTGAAGAGGGACGATGATAGTCAAACGCGACAGGTATCATGGTCTATCTTCTCCTTAGCTGGCTTGTTGGATGGCCTGCCACACCTTCTGCGGCGTCAGCGGCATCGTCAGGTCGCGCACGCCCAACGGCCACAGGGCGTCGAGCACGGCGTTGACAATAGCTGGCGGCGAGCCAATCGTGCCGGTCTCGCCAGCGCCTTTGACGCCGAGGGGATTGTGCGGGCAGGGCGTGACAGTGTGGTCGGTTTCAAAGGAAGGCAGGTCGTCGGCGCGCGGCAGGACGTAGTCCATGTACGAGCCAGAAATGAGCTGGCCGCTGTCGTCGTACACAGCCTCCTCGAACAGGGCCTGGCCAATGCCGTGCGTAATGCCGCCGTGGACTTGGCCTTCGACGATCATGGGATTGACGATATTGCCCACGTCGTCAACAGCGACGTAGCGCCGCACCGCAACCACGCCGGTCTCGGCATCCACCTCCACGACCGCTATGTGAGCACCGAAGGGGAAGGTAAAATTGGCCGGGTCGTAGAAGCTGGTAAACTCCAACCCCGGCTCCAGTCCCTCGGGGAAATTATGCGGCACGTACGCGGCCAACGAGACCTCGCCAAAGGAGATCGACTGGTCGGTGCCCTTGACCGTCCAGCTACCCTCGGCGAATTCGAGGTCCTCCTCCGCGGCTTCGAGCAAGTGGGCCGCGATCTTGGCCCCTTTCTCCTTGATCTTGTCCATGCTCTTGACGATGGCTGTGCCGCCAACAGCCAGCGAGCGCGAGCCGTACGTGCCCATGCCAAAGGGCACTGACTCGGTGTCGCCGTGAATGATGTCCACGTCTTCGATCCCCACGCCCAACCCGTCGGCCACCACCTGGGCGAAGGTCGTCTCGTGCCCCTGCCCGTGCGAGTGGCTGCCGGTGAAGACCGTGACTTTGCCGGTGGGCTGGACGCGGACACCCGCGCTCTCAAACAGGCCTGCGCGCGCACCCAATGCGCCGACCACGGCCGAGGGCGCAATGCCGCAGGCCTCGATATAGGTCGAAAAGCCTATGCCGATATGGCGACCGTTCCCAGCGGCGCGCGCCTGTGCCTGCTCTGCGCGCAACCCGTCGTAGCCGATGGCCGCGAGGGCTTTTTCAAGCGCAGCCCCGTAGTTGCCGCTGTCGTATTGCAGGGCCACTTGGGTCTGGTAGCCCTCCTGCTCGACGCCGTCAAAGGCCGGGATGAAGTTTTTGCTCCGCAGTTGGGCCGGGTCGCGGCCCGTCTCCAAAGCGGCCTGCTCAACAATGCGCTCGAGGACGTACGTGGCCTCGGGGCGGCCCGCGCCACGCAGAGCATCAACTGGCGTAGTGTTGGTGAAGACGCCGGTGACATCGACGTGGACCGCCGGGGTCGTGTACAACCCTTGCAAAAGCGTGCCGTAGAGATACGTGGGCACGCAGGGCGCAAAAGTCGATAGGTACGCGCCGAGATTGGCGACGGTTTTGACCCGCAGGCCGACGAAATTCCCATCGGCGTCGAGGCCGAGATCGACCTTGGTGTGGTGATCGCGGCCGTGGGCATCGGTGAGGAATGCCTCGCTGCGGCTGGCGGTCCACTTGACCGGACGGCCAATCT
>JAPPEF010000026.1 GCA_028875335.1 Gemmatimonadota bacterium
TGCGCAAGCGGCTCGGCGGTGCCATGCGCCAAGCCGGAATAGTGGCCGCGGCCGGGGTTGTAGCGTTAGAGCAGATGGTAGATCGGCTGGCCGAGGATCACGCGGTAGCGCGAGAACTGGCCGAGGGGCTGGGAGCAATCGAGGGCGTTGAGGTGATTTTTCCGCCGCGACCGACTAATATCCTCAAGGTGGATTTTGCGGCCTTGGGGTGGTCGGCTGCCGACTTAGTGGCCAAGTGGAAGGCGCGAGGGGTGTTGTGCAATCCGCGTCCGCCGCACGGGGCGCGACTGGTCGCGAATCGGCACGTGAGGCTAGAGGACGTCAACTACGTGGTGGAGGCGACCCGGGAAATGATCGGGTAGGGGGCCACTTGGCGCGTCTTTCGTCCATATCCCGGTGCTTTTGGCTCGGCATCTTTGCCGCGACCCTTGGTGCGGGAGTTGCCGGAGGGGATGCGCTGAAAAACGCGGATGGCTCGTGGAAGTACAGCAATCATCTGGTCGGGGAGACGAGCCCGTATTTATTGCTGCACGCGCACAATCCGGTCGAGTGGTACCCCTGGGGGGAGGAAGCACTAGCGCGGGCCAAGGCCGAGGACAAGCCGATCTTTCTGTCGGTCGGCTATTCGACCTGCTATTGGTGCCACGTCATGGAGCGGCTGGTCTTTTCCGAGCCTGAGATTGCCGAGCAGATGAATGCCAGCTTTATCAACATCAAGGTCGATCGCGAAGAGCGGCCCGACATCGACCGCATTTACATGCTGGCGACTCAATTAACTACCCGGCACGGTGGTTGGCCCAATTCGGTGTTTTTGACGCCAGACCAAGAGCCGTTTTTCGCCGGCACGTACTTTCCGCCCGAGCCCTTGCCTGGGCGGCCTTCCTTTCCGCAAGTCATGGACTTTACGAGCTCGCGCTGGCAGGACCAGCGCGAGCAGGTGCTCCAAATCGCGGGCCGCTTGACCTCGGCCATCCGCGACTTGGAATCCGGGCAACAGATGGCGGCCGTGCCGCCAGATTCTCTGCTAGTAGCGCGAGTGCTATCGGCTATTCAGGCCCGCTACGACGCGATTAACGGCGGCTTCGGAGGAGCGCCCAAATTTCCCCCGAGCTTGCGCTTGGAGATGCTGATGGCCTCAGCCGAGCGCTTTGCCGATCCCCAAGTACAGCGCATCGTTTTGCACTCGCTGGAGCGGATGGCGGCCGGCGGCATCTACGACCAAATCGGCGGCGGCTTTCACCGCTACGCCACGGACGCCGAGTGGCGCGTGCCGCACTTCGAGAAGATGCTCTACAACCAAGCGCATTTGGCGCGGCTGTATCTGCGCGCGTACGAACTGACGAGAGACGACCGCTGGCGGTGGGTGGCAGAGGATATTTTTCGCTTTGTCGCGCGGGAGATGACTGGGCCAGAGGGGGCTTTTTACTCGGCCTTGGACGCCGAGACCGAGGCCGAAGAAGGGAAGTATTACCTGTGGACTGCGGGGGATTTGGAAAGCGCGTTGGGCCGCGAGGCAGAATTGTTCTGGAGCGTCTATGGGTTAGCCCCCATGCCCGAGGGTGAGGAAGGCGTCCTCTACGCGAAAACGTCGCTTGCCGAGGCCGAGTTGCGAGCGCAAATGGCACCCGTGCGGCAGCGCGTCCTTGCGGCGCGGGACGAGCGGCTCTATCCCCTCCTCGACGACAAGGTGCTAGCCGCTTGGAACGGGATGATGATCGAAGCGTACGCACAGGGTTTCGCAGTCTTGGGCGATCCCGCATATCGCCGTGCAGCCGAGCGAGCGGCCGATTTCGCTCTGCAGCACTTGCGGCGCGAGGACGGGGGGTTGTGGCGAGTCCATCGGCTAGGGATTTCGCGGCAGGAAGCGTACCTAGACGACTATGCGTTTTTGGCGCGCGGACTGACGGCACTGTACCGAGCCACCGGCGAGACGCGCTGGTGGCAGGCCGCGCGCGAACTGAGCACCGAGATGGTCGCACGATTTTGGGACCAAGAAGTCGGGGGATTTTTCTTTACGGAAGCTAGCAACGCGCTCATCGTGCGCAGCAAATTCGCCCAAGACTCGGCCATGCCTTCGGGCAATGCGGTGGCTGCTCACGCGCTGTTAGACTTGGCCGAGCTGACAGGCCAAGCGCATTATCGCAGCCAGGCGGCGCAAATCCTTTCCGCTTTCGGCGGGGCCATGTGGGCGCAGCCCTCGGCCTCGGTGCATTTGGCAGCCGCGACCGAGCGCCATCTGCAAGCGTCGCTATCCGCAGCCGCAGTCGTTACCACCCCAGCGGATTCACTGGTCTCCATGCGGGTCGAACTGCCCGCGCAACAGCCCGTGGCGGGCGAGACTTTTGCCGTGGCCGTGCATCTAGACATCCGCCCGGGCTGGCACATCAACGCCAACCCGCCCTCGGGCGACTTGCTCATCCCCACCTCGCTGACGCTCAATGCGGACTGGCCACTGGACTTTGCCCGCGTGCGCTATCCCACCGGCCGCTCGCAGGTCTTTCCAGCCCTAGCAGAGACGCTCTCGGTGTACGAGGATCAGGTCGCCCTGTGGGCAGATTTGTCGCTGCCTCCAGCAGCGGCTGGAACGGCGGGCTATGTACGCTTCTTGGTCCAGTATCAGGCCTGTGACGAAATTCGTTGCCTTCCTCCGGCAGAATTGAGCCAGAGCGTACTGGTGGCCGTGGCACCATGATCCAACGTGCCGACATCATCGGCTGCGGGGTAGGCGAGCCAGAGGCCGCCAAACTCCTCGCCCAAATCGAAGCCCTCTCTGGCTCGCCGGAAGCGCGCTGGCGGGAGGCGGCCCGCTGCATTCTGAGGCCGGATCATCCCTTTGCGCTGCACCAGTTGTTCTATCGGGCAATCTACGGCAGCGCGGATGGCCCAGTGTTTTTTCCCGAACCAGCAGACATTGAACACGCGCATATGACGGCGCTGCGGCGCGAGCTTGGTCTAAGTTCGCACGCCGACCTCTTTGCGTGGTCGGTTGCAGAGCGAGAGGCATTTTGGCAGCGGACGGTCGCCCGCTTGGGAATCCGCTTCCACAAGCCGTACACGCAGCTGCTCGATCTCTCCCAAGGCGTCGAAGCACCCAAGTGGTTTGTCGGGGCCGAGATGAATATCGCCGAGAGCTGCTTCCAAGCCCCCGCCGATCAGACGGCCATTGTCTTCCAGCGCGAGGGCGGCCAGCTTGAGCGGATGAGTTTCGGTGCCCTAGAAGCCCTGTGCGACCGGGTCGCCGGCGGGTTGTGCGCGTTGGGATTTGCTCCCGGCGATCGGATTGCCGTGGCCATGCCGATGACGGCCGAGTCGGTGGCGATCTATCTGGGGATCATCAAGGCTGGTTGCGCGGTGGTGGCCATTGCCGACAGTTTTGCCGCCCCCCAGATCGCCTCCCGGCTGCGAATCGGGGAGGCCAAGGCCGTTTTTACCCAAGATGTAATTTTGCGCGGGGCGCGCGAGTTGCCGCTGTACCCGCGCTTGGTCGCCGCAGAGGCCCCGCTGACGATTGTATTGCCGGGGCGCGTGGAAGGGTTGAGAGAGGCGTTGCGACCCGGAGATCTGCGCTGGGACGAATTCTTGCCAGCCGACGCTGCACCTACAGCCGTGGTCTGCCACCCCGACGCGACAACCAATGTCTTGTTTTCATCGGGAACTACCGGCGACCCCAAGGCCCTGCCCTGGACCCATGTCAACCCGATCAAGTGCGGCGCAGACGCGCATTATCACCAAGATGTCCACCCAGGCGATGTGGTCGCTTGGCCGACCAATCTAGGCTGGATGATGGGGCCGTGGCTGATCTACGCGGCCTTTTTGAACCGGGCGACCATGGCCCTCTACTATGGCAAGGCGACGGAGCGAGACTTTGGGGAGTTTGTGCAAGCGGCTGGCATTACCATGCTCGGCATCATTCCGAGCATGGTGCGCACTTGGCGCAGCACGGCCTGCATGAAGGGAATCGACTTTTCGGCGATTCGGGCTTTCAGTACCACCGGGGAGTGCTCCAACGCCGAGGACATGCACTATCTGATGGCGCTGGCGGGGTATCGGCCCGTACTCGAATACTGCGGCGGCACCGAACTGGCAGGCGGCTATTTGCTCAGTACGCTAGTCGAGCCAGTCGCACCCGCGACCTTTAATTCGGCAGCGCTGGGAACGGACTTGGCGATTTTGGACGAGGACGGACAGGAGTGCGAAAGCGGCGAAGTCTTTCTGGTGCCGCCAGCCATTGGCATGTCAACTCGGGTGCTCAACCGCGACCACCGCGAAGTGTACTACGCGGGCGTACCCGAGCGGGATGGAGTGCCCCTGCGCCGCCACGGCGACCAAGTCGAGCGACTGGCTCCGGGCATCTACCGGGTCCACGGCCGGGTCGACGACGTGATGAACCTAGGTGGAATTATGGTGAGTTCCGCGGAGATCGAGCGAGCCTTGAATGCGATGCCGGGCGTGGTCGAAACCGCGGCGATTGCAGTGCCGCCACCGGGGGGTGGGCCGAGCCTATTAGTGATTTTCGCGGTGCTGGAGGCCGCCAGCGACCACTTGCAAGCCTGTCCTGAGCAAAGCCGAAGGGACGCGATGCAGCAGACGATCCGCCGGGAACTCAACCCACTCTTCAAGATTCACGAAGTAGTAGTAGTGGAATCGCTGCCGCGGACCGCGTCGAACAAGGTGATGCGGCGGGTTTTGCGGGAGCGCTACGGAAGAAAACCGCGCTAATAGCGACGCGCAGGCTCGTAGAACTGAGCGAAAGGAGCATCCGATGCGATATGGTTATTTGTTCGTTTTGCTGCTGCTGGTGGCAATCTATCCGGCTGAAGCTGGCCGCTACGACGATCCGCGCTTTCTCACCAGCCACCTCGTCTCCGGTGGGGTGGCCAAAGACGGCATTCCGGCCCTGACAAACCCCACTTTTGTGGCACCGAACGAAGTAAACTACGTACAGGAAAACGACGTGGTCATGGGGATAGTCATCAACGGCGAACCGCGAGCGTACCCGCACAACATTGGTTGGTGGAACGAGATCATCAACGATCGCGTCGGCGATCAATCGGTCGTAGTGTCCCTGTGTCCGCTTACAGGCACTGGCCAAGTCTTCAACGCCACCGATAGCGATGGCTCGCAAATTGAGTTCGGGGTCTCCGGGCTGTTGATCAACAGCAACTTGGTCATGTACGACCGGCGCGATGGCGAAACGCTCTACCCGCAGATGATCTACACGGCCATCAACGGTGCTCGGGCCGGCGACCGCCTAGAACTGATGCCTGTGGTGGAGACAACGTGGGCGCTGTGGCAGCGGATGTACCCAAGCACCACCGTGGTACAAGCCACTACTGGCTGGGAGTACTACAACTCGCGACCAGCTTACAACGAAGACCAATATACCTTCTATCCTTACGGCGATTATCGCACCAGCCATGAGTACCTGATCTTCCCACCCACGACCAACGGCGGCACATTCGATCATCGCTTTGAGACCAAGGACCTAGTGCTGGGGTTGTGCCGCAACGACCAGACCAAAGCGTACCCCTTCGCGCTAATGCCCGACGGCGTGGTGATCAACGATCTCGTCGGCGGCGACCCCGTAGTCATCCTATTTGACGCCGCGTCGCGCACGGCCTTGGCCTATTTCAACCAACTAGACGAGCCATTGAGCTTTTACGGAGTAGAATCCGAGGGACCGCTGCCAGTAGAATTCATGGATGCGGAGACGGGTTCGCGCTGGAACATGCTCGGCGAAGCCGTCGCAGGGCCGCTCGAGGGGCGGCGGTTAGCGCAAATCCCCGCCTACAATGCCATGTGGTTTGCTTGGACCGCCTACTGGCCCGATACAGAGGTTTGGCAGCCGGGTGAGGGGATTCTCAGTCAAGAGGATATCGAACATATCGAGCAAGCCGCAACGGCCATCGAATCCTCTGACGCTGTGCCTACGAGCTTTGCCTTGCGGCAGAATTTTCCCAACCCGTTCAACGCGCAGACGCTGATCCAGTACGAGTTGTCGGTAGCCGGGCCGGTGCGGCTTGGCGTGTTCAACGCGGCTGGGCAGCGGGTGCGCTTGCTGGTGGACGAACACCAAACGGCCGGGCTATACTTGCAACCCTGGGACGGTCGTGACGACGCCGGGCAGCAAGTGGCCAGTGGCGCGTACCTCTACCGGCTGGAAGCACCGACGGCCGGATTTGTCCAAACGCGGGGCATGGTCTTGGTGCGCTGATTTGCTCAACTAAACTTAGGGAGAGATTACATGAGCAATTTTCTCAGTCGCTATTTGAATTGGTTGCACCTGCGGTGGCCAGCCGGCGTGGTGGAGAAGTTGCCGCGGGTGGATGAGCACGGGCAGAGCAATGTCTCCGGGCTGTACATCGTCGGCGACTTGACCGGGATTCCGCTGTTGAAGTTCTCGGCCGATACGGGTGCGCGGGCCGTGCAACACATCATAGCCGACGAGGCATTCCAGCGCAGCAAGGGGCAGGAAGATGTCCTGGACTTGGCGATTGTCGGCGCGGGTGTTTCCGGCATGTCCGCAGCCTTGGAGGCGCGGGAGGCCGGGTTGTCGTTTGTGCTTTTGGAGGCGACCGAGCCGTTTTCCACGCTGGTCAATTTCCCCAAGGGAAAGCCCATTTACACCTATCCCACCGAAATGGAGCCAGCCGGGCAGATCCGCTTTAAGGCCGAGGTCAAGGAGCCGCTGATTGAGGAACTGCACGAGCAGACGCTTGCCCAAGGAATCGAGCCGACTGTGGCGCGAGTCGAGCAGGTCAAAAAGCGGGGAGACCTCTTTGAATTGGAAATCCCCGGCCAAGAAAACATCAAGGCCCGCCGCGTGATCGTCGGGATCGGGCGCTCGGGCAACTTTCGCAAGCTAGGCGTGCCGGGCGAACAATTGGACAAAGTTTTCAACCGCTTGCACGATCCCGTTGACTTCTACGACAAAGACGTGCTGGTCGTCGGCGGCGGCGACAGCGCCTTAGAGGCGGCCATTGCCATCGCCCAATGCGGAGCGCGAGTGACCGTCTCCTATCGCAAGCCCGAATTCTCCCGACCCAAACCCGAAAATGTCGAAAAGCTGGACATGCTCGCGGCCGATCCAATGGCCGACGTGGCCGTCGATACTCCTTCTTCCGAGCGGGTGACGACCAGCAGCGGTGCCTTTATGGAAAAGGGCCGCCAAGCGGGATCGATTCGCCTGCTGATGGCCAGCCAAGTGCTGCGTATCGAGGACGACGCAGTCGCGCTCAAAGACGCCGAGGGCCAGGAACTGAGCCTGCCCAACGACGCGGTGTTTTCCATGATTGGGCGCGAAGCACCGCTCGATTTTTTCAGACGCAGCAGCGTGGAAATCAACGGCGAATGGCGACCGGGCCGTTGGCTGTCTCTGGGGTTCATCCTGCTAGCGGCAGTTTTCATCTACCACTGGAAGACCGACGCGGGCATTCCGGTCAAGAAGTGGTTCGATCAAGCCGATCTCTTCCCCTTCAACCTAGCGGCACCATCGGAAGCCCATACTCTGTGGGACACAATACAAGTGTCGATGACCCAGCCGAGTTTCTACTACTCGTTGGCCTATTGCCTGTGCGTCGTCCTCTTCGGCTTGCAGCGCATAAAGCGACGGCGCACGCCGTACATCAAGGTGCAGACGCTGACGCTGATGGCGGTCCAGTGCATTCCGCTCTTTCTGCTGCCCTATGTGTTTTTGCCTTGGGCGGGGTACAATGGCTGGTTCGACGAGGGTGCTTGGCTCAGGCCGCTGGCCGATGGCCTGTTTCCCGAGTCGCAATGGGCCGAGCACGGGCGCGAATACTGGCGATCCCTGGGGCTGATCCTCGCTTGGCCGCTGTTCTTTTGGAACGTCTTCACCAGCGAGCCGCTGTGGTGGTGGCTGGCGATTAGCCTAGTGCAGACCTTCGTCATCATCCCGCTGATCATCTACTTCTGGGGCAAAGGGGCCTACTGCGGCTGGATCTGCTCGTGCGGTGCCTTGGCCGAAACCATGGGCGACAATCACCGACACAAGATGCCGCACGGCATGGTGTGGAACAAGGTAAACATAGTGGGGCAGGTCGCGCTGTTACTGGCCAGCGTGCTGCTCATTTTGCGCCTAGTGGGCTGGGCTTTGCCGCACGATCACTGGGTCAACGGGGCCTACATGGGGCTATTTATGGGCAAGGGCACAAACTGGGGCAACCTGCCTTTCCCGCTGACTTTTCTCAACTATGTGTGGTCGGTCGATCTGCTGCTGGCCGGCATCTTAGGCGTCGGGCTGTACTGGCATTTCAGCGGCCGGATGTGGTGCCGCTTCGCCTGTCCGCTGGCGGCCTTGATGCACGTGTACGCGCGCTTCAGCCGCTTCCGCATCCTCGCCGACAAGAAAAAGTGCATCTCCTGCAATGTCTGCACCTCAGTGTGCCACCAAGGCATCGACATTATGAACTTCGCCAACAAGGGGCTGCCCATGGCTGACCCGCAGTGCGTGCGCTGTAGCGCGTGCGTGCAGTCTTGTCCAACGGGCGTGCTGGAATTTGGTCAGGTTAATAAAAACGACGAGGTGATAAAGACCGACGGGCTAGCGGCATCGCCGGTGCGGATGAAGGAGAAATAGGGCGACTTTTGTGGACGCCCTAGTCAACATCGTCTAAACCTAGTTCTTCAACTGAAGGAGGCGCAACTCTTGGCCGCTTTTGAATGATTGCTGCAAATTTTGGTTCAAACCTAGTGCGGACAAAGCTGCGACGGGCATGGGCCTTAGCGGGTTTGTTCGTCTCCTTGTACATGCTGCGCAGCCACTTCGAATTCACGGCCTCTCCAACTACCGCCGCGATTTGTTCAACCTCGTTTTCCGTGAGCATGTACTCGCTTGCCAGCAATTGTACCTCATCTTCCATTGCTGTAATCAGATCCTTTGCGTCGTCGTCAACCACGCGATCGGCAATAGCCTTGGCCGAAAACTGCGCCCCGGTGCCACCTGCCAATCCACCTACGACGCCACCGATAAAACTGCCTATAGCCGTGCTGATAAAAGGCACTGCACTGCCAACGGCGGCCCCTACGGCCGTGCCGCCGACCCAGCCGCCAACACCCCCTGCAACGGCGGCCGCATTCACTGTGGCGTTCTTGGCAAACTGCCGCCAAGAAATGGAACCGACGAAAGCGGCTCGGTAGAAGTCTGGAGCACTTGTCACCACGGTTGTTATGATCGCGGTTATAGCATTGGAACGGAGGAGTCTAGATACGTGATTGAATGCGCCAGCCCCAGAGACCGCTCTCCCAAGTGATCCAGCGGCAATGCGCTGGACTGCCTCGCGCCCACTATCGGCGGCCAAGCGGGCGGTGCTGCTCACCTTGAGCAAGCCGGGAATGCGCTGGATAACCTCGCGCCCGCCCTCAGTATTTAAGGTACGCCATAAGGCCCTTGCTCCATTGCGCACGGCTGCTACTCCGATAGCAGCATTCTTAGAACGCAACAACTGGATGCTGGCGAAAGTAGGCAACCACGGGGCGTTAACGATGCTTGTTATAAGCGCATTGCTGCCATTGCTTTGAGGATCGAGTGCGGATTGGAACGCCGCTCTGACCGCTGCCGGGCTACTCGTGCCGCCGTGGAGGTCTTGGGCATAGGTAATAATAGACGAGACCGCCAACGCACCCGTAGCGGTCACACGTTGCGTTTTTGCATCAAAAATCAAGCAATCAACATTCCCTGCACGAGCCATGTTCCGGGCCTGCGTATAGGTCACCGCGCCCTGCTTGACCAGCGCTGCCGCGGTCTCGGGATCCGCAACGCCCGGAACCTTGCCCTGTGCGATGCGGTCGCGCATCTGCTGCACGCAGGCTTCGTACTGATCCTTGGGAACTTCAAGGACCTGCCCTAGATAGCGGTAATTCCCAGCTCTCGAATCGAACGCTGTATGAACCGTTGCGGATGCGTTCTGGCAATAGTTCGATTGAACGCGCAAGTCTTCAACTCTCGCCCACCGGACCGGAAATGTGTTTGTTGCGCTGAAATTGCACCCTAGCCATTTCCTCAAGTCTCTCCTTACGGCAACCTACGGCCAAGCCCACTATCCGCTAGCGAGTGCCTGCTCTAGCTGCTGGCAAAACGTCTCAATGACCTTGAGGCGGGCGAAGCGTTTGTCGTTGCCCTCCACCAAGGTCCAAGGAGCGATGGTCGTGTGGGTGCGCGCTACCATGTCGCCAACAGCGGCCTCGTACTCGTCCCATTTCTCTCGATTGCGCCAGTCTTCGTCGGTGATCTTCCAGCGCTTGTGCGGCGTCACCTGCCGCGCCTTGAAGCGCCGCAGTTGCTCGTCCTTGTCTATGTGAATCCAGTACTTGGCCACCACCACGCCGTGGTCTGTTAGCTGCTGCTCAAAATCGTTGATTTCGCCGTACGCCCGCTGCCAAGCCGCTTCGTCGGCAAAGCCTTCGACGCGCTCGACTAGCACCCGACCATACCAACTGCGGTCGAAAATCACCATCCGACCTGCGCGCGGCAGGTGGCACCAAAAGCGCCAGAGATAGTGTTGGGCGTGTTCCTCTTCTGTGGGAGCGGCGATTTGGATGATCTGATAGATACTGGCTTCGAGAGGGTCCGTCAGGCGCTGGATGACGCCGCCCTTGCCCGCTGCATCGGCCCCCTCGAAAACCAAGACGGTTGAAATGCCTTTGCGGCGCGCCTGCTGCGTCAAGCGATAGAGTTGGCCTTGGTATCGCTCGAGCAGGGCTTGGTACTCCTTCTTGGGCACCCGCTGTTCCATGTCCAACGGAGTCAACGCGTTGGGCGCGGACGGCCAGTCTGATTCGACGAGCTTGGGACGACTCTTCTTTTTGGCTAGACGCTGGCGGATAGCGTCGCGTACGGCATGGCCCACCGCCAACGCGTAGTGAGGGTCGCTGCCGTCGACAACCTGCCAGTGAGCGCCGCTGATGTCGGTCTTTTGCAGTAAGCGGTCACCGGCTCGTTTGAACTCGTCGTAGTACTTTAAGCCCTCTCGCGCATCCGCGTTTACTCGCCAGCGGGACCGCGGGTTCTGCTCCAAGTCCGCAATGCGTTGCTGCCGCGCCTCTTTGTCCAAGTGGATCCACAGTTTGATCAGCAGCGCGCCATCGACGACGAGCTCATTCTCAAAGGCCGTGATGCGGCCAACGTCGCGCTTAAACGCCGCCTCGTCGCTGCGCCCATGAGCCAAGTCGCGCAGCGGGCGATCGTACCAGCCGTTCAAGTAGATGCCGATGGTTCCCTTTGGCGGCAGGGAGAGCCAGTAGCGCCAGTACTCCGGGCGCTCGCGCTCTTCTGCAGACGGCGGCTCAAAAGCGCAGACCTCGATGCCGCGCGAGTCCATCCACTGCCTGAGCGCGTTGCTCGCCGCGTTCGTACCAGCGCCGGCGCAACCGCCCAAGACGATGATCGTTGGGAAGCGTGCTTGCTGTAGCTGCTCTTGAGCCGCGATCAGTTCCGTGCGTAGCTCGGATTCGAGCTTCTTGTATCGGCCGTTCGGAACGCCGCGCTCCTTCTCATTGGTTGCCATTGATCGCCTCTCTACCTTACTAAAAATAGTAAAAAATTTGCCGCAGATGTCCAGTCGGCAATCCGCAACGCACCAATTGCCGACCACGGGGCAAAGCCGTAGATTTTTGCATCCCTTGGCAAAGGAGCCTTTGGCATGGAAGTACTCGGCGGCCCGCTTTTTGGCGTTGCCGGAGCAGGAGAATCGCACGGGCCGGCAATTGTCGCCACAGTCTTCGGTTGTCCCCCCGGCCTGTGGGTGGAGCGCGCCCAGATTCAGCACTATCTCGACCGTCGCCGCCCCGGCAGCAACAAGCTGGGCACCCCCCGGCGGGAAGACGACCAAGTCGCCCTCCTATCCGGCCTCTACTCAGAGGATCACGATCAACTCCTATCCGGCCCGGCGCTGCACTTGCATCTAGACGAAGACGCGACGCCGGTGTACACCTATGAAGCGGGCTTCACTACGGGCGAGCCGATCGCTGCAGCCGTGCTTTCAGCCGCCAAGCGCTCGGGTGATTACAAGCAGTTCGCCGGGCCGCAGGGCCACGTTCGGCCCGGGCATACCGACTTAGTCAAGCACTACAAGTCGCGGGGCTTTGTCGATGTGCGCGGCGGCGGGCGTTCCAGCTATCGCTCGACCA
>JAPPEF010000281.1 GCA_028875335.1 Gemmatimonadota bacterium
GTTTCTTCGCGGCAACACACCCCTTCGCTCGCGGCAGGGCAACTGCAATAGGAGGTAGGAGATTAGGGTGGCGATGTAGGCTTTGTGGAGGAGGGAGGGCATCGAGAGCTAGCTCGGGTTGGTGCTGACGCGGACGGTGGAGGGGTCTATGCCGAATTTATCGAGGAGCCAACAAGTGAGATCGTGAGTAACCTTTGAGTCCTTGTAGCTGGTTCGCAACCATAGCTCGCCGATTTTTCGCTTTGCTCCGAACGGTCTGCCGGTGGAGTGAAATGGTTCAGTGTGTAAAAGGTAGGTTTGGCGATGCTTCGCTCTTACTGGGCAATTTTGCGCTGAAATTTTGTCCGTTTCAATCAAATGCTGAGCAGCGTTGACCAATGTATCGGTCCAATACACTAGCTCTTTTTCATTTGAATCTGGAAATTTGATGTATTTCGGCGGTTTCTGACCTTTTTCTATTTTTAATGACGTAAGCGGCACCCAATCGCCGTTATTGGGCAACTTAGCTATCTTCTTTCCTCTGCTTGACTTGGATGTTGCAGGTACAGATTCGGCGCGTGTGGGTTTTTCTATCATTACGGGCGTCGCCGCTTCCTGTGGCCTGCCACTCGCCAAATTCGGTCGCCAGATGCGGAGAGCCTGTAAAGCACAAGCGTACGGCTCGTCTCGCGTCAATTGAAATTTCATCAGGATTCGATCGTCTAGCTGGCCTCTCTTAAACACATCGAACATCTGCCAATGGTCTCCGTCCGTGACGACCATGTAGGGAATGTCAGCCCTGTGAGCATAGATGATTACCTGATCTGTTGCCTTGTTATGCAGTGGAGCCTTTAGTTTTTTGGCCTCAATTACGGCTATCATCCCTTCGCTTCCTATCAGCACATAGTCAAGCCGATCTTGATTGTTCCTGTGTTCGAGTTGGACGGAATCGGGATTTTCAACGTCCCAGCCCAGCACACGTAGCATGGGATCAATGAGTGCCTGTCGCGTCCGCGTCTCATAGCCTTCTAAGTATGCGCGATGCGCCTGAATGCGCTCTCGCAACGTTTCGATGGTTTCTTTCAGGTCGTCTAATGCCATTGGGATAGCTCCTTTGCGGAGGGAGATGGCGCTATGTTTTGTCTTCCGGGATACGCTGGCTGGCATGAAGGATCGTCACTTGGCCTTGCTCGTAGCGGATGATCACGTCGTCGTCGGTCAGCTCGCTGTCGTCGGCGTGGCTGGGCTTTTTGAAGTTCACGTATAACACGTCGGCTTCGGCGTCATACGAAGACCATAGATACTGCTTGGGGGAATGCTTTACCGCGGGAATCAGGGATACGTATTGCTCAACCGTTACAGAGGCCATATTTGCATTTCTACATAGATTCGTCAGTTTGCTCAAAGTCTTTAAGCGCATTGTTCATCTCAGCGGCCTCCTCAGCCGTCCAAGTCCCAATTAGATGGTCCAACGACGACCCAACGGTGCCGCCGGTGTTCTTTCGCACCGTCCGTCTGGATTCGACAATCACCTGCTCGATCTCTTCGGAGGGTATATCCTTAAAGCCCATGCGAAATCGCTCCACGGCTTCGCGGATATCTTCTCGGGGCTGATCCGGCTCATCGTCTTCTATGAGAATGAAGGCCCTAACCTTGGTCGCCAAGGGTTTCCCGGTCTGTTCAAGCCGTTCAATCAGTGCGCCAATCGTGGTATTCTTTTCGGCAATTTTCATGATCCCCTCGTCAAAAGTTACAAGCTATCTTATATATTGTGAATACTCTCCCACCGATCTTTCAATAAGCCATGGAAACGGATTTTAATCACACGCGGCTGATGCGTTTTTTCGGCTGGCTGGTGCATGCGCATCCGAATTTTTGGATTGACGTGGGCAAGCTGGAGACACAACTGCTCAAGAGCCGATTGGCGCGGCGGGTGGTGGACGCGCCCATTTACATCACGGGACTGGCGCGTGCTGGCACGACTCTGCTGCTGAACATATTGGCGTCTCACCCGCGCCTCACTTCGTTCAAATACTGCGATTACTACGGCGCATTTACGCCGTTTTGGGCCGACCACATCTTCCGCGCCGTCGGATTGGGCGCGGCGCGCAAACAAGAGAGAGCACATGCCGATGGCGTGATGGTCAACGCATACAGTCCAGAAGCCATGGAAGAAATCCTGTGGATGCAGTTTTTCGCTTACCTGCACGATCCCGCCGAGAACAACGTGGTCGAACGGCAGACCAGCCACCCGGAATTTGAGGCGGTTTACGCGGCGACCTTGGCGAAGCTGCTGCTGTGCCGCGACGCGGATCGCATTGTCTCCAAAAACAACTACAATATCACGCGGATCGCGTATCTGGCCAAGCTGTACGAGGATGCGCGCTTCGTCATTGCCGTGCGCCATCCGGTCGCGCACATCGCGTCCATGGCGCGCCAACACCAGCGCAACTTAGCCCATTTCTCATCCCCGGATCATCGCCAGTACCTGCGCAACGCCGGCCACTTTGAGTTTGGCCACGAGCGCATTCCCATTACCATCGATGCGGAGAAAACGCAGCACATCCAAACGCTGTGGGGCGAAGGGCGCGATGCCGAAGGGTGGGCTGAATACTGGAATGCGATATACGCTTGGACCTACGAGGAGGTGCTGCAGCACGAGGTGCTTAAGACGCGCTGTTTGGTGGTGCCGTTCGAGCAGTTGTGCGCGGCAGCCGAGCAAAAAATTACGGACATTCTGGCGTTTTGCAACTTGGATGCCGACGAGGCGTGGGTGAAGAGCTGGGCCGGGCAAGTTGCGTATCAACCCCAATACGAAGAGGCGTTCAGTACTGCCGAGCGCGACACCATTATGCAGATATGCGGTGCGACCGCGAAGAACTATGGGCTATAGCTACAGTCATCTCAAACCGACATGAGGTTATCTAATGAATCAGCTTGAATACCGTCCACTGGACGGACAAATCGCCGTCGTAACGGGCGGTGCCCAAGGCTTAGGGTTAGGAATCACCCGGCAGTTAGCCAGCGACGGGGCCAGCGTAGTCATCGCCGACCGGCAGGAGGACAAGGCGCGCGAGGAGGCCGCGAAGCTCCAAGAAGAGGACCTAACCGTACGGGCCGTGGCGCTCGATATAACCGACAGCGCTGCGGTAACTTCCTTTTTCGCCGAACTGGTCGCCGAAGAAAAGCGGGTGGACATCCTGATCAACAACGCCGGTACTGGTCAGCAGGTGGCTCCGATAGTCGAGTTGGAAGACGCCGAGTGGCACCGGGTAATGGATGTGACCTTGACTGGAGCGTTTTACTGCTGCCGCGCCGTCGGACGCATCATGGAAGAACAGGAGGCCGGTTGCATCGTCAACATCTCCTCGATCAACGGCCAGAATCCAGCCGCGTTGGTAGCTGCGTACAACATCGCCAAGGCCGGTATCATCAGCCTTACCCGAACCTTGGCACTGGAATTGGCCGCGTATGGCGTGCGGGTCAATGCCGTGTGTCCGGGGCCGGTGTACACGGAATTCAACCAGCGCAATATGGCCCAACGCCGCGTCACCTTAGGGATATCCGAAGAAGAAATGATCGAGCGCATTCGCACGGCCATTCCCTTGGGACGCTGGGGCGAGCCAGAGGATATTGCCCAAGGCGTGGCCTTCTTGTGCAGCCCGGCGGCGTCTTGGATCACCGGCGAAGTGCTCCGCGTCAGCGGTGGCATGGAAGGCGTATCGGCCACGCCGCCGAAAAGGCCTCGCCAATAGGGAGATATCGCATGACTACAGCTAATTCGACACAGTGGATGTCCTATCTGTTGCCCCTGCCGCACGAGATTCGCATTGCCGACAGCGTTCGCTGTAGGCCGAGCGAAGTGGGCATTGTGCTGCGGGACCAAGCCGGGCCAATCGAGCAGCAGGGTGCCGCCGAATTGGAAGCACTGTTCAGTGAAAAGGGAAAAGCAAAGCCAGATGGTGGGGCCTTTACCATCGACATTGGCGTGGCCCCGACAAATAGTGCGGTCGTTGAACAGCTCCAAGGCTTGAAGAATAAGGCCCAAGCGTACCTCATTGAACCACGGGGACGAGACGGTCTGGTGCTGACGGGCTTAGACGAGCGCGGCGTGTACTATGCCTGCCAGACCCTGATCCAATTGCTTGAACCCGAAATGAGTTCGGAGCAGGTGCACATCCCCTTGGCACAGGTGATCGACTGGCCGGATATGGACGAGCGGGGTCTGTGGAATTTTCCCGAGCCTGCGACCTGGATCCCGTGGCTGGCCACGCTCAAATTGAACTACGGTAAGATGGCCTCGACGCAATTGCATTCCATTGAACGCGGTCGGCGCAATCGGGCTACTATTGACCGAGAACAGTTCGAAGCGGCGCGGCAACGGGCTTTCAATTATCTGCCCTATATTCTGCACCTCAATTTCCTGCACGACTGCGGCCTTTTCAGGGCCTATCCCGAACTGGCTGGCAAGGGAGACAGTGCTTTGACCGGGCGCTATTTCGCCCACAAGACGGGCAATCAGCACCGGGCTCCCTGTGCTTCGCAGCCGCTGTTGGTGCAAATTATACAAGAGTGGATGGAGGATATAGCCGAGCAGGGGGCCGAGGAAATAAGCTGTTGGTTGAGCGAACGGCCGGGGCAGTGCGGTTGTCTTGAATGCACGGCGGTGGGGCAGTTCGTGCTGGAATCGCGGGCCTTTGTCGCGGCTTGGCGGCAGGCCCAAGAACGCTATCCCAATTTGCAGATTCGCATCTTTTTATCGACCACCACCACCGTGCGCAACTATCGGGTGCTGGACGAGTTGCCCCCAGAGGTCAAGATTGAGCGGGCCTGTGCCACGGAACTAGAGCGCGTGCTGCACCGGCCGCGCGATTTAATGGCCAATCCGCTGCTGGATCACTATGCCGCCGAAGGGCGCTGGATCGCCAGTTACGACGTACCTATTGCGGCCAACGGCAAGGTGGATACGCCCGAGTTCAAGGTACCGCAGCGCTCGGCTCACCGCATGCGGGATTACGTCGGCCAACTGGTGCGGCGGGGCTATAGCGGAGCGTACGCCATGATGGCTTGGGGCGGTCCAGAGCGTCAGATTTGCAGCTTCAATATCCAGGCCTTGGCCGAGTGGGCTTGGAATATGCAGGGGCGCGACGAGACGGAATTCGCTCTAGCATGGGCACGGCGGGAAGGCTATGCCCAGCCAGAGGCTGTAGCTGAGTGGGCCACCTTGATGGGGCCGGTGGAATTTGACGTGTACGATTCCGATTTCCCGATATGCTATTCTTGGGGCAAGGCCGCGGAAATAGTGCGGCAGCGGCAGCGGCCCTATTTGGGCGAGGGGATGTTCCGCTATTATCTCAGTGCCGAGGATTTCGACGCCAAAGTCGCGGTCTGCGATCGGGCTTTGGAAATTGTCGAGGGCCGTGGGGAAGCGGATTTGGCCCATGAGACGCGGGTGGTGCGGTCCTACGTGGAATTGGCGCGCGGCGTCTATTGGGTAGCCGAACAGATGGCCACGCTCGACTTAGGGGATATGGAAAATCAAGCGCTGGTACGCGACAGTCTCGATCAGTTGCAAAAGGCGGGCCAAGACAATGTCCAGGCCATTCGGGATTGGCGCACTGGCTTGGGGAGTGAGCCGTGGCACTATCGGGTACACGATGCGATTAAGGGCACGGAGACGACTGTGGCGGAGATCGCCCAATGCGTGGCCGATCGCTATTTGTATTGAGAGAGATTAGGCATGAGTGATCGGACAAGTCGGCTATCTACTCTTGTAAGTCTCCTGCCGCGTTTGCTGGCATTTATTTGGCGAACCAGTCCGTTTCTAACCTCTGTTGCCGTGTTGCTGGCGATCGGTAATGCCGCAGTCGTTCCTTCCCAGATTTGGCTTACTAAGGTCATAATAGATCGGATAGCCGAAAATGTATCTTCAGCTATGGAAGGCAGCTATGCGCTGACCAACTTTGTTCTCCCAGTCGCTGGTATCGTCGGCGTTTGGGTACTCGGCGTAATAGCTCAATCTCTTGCTGTGCATGTCCGACGGCTTCTTGGCCAGCGGAGTAGCCACCGGGCACGAATGCAGGTGTTTGCCAAGATGGCGGTACTAGACCCAGCGCTCCTTGAAACTCCTGCTGTTCACGACTCATTCAACAATGCACTGGAGGAGACTGAGCAGGTTCACGATACAGCGTTCTTTGTGTTCGGTTGGATTGCTGATCTGCTGTCCTTGATTGCAATAATCGGACTGCTCGCACATATACATCTTGGGGCGGTCGTGGTGATCATCCTCACTTCTGCCCCTGGAGCAATTGCACAGGCTGGCTTTCTGGCCCGTTACTACAACATAGTTCGCGGAAGATCTGAACTACGTCGCCGGATTCAGTACCTTGGCGACCTCTTAGCGAACGCACCAGGCCTCCGTGAACTAAGGCTCTTTGGGCTAGTAGAATACTTGTTAGATCAGTATCGCCGATTGTGGGAAGTACAACATACTGATGACCGCGACCATTGGCTGCGCCTAGGTCGGACCGATTTGCTTTATGGTTTATTGTCTGTTGCCGGCTCTTTGACAATTTGGTGTTACGCAATCTTCCGTGGTCTCATGGGCATGATTACCATCGGCGACGTTAGCTTGGCCTTCCAAGCTGCCGAGCAGGGACGTTCTCGTTTCAACAGTGCTTTTAGTAGCGGCGCTCGGGGTTTTGAGCGCCTATTATATGCGTCGAATCTTTTCGAATTCCTAGATCGGGAATGGGAAGATGCTGAAGGAAAACTTCAGTCCCCAGGCACAAAAGGTGTTGCCATTCCTAAGCCCATCCAAAAAGGTATCGAATTCCGCGACGTATCGTTCCGCTATCCAGGGTCTAATGAGTACGTGCTGCGCAATATCTCCTACCATCTTCCCGCCGGGCATACAACGGCTATCGTCGGTCCTAATGGAGCTGGAAAGACGACGCTAATTAAGCTATTAGTTCGGCTATATGATCCAACCGAGGGGACGATTTTGGTGGATGGAATAGACCTGCGCGAGATTGAACCCGAGTCGTGGTGGCGTCATGTGAGTGTCATCTTCCAAGACTTCCAGCGCTACAATCTATCTGCGAGGGAAAACATTGGATTTGGCGAATTGGAGCACTTGCATAACGATGATAACCTCATGCGAGCAGCCCGCCTTGCTGGAGCGGAGACGCTGATACAGCAGTTCCCGAGGGGACTTGACACCATGTTTGGTCGCATGTTCTCCGACGGGATCGAAATTTCTGGCGGGGAGTGGCAGCGAATTGCCCTTAGCAGAGCGTTTGTTCGGGACGCACAAGTAATTGTATTGGACGAGCCGACGGCAGCGCTCGATGCTTTTACCGAGCGGGAAATATACGAAGGATTCGCGCGAGCTATTGTCGGCAAAACGGGGTTGTTGATCTCGCACCGATTTTCCACTGTTCGCATGGCGGACAGTATTCTCGTTCTAGAAGAGGGGCAACTCGTCGAACATGGAACGCACGAGCAACTCGTCTCGACAAACGGCCTCTATGCCGAGATGTTCACAACTCAAGCAAGTCAATACAGGTAGGGATTGTACCACTAACACGACCGTGGCGGAGATCGTCCAATGCGTCGCCGACCGCTACCTTTACTGAGGGAGGTAAACATGACTGAGCAAAACAATGCACTGTCCCAGGAAGAAATGGATTTTAAAGCATGGCAAAAGGCCGCTTGGGAAGAGGTTGAGCAGTTCCGCGAGACGGCAGAGGATTATTTTGGTGAAGACAATCCCCAACATCGCCTCGCTGCAGAATTTTTCCAGATGTATCTGGAGAAGAGTCCTTCAGAGATAGCCACAAAGGCTTTGGACAATGCTTTCACCATGTGGGGAAATCTGAAGGGCGTCAGTGACCAAGTTCAAGTGGCTCTCAAGCACATTTCTTACACCGAAGATGTGTGGAATGAAGTCGAGCATGGTTTGCTGCGTAGTTTCGGACATGATGGCCGAGAAAAAGAAGCAATTCTCCTATTGGAAGAATTGGTCGAAAAGGTCGTTCCCTTGAAGAGTCGATCGGCCTTGCTGTGTGCTTTAGCCGATACTTGGGAACGCGAAGGTGAGACAGGAAAAGCTCGTCGAGGATTTGAACAGATCATCGCATGGGACGCTTCTGAATGGCATGTAGATCATGCCCGAGGACATCTGTACGAGCTTGATAATTTAAACGTTGGGCAGTTGGCTCCTCAGTTCAGGTTGCCCAATATAGATGGCAATCACATAGACCTTGCAGATTATCAAGGTAAAGTCGTGGTTTTACATTTTGGGAGTACAAACTGTGGCTGGTGTAAATTTATTTATCCTTCTCTTCGCAACATGGCCCAAGAATATTCTGAGGACGAGGTGGCCCTCATTGGTATATCAGGAGATACAGACTTTGACGCTCTTCGTACTATGATAAAGGAAGAACAATTCACGTGGCCTCAGATATGTGAAGGCAATGGCTGGAAAGATACGGTTTTTAAGCTCTATAATATGGATAGACTCCCTAGCGAGTATATCATCGATCAAGCAGGAAAGATCGCCTTTAAACTCTCGGGTGGGGGAGAAGGTAGCGGTGAAAAGCTTGAAGAAGCAGTGCGATCTCTCGTGGTTTGATGAGTGCCAACGCCAACTGCAGTTTCAGCGCTGCCAATAGTACGACACTTTGAGCTGCAGCGAGCGGCTGGCTTGTTGCAATCCCTCTTCGGTATCCCAGACCTGATTGTACACGAGGAACAAATCGCTGCCGGGTAGGTAGCGGTAGTTGAACAGGAAATTGCCGCCCACTAGCTCTTGGGCGCTGTTCCACTGCAGGAAGCCGCGCACGAACATGTCGGGCGAGAAGGAATAGAGGAAGCGGTGCCCGAATAGGTGAGTGTTGAAGGTGCCGTTGGGCAGGTTGATGTGGTTGAACTCGTAGGTGCCTTCCAGTTCTAAGCGAGCATTGTAGCGCCAGACGGACTCAATGGAAATGCGCTGGCGGGTGCCGTTGAAGAAATCGCCGTATTCGCACGAAGCGCGGCCCGAGAGGCGGCGGCTCGAATTGGCGAAGAGATTGAACTCGTAGCTGCCAAATTCGTACGTACCTGGGGGGATTTCCTGCTCGTCGCGTATCTCAAAAGCCTCGTCCAAAAGCTCGTAGCGCTGTCGATAGCGCGCCCCGAACCAGTCGCCTATTTCCAAATTGACAAAGGCGGAGAATTGAAAGTCGCGGCTCTGCAAAGTATTGCCCCGATCCATCAGATAGGTAAAGCGCGGCCCGATCGAGAACATGCGAATCCAGTCGATGGCCGGGCGGGGTCGGTAGCGCCCGCTGCCTTTGAAGCGGCGGATGTCGGTGCGCGGCACAAAGCCCACTTCGGGCGCAAAATCTTCTTCCACGTCCAGATAGTTCAGGCGGGTCTCAAAGCGGCCTTGGCGGTAGTCCAGCTCTAACAGGCCGGCCCGGTCGTGGCCTTCCACTTGGGGAGTCCAAGTCTTGGCGGCAAAGCCGCGCAGGTTGAGGGCGGCTTGCAATAGCGACAGGGTGAAGTCGAAGCCGCCGGTGCGGTTGTAGTCGGCCTCGGAGCCGGGTTGTTTGTCGATGGCGATGAAGCCGAGGTTGGAACGGCCCAGCATGTCGCGCTTGATGCGCAGGACTGTGAAGTCGGTTTGGGCCACGTGCAGGGTGTCGAGGACGTGTAACCGCAGGGTATCGACGATGGTGGCTTCACTTAGATCGACTTGGGCCTCGTGCTCTTCCTCTTCATCGACAAAAGTCATGGCTTGGGTGGTCATGCGCAGAGTGCCAATTTGATAGGGGCCAGCCCGTCCGGTGAGTTTGCTCCCGACCAATACGGGCAGGTTGTGGCCCTCTTCAATGCCAATGCGACGGCTGTAGAACAGCAGGGTGGGTGGCCGGCCGCCAGAGCCCTGTCTTTCGACGCGTTCGCCGAATTCAAAAATGCCGGCTCCTTCGAGAAAGAAGTCGCGCTTTTCGGGGAAGAACAGGCTGAAGCGGGTGAGGTTGATCTGTTCTTGGTCGGCTTCCACTTGGGCGAAGTCGGTTTTGTAGGACAGGTCCAAGGTCAGCGAGGGTGTGAGGCCGTATTTGAAATCTAGGCCTGGGTCTAGGTCGTATTCGGTAGAGCCATCGGCGGTGAAATCGCGCTGGGTGCCGCTCAGTAAGAAGGGGACGACCGCTAGGGGTGGACGGCTCTGCAACCGGCCCAAACCCGTCAGGACGGCGAGCCGCGAGGTGCGGTAGCGGCCCATAAAACCATAGGATTGGGGTGGGGGAACGAGGAAGACTTCCTCGTTTTTGCGGCGAATGGCGCGGCCGATGTTAATGCCCCATACGGCTTGGTCGCTGTCGGGATAGCGCACTTGATCGAAGGGAATGGCTACTTCGGCGCTCCAACCCAAACTGTCAATATGGGTTCGGCTCTGCCAGACGCTGTCCCAGGCTTGGTTGCGGGTGCGGCCCTCGTCGGTGAGCAGCATGTCTTGGCGCGCGCCCAAGGGATTGGTGCTAAAGTAAAAGCCGCCGCGGCGGTCGTTATAGGGGTCGAGGATGATTTGGATATTGTCGTTTTCGTCCAACTCGGCGTCGCGCCGCATTTGGTTGGCCACTAGACGGTCGGCCTCGCTGTCGAAACAGCGTAGGGCAAAGTATAGATAGTCGTCGTCAAAGAGGATGCGGACCTGGGTCTGCTCGGTGGGTGGGGCACCTTCGACGGGCTCGCGCTGAAAAAAGTCGGCTATGGTCGGGGCTTGGTCCCAGACTGGATCGTCGAGGCGACCGTCGATGTTAGGGGGCGTGGGCGTGCGGGTGGCTTGGACGACGGGGGTTTCCTGGGCTTGGCTTGGTGCGGCGAGTAGCGCTAGGGCGACGGCGCTTTTGGCAATGGACGATAGAGGGTTCAAGATACAGGCTCAGGGCTTCTCACTTGAGCAGGTGAAGCTCAATTTTTGTCGCTTGTCTGTCAAGGAAGACATGCTCGACGCTTCGTTGACACTCCATATTGACTAAACTACCTTCCTCCGCCTCTTCAGCCGCAGCATTTCACAACGGAGACTGTGATGACCAAACTCCCGCGCCTGATTTTCAATACCGACGGCAACTGGATGCTCTTCTATCTGCCCGACCGCAATCCCGACGATGTCACCCATCAGCTCGACGAACTGGTTCCGGCCGGCGTTGACGCGCTCGCCGGACTCATTGGGATTGACGACGACGTGGTCTGGCGCGGCAGTCCGCATTCGGCCATGTGGGGAGACGATACGAAAGTTTGGGACCCCGACCCCGATGTGGATGCCGACGGCAAGCCAATCCGCAAGATGACGTCCGGCGGCTTTGAGCTCAACCGCCTCGAACAGCTCTACAACTGCATGGACGCGGTCATCGCCGACGGCCGCGAGTTGATGAAGATTTATATCGACGGCTGTCGGCGACACGGCATCGCGGCGATTGCGTCCATGCGCATGAACGACGCCCACACCTCCGATGAAGCGCGCGAGTGGCAGGTGCGCAGCCGCCACAAAAAGTCGCGGCCCGATTTGCTGATCGGCTCTCCTACCCCGACGCGCGCGGGCGGTGCTGACCGCTGGAATTTTTGTTGGCAATGGGACTACGAGCAGGAGGAGGTGCGCGACCGCTTTTTAGGGCTCGTCGATGAGACCTTGGAGCGCTACGATTTCGACGGCATTGAACTCGATTGGATGCGCGGGCCGCCTTACTTCCGGCCTGGGCGCTTGCTCGACAATCTCGACACCCTCACCGAGTTCATGCGCCAAGCTCATGCGCTCGTGCGCCGCCACAGCGAGCAGAAGGGGAAGGCGATCTCGCTGCTGACGCGGGTGCCTCCTTGTCTCGCTGAGGCGCGCGGCATCGGCATTGACGCGCCGGCTTGGATCCGCGAGCCGGTGGCGGACTTGTTCGTGCTTTCTTCGGCTTCGTACTGCCCGGCCCGCATCGACATCGCCGAGGCCGTCGCCTGCGCCGAGGAGAGCAAGGTGCCGATTTACGTGGGCTTCGACGGTGCTACGCATCTGACCTCGCCGCACGAAGGATATGATCGCGGGATACCTGCCGTCCTGCGGGGCGTGGCACTGAATGGGTACGAACAGGGGGCCGCTGGCGTTTACATTTTCAACTACGACTATCG
>JAPPEF010000363.1 GCA_028875335.1 Gemmatimonadota bacterium
CGATAGCGTAAACATCCCCGAGATCGACAGAGATGAGGACGCCGGGCTTGCGGCCGAATTGCCAGCCGACCGTTCCCTTGTCGGTCCAGAAGCCAGTGTCGCCGGGCTGCCAGAACTCGCCGTCGAAGAGATCGGTCTCATCGCCCCCGGCACACAAGCTGTAGTTAGGCTCTAAAGAAAAAGTCGCGCTCTTGCCCAAAGCTAGGTTCGTTCCCGCCAGCGGCTCTATTACTGTATCAGCGCTGGGGCCTGTCGCCGTGGCCATGCCCAAGGCGATGATACAACGCGCTTTCTGCCAGCTATTCATCCGATTCCTCCCTCTCGCACGGGGCGAGGGTCAATGGCTCATTGAGCGCCGTGTTGCTGAACGTAATCCTGTGCCTCTTTGAGCGCGGGCAAATCGGCATCGGCATTGCGCCAGATGTCGAGGAGTTCGCGATAAAAACGCACGGCTTCTCCCTCGCTATCCAGTGCCGCTTCGGCCCGCGCCAAACCGAGCACGTATAGCGGATCCTGCGGCCGCATCTCCAAAAGCTGGGCAAACAACGGGCGGGCCTTTTGGGCATGCCCCTGTTCTAGGAGCAGTTCCGCGTACAGCTCACTGCCCAGAATGTCGGGCGGGACTTTTTCCCGTCGCTCCCCTTCCATGGCCCGTCGCGCCGACTCCAGCGCGGCAGCGGCATCGCCGCGCGCCCGGGCGTGGACAGCGTCGAGATAGTGGGCCACGGCCTGAAGGTAATTTTTGAATCTCCCCAAGACCGGCATGTGCGAGTAGGCCCGCACGCGTCCGACAGCGAGGCGATACAGCGAGTCCTGCCCCGCCACTGCGGCGCGATAGCCAATAAAACGCGCGCCCTGGCCCGGCCGCATGGAGGCCACATCCACTTCCTCCGTGACCGGCAGTCGCACGTCGGTGCGGCCCACGGCCAGTGCGGCCCGTTGGTACCGGCTTCTGAACATGATCGAATTGTAGGGGATGAGATCTAGTTTCTCACCTCGCCGCTGAGCTTCGCGCGCAACAGCGTCGAGTTCATCGAGCACGCCCTGCGCATCCTGTAAACGGCCGAGCTTCAAATAGGCGTCCAACAGCCAGTCGAGCGAGTGAAAGTCGCGCTTGTACAGGGGCCGCCCCGTCCGCTCCTGCCACTGCACGGTCGCCGCGTAGGAATCCTCGTTTGAAGCGGCCATCTCCTCCCACATGCCGAGCCAGCGAAAAATGTGGCTCGGCATGTGCAGCGCGTGCGACGAGGCCGGTGCCAAGCGAGCATAGAACCGGGCCAAGTCCAAGCCCCTATGGGCGAAGGTGCGCGAGTCATACACGTGGATGAGATAGTGCACCACGCCGGGATGCTCGGGACGGCGTTGGTACACTTCCTCTAAGATGGTGGCGAGCGGCTCCACAAACGAGGAATCGTCCCAAGTGAATCCCCTCTGGACCCGGGCGGCGCTCATGCGGGCCAATGCCGCGAAGATGACCGCTTCGTCGTCATCTGGGTAGCGCGCGGCGAGTTGTTCCATGGCCGCGGCAAAAGCCCGGCGACCTTTTGGACTGCCCCGCTCGCGGTAGAGCGGCCGCAGCGCATCGACGAATCCCTGCTCGCGCGCCGTCCAGTTCAGCTCTCCCTGCGCTTGCAGTTCATCTATATGGTCGAGAATCGCTTGACCGGCCTTTGAATCCTGCACGCCTCGGGTTCCCTGCAGAGGCGCGTCGTGCGTCATGGCCTCGCCCCAATAGGCCATGGCAAAACCGGGGTCCAGTTCCCGCGCCTTGCGAAAGTGGTCGCGCGCCTCCTCGTACCAGAAACTGTGCAGCGCCAGCACCCCCAGTTCGAATTCCTCTTGGGCCGCGGGCGCACCAGAAGTGAGAAAGTCGATGCGGCCGAGGAGCAGAGGTTGGTCTAGCGGCGATTCTTGGGCTTGGTCTGGCGGGTGCTCTGCGGTACCACACGCCCAATACATGGTTGCCGCTATCAAAAAAACAAGAGTTGATATTCGCATCACGTTCAATTCCTCCAATGCTGGAGAGCAACATAGCGGCCAGAAAAAGATGACACAACACCCTTTCAACACTATCTTCCGAGATACAATTTGCGGAATGGACGTCGATGAAAGCGGCACGCTCCCTTTTTCTATTCTGGTTTTTTTCTTGGGTGATCGGTTTTTGGGCTGGCCCAGCCTCGGGTCTGACCATTTACCGGTTCGGCGGTGAAGATCGGCCCAAACCTCCTGAGGAAGGCCAGGCCGGGGTGGACTTCAGACAATTGAGCTGGATGGATTTCGATGCCGAACCTCATGGGGAAACCATTGACTTGGCCGTAGATAGTACCGGCATCCAGCCCCTCAAACGCAATCCAAACTTCAACATAGCACCCGGAATCGAAGAGCAAGGAGGGACACATTTAAGGGCCAATATAAATAAAGAAGTGTGGGATGGTGATACGGGTACTTTCTGGCTGGCGGAACAGTATCTGTGCGCTGATCACAGTATCAGATCCGGGGCCTGCACCGATGATTTCAGTCGGGCGGGCACGGCCAATATCTACCTAGGCGGTCTCTACAACATCGACCGGCTTCGGGTGATATCCGGGTTTACCGACCCAGGCCGAACCGTGGGCATCCTCCGCGTCCACCTTGGCCCGCGCCCCATAGTCAACTACGGCATCGTTCCGCCGAAATCGCCCTGGATTGTCGAAGTGAGAGACAACCGGGAGCAAATCCTCGACATTCCCATCCCATCGCACGAGGCAGTAGAGTTTGTCCAGGTGGCCTTGGCCGAGCACAACACAGACTGGGAAGTGAACGAAATAGAAGTTTACGCCAAGGGGTTCGTCAAACAGGCCACCTATATTTCCGATGTCATCGATTTCGAGCGGCCTATGGCCTGGGGAGACCTGCGCTGGTCCGGGGTTCAGGATCCCGGAGCCCAAGTCCTCATCCAGACCCGCAGCGGCTTAGACGACGATGCAGACGTATTCTGGCGTTTCACCGGCCGCGGCAGCAAAGCCGAAGTGAGTCGCGCTGGCTACAGCGGCCTCAAACTCAATGAACGGGCCGGCATCACCCACGACCTCGACCACTGGACCTTTTGGTCGGCCCCCTATGACTTTGCCGACAGCAGCGGCACTCCCGTGGTGTCGACAAGCCCCAGACGCTACTTCCAGTTCAAGATCGACTTTCTACCCCGTGAAAACACCGGTGGCCGGGTGGGTTTCGTGGAGTTGCGCGCCTCCGAGCCGGTGGCGACGAACCTAGTGGGCGAGGTCTGGCCTGTCGAAGCAAAAGTAGGGCAGCAATCGTCCTTCACCTATGCCTTGCGGCCGACGATTCACTCGGGCGATGTCGGCTTTGACCTGCTGGAAATTGAGACTTCCTCGATCATCAGCGCGGTGGAGGCGGTGCGCATCGGCGATGTACCCGTGACCTTTACAGTAGAAGCCGAGGAGCCACATCGGCTGGCGGTCAGTTTCCCGCGCCTCCAGCAGCAGGACTCGGGGACGCTGGTCGAGGTCGACTTCGCAGCACAGGTGCTGCGCTACGGAGCAATCTTTGCGGCGCAGGTGTCGGACAGCGACCAGCCTTTAGAGGTGCCGCAGGGGGTCAATCCGGGAGACGCTACGGCGAAATACGAGGGCAACCGGGTGTCGGTGGCCACCGCCGCGCAGGAGCAGAGGCTGTTGCAGGTGCGAGTCGAGCCGATCATTTTTACGCCCAATGGCGATGGCCGCAACGACGAGATAGGCATCTTCTATCACATCTTGGAGATTACGGGCAGTGCGCAGGTAGCGGTGGAGGTGTGGGACCTGTCGGGTCGCCGGGTGCGGCAGGTGTATTCGGGCGCGGATGGGATCGGCGAGTACGAGCGGGCGTGGGATGGTCGGGACGAGGCCGGCGGTTTGGTGCCGCCGGGAATTTACCTGTATCGAGTTTCGGTCGATGCCGACCAAGAAAAGGTCGAAAAAACTGGCGTCTTGTATGCCGCGTACTGAAAGGTGCCTGTCGATGAAACCGCGCGGCAACGCCGGAAGGAATTTGCGTTAGACTCTCAGTACACACTGGCCACGACAGTGGCCACCGTGGATTCACCAACACTCTCTGCGTCCACCTCTGGACCCACCCGACAGATATACAAGCCAGGTGGCAACAGCACTCCATCTTGGTCCCGGCCATCCCAACTCATCTCCTGAACACCGGCGGCGTGCGCTACAGACTGCTCTGAACGGTGCACTAGCGCCCCATCGAGACCGTAGACCGCCAATATCAGCGAGGTCTGCCCCGGCATCTTAAATACGGGGAAGACGAATTTCACCGCATCGTTGATGCCGTCTCCATTCGGCGTAAACGGATTCGCCACTACCTCCAGATCGCCCACCAGTCCACCGGCCACCGGCGTCAGCACGGTCAAGCCCTCGCCCGAGGCCGTCGCGTCCACCCGCTGCCACACCACCTCCTCTTCCTCGCCCAGGCCCACCGATACCAGAAAGACATTGCTCGCCAGATAGAACACACTCGAAAAACGCAGCACTACCTCGGCCTCGGCCTCCCGGACCACCTCGGGCAGGCGAACCCACAACGAGTCAACTCCAGTTTTAACCTCCAGTTCATCTGCCGAGTACACCTGTCCTCCCCCCACCTCTAGTTCACTCCCTAGTCCCACGGTCACATCCATCAACTCCACCTCGGCGCTCGGGGGCACTTCAAAGAGCACCTGATCGAACCCCAGCCTCTCCGAGCCCGCCTCGTTGGGCGGAATGGTCAGCGACAACGCGAACGCCTCGCGGAGACCGCTCTGCTGAGCGCGGCGCGGCGCGATTTCGCCCAGAATCTGATGCACCAGCGGATCCCTCAAGCCGATATTGAGGCGGCGCAACACGACCGCTTGGTTGGGATCATCCGAGACCAGAGCAGCCTCGATGATTATATAGCGCCGCGGACTAGGCGAGGTGATGGCCACGCCGGATCGCTCGTAAAACTGACTCCACGGACTCCAATCCGCCTCGTCGGGCACAAAGGCCACTGTCGAATCCCCCCGCATAAACGACAGCGTCTTGCGATAGTCGGCCTCGGGGATTTCAACCCCCTGTTTGTTAAAGAAATGCTTGTCTTCGGTGAGTCGGTTGCCGGTTCGGGTGCGAATCTGCAGCTGGGTGCCGGGCGGCGTTTGAGCCTCCCAGGAGATGGTGGAAAGGATGCGGGGAGCATCTCCCAACTCGATCGCCGGCGTTTGCAGGGTGACCTGTGGAAGAAAACCAAAGCCATAGAGCAGCAACTCCTTTACACCAGAACGGATCAGCCCGGTAGTGACGACGCGATAGTCGAACCTAAAAAAGCGCCCCTTGATAGGGGAGAAGATATTGGCCTGCATGAACGTATTCGTCGGCAGCGACCCGGCGGGCGCAAGAGCCTCGCGGCCAAGCGTGACATCGTCTCTGCCGCGCGACACCACGGAAGTAAAGATCTGGCTGCCATCGGGTGCCAGACTGCCATCCGAAAGATTGAGCACGTAATTGGGGAATGTGGCACTGCCATAGACAATAAAGGCGCGATCGACCCAGTACCAGGTGCCTAGGTCCAATAAGAGATCCCGGTCCCGGTTCTTGATCAACACAGCGAAATCGTCATCTCGACTGCCTATGCCCTTGGTGGAAAATCCCGCTTCTGCACTCCAGACGGTGGTATAATCGCCATCGACTGCATTGGAATGTCCGCCCGCTTCCCCAAATCCCTTGATCGACCCCCCGCGCTCCTTCCAGCCCAAGCTAATATTCTCCCCCACCGTCCACACCTCCACTTCCGCCAACCGAGGACGCTCCGAACGATAATAGCGGATCGGACCCTTAAAACGATCCTCTCGAATCGCCTCATACTCCACCTGAGATACCTCCCGCTCCAACCCCGTCGACTCCCGACGAAAATAAAGCACATCCCCCCGATCCGACGACGGCAAACCCTCCCAACCAGACGCACTCACCTCCGCCCCGCGACGACCATCGCTGGCCGTGGCCACAATCTGCACATACTGGATCAAATCCCCGCTCAAACCCGGATCCGCCGACTTGGCTGGACGCAGCGCATACTCGAAAACCCGCTGCGTCTTGTTCAACCCCTCGCTGCGACCAATCACCCGGTAGTCGAGGCTCTGACTGCCCTGGAAGGCCTCATCGCCATTGGAGGTGAGCACCTTGAACTGCAAAAAGGGATCGCCGACCCCTTCGGCGACAAACTTCACCACCACTTTCTTGGCCCACACCACCCGGCCTAAATCCACCTCGACCCACCAGTCGCGCAGCGGCGCGTCCAGTGCCGGCTCCCAGTAGGTGTCCCCCCGACCGTCCATGATCTGCGCGGCCCCGTCGAAATTGGTCCCCGCCCGTCGGATGCCCCCGGTCCCGTCCTCGCGGCTGAAGGCGCCCGCATTCAGCGTGGCATTGATCTGCCGCCGCACAAAATGGGACCGAACTCCTTCGTCGCTAAAATCCAAGCTGCCCTTGGGGAAATTCCACCCCGGCCAGTCGCTCTCGCTAATGATCAACTGGTTCGGCTCAAGGCGATAGCCCTGGGCCCAGACCGTGGCGCTGAGTAGCAGAGTATAGAGAATGAGGCGCAAGTTCATCTCACTCTCTCCTTTTCCAGCCGACCCTTGGTTCTTTCAAGGAGCCAAAGCGCCTTAGTATGCGCCGGCACCTCGGCCAGCACCTCCCGCGCAGTCCGCTCGGCCAATTCCAGTTGCCCTGTCTGCAAGGCTTTGTTGCCGCGGTCGACGATCAGGTTGGCCAAGGCGTACAGATTTTGTTTGCGCATTTGTTCGATGCGGGCCATGCGCCGCCCATCGAGCGCGGCAGAGGTCGCCTTGCGCAAGGGTTTTTCGATCTCGAGCAAGGCCCCCACGGTGCGCACCTCGATATCTTGATGCGGATCGAGTTCATAGTCAAACCTAGGCACGTCATCCGCGAGAATCCGCCCACCGCGACTTAGGGTTCGCAGATCCTCAGCCGACGCTAGGAAGCTCCCCAAGACGCTGTCGGACTCGTTGAGCCACCCCGTATGCGCATCCAGCGGGTGCCGGTAGTGCAGATCGCGGCGAATTTCGGGCCTCCCCAGCCGCTCTTCAAGAGATGGGATGTCGAGCGCAAAGGCATCCGCCCGGCGGCCGATCAAGACGAACTCTGGCCCATTAAACCAGAACTGACTCTGCGGAAAGACGCTGATGAAGGTGGCGACGATGTCGAGCACCTGCGGCGTGGAAAGCATCCGCACCGGCACGAATTGCGTCACTAGACCGCCTGGTTCTAGCCGCTGTCTGAGGCGCTGGTAAAAATCTTTGGTATAAAAGGAAATGATACCTGGGCGAAAGAGTTGGCCCACTTCAATGCCGATCACATCGTAGCGGGCTTGGCTGTGGCGGATGTAATCTCGGCCGTCTTCTGCCAAGGCGCGCACCCGAGGATCGTCCAGCCAAGTCGCGCCAAAGTAGCGGCGGGCGAGATCGAAAACAGCCACTTCCACATCGAGGCAATCGAGCCTATGGACATCCCACAACAGAAACCGCCCCACAGCTTGGCCAGTACCCATACCCACTACGAGTACATCCGTCCCATTGCCATCGCCGCGTAGCAGCATGGGCAGATGGCCGGCAAAGGTCTGCTGGTTTTTCTTGTTTGAACCCTGCCACAAGCGGTCGATCCCGAGCAGCACCTTGTCTTCGAGTTGCACCACGGCGAGGCTGGCACCTTGGCCCTCCACTACTTCGAGCAGGGTCCCCTCGGAAGACAGATGGTCGTGGGGCAGCCTCGTTTTGAGCAGGGTCGCGGCGAGCCCCCACCCGATTACACTGAATGCGATCAGCAAGGCCGCGACGCGCCGACCTAGCTGGCGGCCCGCTCCTGCGGCAAAAGCCACGCAGCCCCCGACAATGGCTATGCCGGTGACCGTCCGCAGCGCGAGGTCGAGCCCCAACCAAGAAAGCCCCCAAGCCATGATCACCGCGCTCGCAATGGAACCTGCGGTATTGATTGCCGTCAGCCGGCCGATCGTCCAACTCGCATCGGCTACGTTCCTCGACACCAGTCGGACCACGAGGGGAAACGAAGCGCCCGAAGCCAGCGCACCCGGCAGCAACATGGCACCGTGCAGGCCCATGAAGTGGTTGGCGCTTATCAGCTCTGGAGCGGCCTGCGCGAGCACCGTCCAAATGTCCCGAGGTAGCTTCATCGCGACTAGGACGCTCAGCCCAGTGAAAGCCTGGAGGCAGCCGAAGACGACGACTGGATGCCGACTGCGGTCGCACAGCGGCGCGATGACGAGGCTGCCGATGCCGATGCCGAGCAGGATCACGACGAGCGGCAGCGTGTACGCGTACACCGAACTGGTGATCATCAAGGGCAGGTAGCGCGCCCACAGAATCTCGATGGCCACGCCGACGAACCCAGTCAGAAAGAACAAGGGCAGCAGGACAGAGACCTGCAGCATTCTTCCCTCGTCTGTCGCTTGGTCTTCTCGGTCGGACTGCTCGGCAAGCGGCGCAGAGTGCGTTTGCCAACAGACCAGTAGCACGGCGACTCCACACAAGACATTGAGACCCGCTCCCAAGTAGATGGTCGCAGCAAGCCCCAGAATCGGTAGAGTCACAAAGCCAGCTAAGGCCGCCCCCGTGGCAGCTCCCAGTGCATTGATGCCGTAGAGGCCGCCTGCGGCAAACCCGAGGCTGCGGTGTCGGCGGATGATCGCCTTGGCGAGCAAGGGGACCGTCGTCCCCATCAAAATCGTGGGCACGAGGATCACGGCTGCCACCAAGACCAAGCGTGCCAGCGCAATCCAAGGCGCTGAGCCGTCGGCCCAGCGATAGAGCATTCCGTAGCCGTCGTCGGCTGCGTCCAGTAGCATGTTGCTCGCCAAGCCCAACACCGCGATGGCCAGTTCGACGACCCCATAGATCCGCAACGGACGTTGCAGTGACGTCGCCAGGCGACCGGCTAGGGCACTGCCCACGGCCAGTCCGAGGAAAAATACGGCGAGCACCGTCGCCAAGGCGAAGGTCGTACTGCCAAAGAACAGGCCGGCCTTTCTGATCCAGCAGACTTCGTAGAACAGGCTCGCAGCCCCCGACAGGAAAAGGCAACTGAGCGCCGTCGCCATCTCGAATGAAGAAGGACCGGACGCCCCATTGGGGGAAGCAGGCTCTAGCGCGGCCACGTTGGGCAACTATACTTGGGTGAGGAAACTGTCCATGTGGCCGGTGAAATAATCGAGGACCAACCAGACTCCGGCCGCCACAATTTCCCCGAGGATAAGACCGAGGAAAAACGGGCGCAAGCTGCGGTACAGTTTGGGGCCGCCGTACCGCAGGATGATCAATTTGAGGAACCAAGCGAGGACTACGCTGGCGTAAATGTGACTGGTCTTCCAATTGGCGCTGATCAGATAACCCAGCGGACTGAGGGGCCACCATAGGACCTGGTGCCGAACCCACATCAATCCCGCCATCACCGCCCCACCGATTCCCATGAACAGCCAAGCGTCGAGACGGGGTCCTGTGGGCTCTGAGACAATGCGCGGGGCCATATCCGTGGGGCCAATGCCCCCCTTCCAGCCAAAAAAGAGCGGATTGAGGTTGATGCCGCCGTATTTATAGGCCAAGTACAAAACCATGTACGTAGAACCTATCAAGCTAACTACAATGGCGATGACTACGGCCCAGAACAGCCGGCGCTTGGACCCACCGATGACTTCGCTCATTTTTAACCCATTGGCCACCGACGCCATCACAAAAGAGCGGATCTCGGAGTGCCAGCCATAGGAAAAACCCAGCGCCACCAGCCCAGAAGCGCCCAGGACTTGGGTGCCGCCCCCCGAAATGACAAAGGTCGAACTCATCACCGGCGGTCTCATAGCGGGGACGCCGCCTTCGGTCACAACGCGGGTCAAGCTGAGAAAAATCACCATGGCGCTGAAGATGAACATCAGAGTGCCCAACAGCGGCAGGCCGCTCACCCACAGGCCAAGGCCAAAGAGGAACAGTGAACCGAACAGCCCCAACACCGCCTGCCGATAGGACACCACCTCTCCAGAGTCGTCTATTTCGGGTGCGCGTCCAATTGCCTTGCGGAATACATCGCCTAGGTGTTCGCGCGACCCCCACAACATGATCAGCACGAAGATGATCATGGCCCCCATACCCTGATGGGAGGTGTACGTATCGCGAGCGTAGTGGTCTATCCGCTCCGTGCTCTGGATGCCGACGACGTTGAAGATCCCCTTCTGAATCAGGGTGAAGGTGTGGAAAATCCAGATGGACGCGGAAATATCGAGACCGACGAAATAGAAGAAGCCGAGCCAAGACGGACTGAAGGAGAACCAGAGGATGACCGTGTCGCGGAAAATGGGCAGCCTGAAGTCCCGCTCAATGGACGGAAAGTAGGGGTAATAGGAATTTAACCCGTTGATGCTGATCAGAATGAACGAAAAGGAAAAGGCGACCCACATTGATTTATTAGTAAAGAAGGACTTGCCAATAATTCCCTTTCTCTGCTGCTGGATCATCTCCATAGGCACCTGGACCAAAGGATAGACCAGTTTTTCGCGGTCCGCCCACTGCTTGCGCAGAATGATCATCGCAAACGTCATGACCAGACAGAGCGAGAGAAAAAAACCGTACCAGTAGGCCAGAGGCACAACCCAAGGCTCCCAGGGAATGGGGGCACCCTGGGGCAGTCCTTCGTAGAAATAGCGCGCGACGTCTTCCCCCTGCGGAATGAGCCAGTTGGGTATGAACTGGTTGTACACTTCGGCCCAGTCGTTCTCAGGGGTGGCGTAGTAAATGGGCCCCACCAGTTGGGGCAGCAGGACCGGCGTCAATCCCATGCTGGGGACGCAGCAACTCACTATCATCATGATGTAGATAGTGATCAGTTCGGTCTGGTTGAGCGCCAAGGGCCTGCGGATGAGAGCTACTAGGCCGCTGGCCAGCACCAGAATAAAGAAGAAGAACAGGGCCGCTGGCGTGCTAAAATTCAGGGTCAGGTACGACCCGCGTATCATGAGGGTGCAATACACATCGAGGAAATTGATCAGAAAGGCGAGCACCGCACCGATCAATATGCCCCGCAGGGGAATGCCGGTGGCACTTTGCTGATCCGCTTCCAAGTTGGTCTCTTTCGTCAGGTATTGCAGGTACTCTGTGGGGATTTTCTTTTTCACACCACCCTCTGTCCCGAGCGGCTACAGGGACCGGCTAATACCTGCCCTGTGGTTGGGCAGGCGGTAGAGGAATGGAATCAGAGGAACGACGTGCTACAGGCCGCCAGCCCCTGCGGGATTGACGGCCTGCGCTATGGCAACGCCGGGAGGAATTTGCGTCTATACTCTCAGTACACACTGGCCACGACAGTGGCCACCGTGGATTCACCAACACTCTCTGCGTCCACCTCTGGGCCAACCCGGCAGATATACAATCCAGGCGGCAACAGCACTCCACCCCGATCCCGGCCATCCCAACTCACCTCTTGAACACCAGCGGCGTGCGCTACGGGCTGTGCTCGACGGTGCACTAGCGATCCGTCGAGCGCATAGACTTCCAATATCAGCGAGGTCTGCCCCGGCATCTTAAATACGGGAAAGACGAATCTCACCGCATCGTTGATGCCATCTCCATTCGGCGTGAACGGATTCGCCACTACCTCCATATCGCCCACCAGTCCACCAGCCACCGGCGTCAGCACGGTCAGGCCCTCGCCCGCGTCGGTCGGATCCACCCGCTGCCACACCACCTCCTCTTCCTCTCCTAGTCCCACCGAGACGAGAAAGGCATTGCTCGCCAAGTAGAACGCGCTCGAAAAGCGCAGGGCTAGCTCGGTGCCGGCCTCCTGCAAGACCACGGGCATGTGAATCCACAGCGAGTCAGAGCGGGTCTTGATCTCCAGTTCACTCGCCGAGTACACCTCCTGGCCCATAGTCACATCCACTAACTCCACTTCGGCGCTAGGGGGAATTTCAAAGAGCACCTGATCAAACCCCAAACCCGCCGACCCTGCCTCGTTGGGCGGGATCGTCAGAAACAGCGTGAACTCCTCAGGTTGACCGCTCTGCTGGGCTCTGCGGGGCGTTACTTCACCCAGAATTTGGTGGGCCAATGGATCTTTCA
>JAPPEF010000247.1 GCA_028875335.1 Gemmatimonadota bacterium
CGAATGGTCAGACCCTAGCCAGTGGCAGTTTGGACAGGACGGTTCGGTTGTGGGATGTGTCCACCGGACAGGAGATCGCTACCCTTCAAGGCCATACGGATAGGGTCACCTCGGTGTCGTATTCACCGGATGGTCAGACTTTGGCCAGCGGCAGTTTGGACAGGACGGTTCGGTTGTGGGACGTGTCCACCCGGCAGGAGCTAGCCATCCTGCAAGGCCATGCAGATGGGATCACTTCGGTGTCGTTTTCGCTGGACGGTCAGACCCTAGCTAGTAGCAGTTGGGACAAGACGATTCTGCTGTGGGACATGTCGCCGTACATCACCCCCCCGACGGCCATTGACGCGGCTTTGCTCTCGCTGCCGACGCAAACGGCGCTGCTGGTCAACTACCCCAACCCCTTCAACAGCCGCACCCAACTCGCCTATCGCTTAGCCGCACCCGGCTTAGTGCGGCTGGAGCTCTACAATGTCTTGGGGCAACCCGTGCGCACGCTGGTGGATCAGTTCCAAGCCGCTGGTGCGTATCAGGTTCCCTGGGACGCCCGCGACGGTCAGGGGGCGGCAATGGCCACGGGTGTGTATGTGACGCGGCTTTATTATCCGGGCGGGATGGAGACGCGACGGTTGCTCCACCTCAAGTAGCTCGGAGCGCCGTGGATTGGATTTTGAGGAGGAGCCCGCGTCGAACGAGTCGAATATACAGGGACACTTTTCCCGCGCTTAGGTGTTATATATGGCACACGGTTACTCGTGGATGTCGCTGGTGCGAGGGCAATGGATGGAATCACTTATGCAGAGAAGCAGCAGATCGGTCATCGGTCTCAGCGTCGTCCTGCTGCTCTTGTTGAGCGGTTGCGGGGCCGCTTATTCAGGCTATGTGTCCCGTTCGCTCAACCAGCTAGAAAAGGGCAACTACGAAGCGGCCCTCGGCAAGCTGGAAAAGCCCACCGGCAAGACCAACAAGCTGCTCTACCACCTGGAGAAGGGGCTGATTTTGCACTATCAAGGCCAATACGAGGCGTCCAACGCAGAGTTTGAACGGGCCGAGCGGCTGAGCGATCAGCTCTACACCCGCTCGGTCTCGCGCGAAATCGCGGCCCTGCTGTCCAATGATTCCATTGTCGCCTACCGAGGCGAGGAGTTCGAGCTAGCCCTGATCCACTACTACCGCGCCATGAACTACGCCCGGCTGGGCGACCGGCAGGCGGCGTTAGTCGAGTGCCGAAAGGCCAACCTGAAACTCGAAAACTACGCGCAACAAGCCGAATACGAGCTTAGCTATAAAAACGACGCCTTTTTGCAGTACATGACAGGGCTCTTTTTTGAGGCCGAGGGCGAGTGGAACGACGCGTACATTTCCTACAAAGATGCCCTAAAGGGCTATCGCGCATACGAAGCGGCCTTTGGTCTGCAAGCACCGAGGATGCTGATAATTGACCTAGTGCGGCTGGCCAAGCGGCTGAGATACGAAGACGAGGTTGCGGAATACACGGAGCGCTACCAGCTTGATCCAGCGGAGATTCAGCCGACTTCCGGTGGCGAGTTGGTGGTCTTCGTCGAGAGCGGCTTTGTGCCCCGCAAGCACCAGGTCGAGTTCAGCGTGCCGATTCTAAAGGACGAAGGAAAGTGGGAGGTGTGGACGGTGTCGGAGCGGGCCGTCCATCGCTATCACCATCCACACGTCTATAAGCGCCGGCACGTGGACTACTGGCTTAGGGTGGCATTGCCCGAATACCGAGAGGTGCCCTCGCAGGTGGCCGGAGTGCGGCTGCGCGCTGGTGACCAGAGTGCGCTGGCAGCTACAGCCGAGGACTTGGACGCGATTGCCCAGCGGACCTTTGCACAGAAATTCGATACTATCCTACTGCGCGCCGTCGCCCGCAATTTGGCCAAGTACCTAGCGTCCAAAAGCATCGAAAAAGCCTTTGAGGACGATGACGACGATGACGACGATAATGACTGGGCCAAAGAGGGTCTGGGCAAAGCGCTGGGAGGCTTGGTCAATCTCTTCGGCGTGGCGACCGAGGCGGCCGACACGCGCGGCTGGCTGGCGCTACCACACGCCATCCGCATCGCCCGGCTGGCAGTGGCCCCAGGCACCGCCGCTCCGACCCTAGAATTGCTCGACGACCGAGGACGGGTCCTATCTGTAGAAACGCTGCCCGAAGTGGCGGTGGCAGATGGAGAAAAGGTCTTTCTAAACTTTCGCACTTTTCGCTGAGGAGTAAACAATCATGTACGGCAAATTATGGATAGCCGCGCTGGCGTTGGCGCTGCCGGCCGCGGCGCAGCAAAGCACGTCGGCTGCCGATCAGGTGACAGACCCGCTGGAGGAAGGGGCGATCATCAATATCGTCGATTGGGACGGCGGCCAGCTACCCAAGCGCTACTACGAGCGCTCGGATCAACTGCCAATGAGCCTCGATGACGTGCGCAAGCTGAGCGCGAACAAGTTCAATACCGATGCGATCGTCAAAATGCTCGAAGAGCGGCGCTGCGTCTGCGACGCCTCGGTAGATGCCCTAGTGGAATTGAAGCAAGCCGGCGTCGCCGAGCAGGTGATCCAAGCGGTATCGCTCCACGCGCTGCCGCCCAACCGCTCGTTCGGCCTGACGATCGCCCTCGACTTCGAGGGCTTGGGCGGCAAAGCCACCGTATCGACGCAGGCGCGCAAGGGCTATCTCTACTTGATCGTGCCCGACGGCGACAAGGAGCGGGTCTTTATCGGCAACTTGCAGGCGATCCTCGCCGGCCGCTGGCAGCGCGATGCGCTGATCGACAACACCGATCTGCTGCTGCCCAAAAAGGTGCGGCGCGTGACCTTTGCCTCCGAGGTGCCGCTCAAGACCTATGGCCGCAAAAAGGCCCTAGTTTTTACCTCGACCAAACCGGATATCTACACTTCAGCCGATATTCCCGAGGCGGACCGGGCCGGGGTGCAGGAGTTCGAGTTCGAATATCCAGCCGCGTCGCTGGAGCGCCAGTGCAGCCTTCAGGTGCTCTATCGGCAGGACGCGATGCTGGCCAACCGCTGGCACTTAGTGCGCACCCATTTCCAGTGCGAATGGGATTGAAAGGAGCTTATGCAATGAGACGCTACGTTTTCGCGGCAATCGCCTTGGCTGTGGGGCTCGCGGCCTGTGGCGGGCCGAGGGCCTTTACCAAGGGCGAGTACGGAGATCCAGAAGCGATCTCCATGCTCGACGACAAGTGGAACCAGAACGACATGCAGCTAGTCGCCAAGAAGATGATTGGCTCGATGGAGATCTGGTCAGATGCCCGGGCCATGGCTGAAAAGCCGGTTGTCATCTTGGAGATGCCGCGCAACAAGACCACCGAGCACATCGACATGCAGGCGCTGTACGACCACGTCAAGACTGCGCTCATCCAGAGTGGGCAGTTTACGTTCCTCGACAAGGCCGCGCGGCAAGAGATCGCCCAAGAGTACGAGTACCAAGAGTCGGGCTACGTGCGTCCGGACGAGGCTCAAGGACCGGGCAACCAGCGCGGTGCGCGCTTCTTGCTCGGCGGGGTCATCACCTCGACCGTGCAGCAGGTGGGCAAGGACAAGGTCATCTACTACAAGGCGACCTTTGAGCTGACCGACATCTCGACTACTGAGATCGTCTGGACCGACCACAAGGAAATCACCAAGCACTTCCAGAAAAGGAGCATCGGCTTCTAGGGAAAGGAGCACGGACCATGAGACGCATTGCACTGATCGCCCTGCTGGCGCTGGCAGTTGGGGCGCAGGCTGAGACGCCTGGAGCGCAAGCTGCGACGCCGGGGCGCACCGACGGCCCCGAAGGCAGCGAGTACGGCAAGGGCGGCTACCACTACAAGGCCCAGTACGGCCGCTTCTACACCGAGGGTTTTTTGGGGGCGGCGATGATGGAGAGCGAAGTCGAAGACACTGAGACCAACCTCATTACGGGGATTAATGCGGGCTACATGGTCGAGGAGTGGCTGGCCTTTCAGGTGGGATTCGCCCGCATCTTGGAGCAAAACATCAACCTCTATGCCGGCGGGGTGCGCTCGGCCTACGTCAGTCGGCCGTTCAACTACTACTTTTCGCTCGACGCCGAGCTGTACTCGCCCGAGATCGGCGACACTCGCTTCGGAATCGTCCCAGGCGTTGGGGCCGAGGTGATTCTCAGCGAACGCCTGCGGGCGGGCTTGCGCTTCCAACGCGACTTCATATTTGCCGACGACATGATCCACATCAACCGCGTTACGGCGAAGATACAGGTGGATTTTTAGGACATATCGAGTTGGTTCGCAAAAGGGCTGGTTTCCGCTGCGAAGCCAGCCCTTTTGCATCGTATATCACGTCAAATGCCCTGTCCGCAGTTCCCTCGACCAATCGAAGTACTCGTCCAGCCGCACTAACTCAAATTCATCGACGATATCGGCCGCAGTGCGCTCTGCCGTCTCGCTGTAGATTACCGAAGTACCCACTTGACCGGTCGTGACAATGCGCACGGCCTCGCCGTATTGACGATGGATATCGTCGTATTTGGCTTGGTTCTTGTCGAGATGCACCACCTCGTAGTCCAGATTGATACGCGCCGTGGCCCAGCTTTGGTAGTTGTTGCTTTGGGCTAGGGTAGTACCCTGCGGATCGATAATGGTACAGGGCGTCCCCTTGTACACCGAGCCGATGAAAAATGCCTGCACATCCAAAGCCCAAAAGTTCTGTACCAGCCCGCCGTGGTACATAGAGCTGAAGAGTAGCAATTTTGGCTTGAGCTTTTTATACTGGGCACGCAATTCCCCAAAGTTTAGATCAAAACAAATCACCCCACCCACCGGCCCGAATTCGGTCTGGATCAGGGACGCGCCTGGCCCCGGACGAGTGCCGTGGTCAAACTCTGGGTACACGGGGATGTACTTGCGGTAGATACCGGCTAATTCCCCCTGCCGATCAAGTAGCCCGAGGACGTTGAAGACCGCCCCGCTCTTGCGCTCCTTTTGATGCACCGGCACGGTTATATAGCAGCTATACTGCTGGGCTAAGCCGGCCAGTAGCTGAGTAGTCGGCCCCTCTGGCACTTCTTCGTCGCAGTTTCGGCAGATGGTCTCGGGCAGGACGATCAGATCGGCTCTAGTAGCTCGGGCGACTCGGCCCACCAAGTCCTTTAGGTCCTTGTGGGTTTGCTCCATCACCTCTTGGTCCGTCCCGCTGATCGGGGCGTAGGAAACGCTCGATACGACGATGTGATTGCTCATGGGATTTTTCCTCTTGAAAAGTGAAACCATAGTCCACTCGACATACTATTGTCACCTACGAGTACTATGTTTATGCTGTAAAAACAAGTCCTTGTCCTCACTCGCCTCCCGACACCTGTGAGCACTTCTCCAACTCCTTTGCGCGCCGTCGTCTTCGACATGGACGGCCTCATGCTCGACACCGAGCCTTTGTATCAGACTGCTTGGCAACGAGCCGCCGAGACATTGGGCTACGCACTGGACGATGAGTTCTACCTGACCTTGATTGGCACTCCCACCAAGGACGCCCTAAAAAAGGTCGGTGCCTACTTTGGCCCCGCTTTTCCCTTACAGCGCTTTACCAAATTGGGGGCAGACCAGTGGTACCGGCAAGTGGAGGAACACGGCATTGACACCAAGCCCGGCCTGCTGCCCCTGCTCGACCAACTTGAGGCGGCGGCCGTCCCCAGAGCAGTAGCTACTTCTTCTAGCGCCAAGCAGGCCGCGGAGACCTTGGAAGCGAGTGGTTTGGCGGACCGCTTTGCCCACATCGTCACTAGCGACCAAGTTGCCCGTGGCAAACCAGCCCCGGACCTCTATTTGGAGGCGGCACGCCGCTTGGGATTGTCCCCGACTGCTTGCATCGCCCTAGAGGATTCAGATGCCGGGGTCCAATCGGCCTCCACTGCGGAGATGGCTGTGATCATGGTGCCCGACCTCAAAGCACCTTCGCCCCAAGCCGAGTCCCAAGCGTACCGAATCCTGCCTTCGCTGCACCAAGCCGCTCCTTTGATCGCCGACTTGCTAGCGCGCTAATTCGACCTATTCTCTTCGAGCCAACCAACTGTAAAGTCCACGACGTCTCGTTGTGGCATGAGCTGGCAATCGGCAAGACCAACCCGGCCACGACGGACGACATGGCCCGCGTCTGATCGCAGAAAGTCCTCGCCAATGCGATCAAAATCTGAGCTGTCGATGTCAACATCTTCAAAGGTGGCCCATTTCCGCGAATCCGAAGTAGAGATTGGCGCGCCCTGCTGGATGACGCGTTTGGTTGGAAAAGTCGCCCGATGTTCCGCAAGGTGCATGGACGTGTTATTTCCATGATCCACACCGAGAAGAAGGATAAAGCCGTGCAGGTCGTATATTCTCGCGAGCGGCGAATGCTCGCCCAGACCAAAGGCCAATACGTGATTATCGGTAATGCGCGACGCTTGGGGTCCACATGCGCAAAACGAGACCTGCGGATGTGTGCTGCGGTGGACGCCTCTTTGCTTGCGGAATGTCTCCGCGATAATGCCCATGGAACGAGTGGGGGTAAGCTCTGGATCATAGGCCGGCATATTCTCGCGTATTACCGGCCACCACGACTCGGGGACGGGCGGACTTTCCCAGCCGCTCGGTTCAGTTAGGTCGGGCGAGTGGGTCGGCATCACAAGTGTTCCAGTGGAACCCAAGGCTTTCTGCAGGGCAACGATGACCGCCACAGCTCCTCCGCACACCCATCCCATTGCACTCAAGGACGAATGCACTAACACGACCATCCCCGGTTCGACGCCGAGCGCACGGAAGTCAGCCCGTAGCGATTCGATTGTGGCGGGGACTTTTGTTTTTTGAACAATCTCTTTTTCACTCATTTCTCAGTTCCTGTAAAGCATCTACCAGTAGATCTACATGGTCAAAGCCGTTGCAGATGTGGGTGGAAACGCGCATCCAGTGTCCAGCGTCGCTTTTTGCCGTCGGCACAGTGATTCGATATCGCTTATAAAGATCTAGATCGTCGAATCCAGAGAGGTGGAAGGCTGAGATGGAGCCGGATAGGGCGGGTGCAGAGGGCGTGAGCTGTTTTGCCCAGCCAGTTGCAGCCAACTGATCCCGCAGATAGGCCGCTAACTGGCGACCCCTTTGGCGAATCCGCTCCTTGCCAATCGCCTCTTGAAATTCAATTGCCGTGCCGACGGCTGCAAAACAGGCTTGGTCCCGGGTCCCCCAGTTTTCAATGCCCCACATAAATGGGCGGTCATTGATCCGCAGAATGCCATCTGCTCCTCTTTGCGCGCCTTCTCGGCTGTACCCCCAACTTACAACAACGTGATTGAGCTGCTCTTGTCCCGCAGGCGAAGCATAAAGAAAGCCAGTGCCCTTGGGCGCGCACAGCCATTTGTGACAGTTGCCGCCGTAAAAGTCGCAGCCGAGATCCAGTAGGTCCAGCGGGATCATGCCCGGAGCGTGTGCGCCATCTACTACAATCAGCGCTCCGCGGTCGTGTGCAAGTCGGGCGAGGGCTTTGATGGGAGTAATCAGGCCCGTACCAGTGGTGATATGGCTGCACAAGACCAGCTTGGTGCGGTCTGTAAATTCGTGGTCAAAAGCGTTCAGGATGTCTTCAGGGCGCTCGGGAAGGATGGGAATTTGGGCGCGTTTGACCACTACACCGCGACGGCGTTCAGCCAGATGCAGACAGTTGTCAATAGCGCCGTATTCTTGGTTTGACGCGAGGATTTCGTCGCCGGGACGCCAATCCAGTCCGTGCACTGCCATGTTGATGGCCATAGTAACATTGGCAGCAAAAGCAATATCCTCTGCTGGCGCATTGATAAAAGAACCTAGACGAGCGCGGGCGTTATCTACAACACCGTAATATTTTCCTCGATGCCGGGTAGGGCTGCGTTCAACATCTTCTAGGATCTCCAACATTTTCTCGAATACGGGCTTGGGCTGCGAACCAAAAGAGCCGGTATTGAGATAGATTTCATCCGGCGCGATCATGTACTGGTTGCGGATCGACTGCCAGTAGACTTCCTCTTTCGCCGAAGTCGGCCAAGCAGCGCAGAGATGGGTCAAGGGTTCCATTTTCCTCTATCAAGCGTCGAATGACAGCGATAATCCGTCAAATGCTATTCTGTAGCCATGTGCTGCGGCATACTCGTCCAGTTCGTCGTGCTCCAAGCATCCCTCATGTGAGATGTGAGTCGCGTAAGCCTTTGCGTTGTCCTTGAGAAGGCCGCTGCGCCGAAATCGATCGACGTGACCTATGACGTCAACGGACGCCAGATGATCGGGCGGACTAGCGTCAAAGCCAATGCCGTACGTGTGATCGAGGACGAGCAAATCGAACTGCGTGCCTGCAATCAGAAGGTGCTCCCATACCTGCTCTGATAGAACCGAGGTATCAGTGCCGTAAAATATGGCGTGCTGTCCTTGCTCGATTGCGTAAAGCAGGCATCCCTTTTCAGTGCCGTGGTTCGCGGGATACCCTGTGAAACGGTAGTCACCGATGACTTGAATTTTGAACGGCTCGACGGTCAGCAGATTGATCTTCAGGGCGCGCTGTGTGTCTTGAGCGAAAATACTTCCGTATTCGCATCTGCTGCCCAAAACCTCATCAATAGACCTCAGCGCATCGCTTGAACCTGCTAGCAGCATTTCCTGAGCGACGACCGTTGCGTATTCCTCGTGTCTCGACATGAGGAACTCGGGGTCAAAGTGGTCCGCGTGGGCATGTGTCAATAGGCAGATACTGATGCCAGTCAGAGAAACGTCGTGGGCAAATGACGCGGTCGCTATGTCTGGCCCAATATCCACGAGCAGGTCATCGTTGATTGCGATGGACGACCGTCTGCGAAGGTTCTTGCCAGCGGCCCGCCTCGCGTCTGAGCACGCCTGACATACGCAGAAAGGTATTGGCATTGACGGCGCGGCTGATGTTCCGAGAAACGTCACTTGCAAAGCTTAGCCGTTCTCCGTCGCGGTGCAGAAGCAAAGCTGATGCCTAGAGTCCGGCTCAAAAGCGTCTCGGTCCCAGCTCCCGAACTTCTCGTTGATCCTTATCCCATTGTACTTTAGCAGGGCATCCAGTTCCTGCGGGAAATACATCCTGAGATTCAGACCGCCAACGATCTCATCAGAGTCCCCTCTGTAGTGCACCATGCGCGCGATCTGGGTGTCTGCTTCATACCTATAGGACTGCGTCACTTGCACCTCTTGTCCAGTTTCATCGTCTGTGTAGCGAGAGAATGGATACCGTCTGCTTGGGTCGCGATTGAGGATCTCCAGCCCAGGGACAAAGACGTCCAAAATGAAGTAACCACCCGGAGCGAGATGACGCTTTACGCAGCGAATGCACTCCTCGAAATCCGCTAGGTCGTGCAGGTGCCATAGTGCGTTGCTCAGTAGTAAGATTGACCCATACTGCCTACCGGTGTCAAAGCGGCGTATATCGTCGAGGATCCAGTTGACCTTCACCTGTTTGCCCTCGGCCTTTGACTTGGCAAGGCTAAGCATCGGCTCCGAATAGTCGATCCCCGTGACTTCAAGGCCGTGCTCTGCCAAGGGAATCACTATCCGGCCTGTTCCACAAGCAAGCTCCAAGACCCCTCCGCGGGAGGCGAGCTCAGCCAGAAACCAATCTGGAAGTGTAGCATACGCGCCGTAGTACTGATCGTATTTGGCTGGGGCCAGATAGTCTGCGTCGATTGATTTTTCTTTTGTCATTTCAGATTCAGTTCACAACGTGTCGAATTCCGGTCCGAAGTGGCTCCTCCATAGGCTCTGAATTCGGCCATCCCGTATATTTGGGTATTCCATCCAGCGAGTCATAGTAGCATCGTCAGGCCGATTTCCTCACCATACGTCTTGCCATTACGGACAAAACCGCATTTTTCGTAGAAGCCGACAGGACTCCCTTCGCCGAGCCTACAACTTACAAGCAGTTCCTTGGCCTGGGGACGGGTTTTGACGTATGTCACCAACAGCTCGATGGCGCGGCGGCCGAAACTTAGGCCGTGATAAGGCTCGGCGACCATGAAGCGCCAGAGGAAATACTCAGACTTCTCGACATCGTCGTGGAGCATCACAAATCCAACCGGCTCTTCATCAGCGTATATGGCGCGAAACCAGGCCTTGGGCTCGAAGTATGCTTGGGCGATGGAGAAGGCATTGGTGGCAACAAAGTTCTTCTTGGGTTCCGTGAGGGTGTTGCTCAGGCCGCAGACTGCCCCTACAGTGTCGGCATTAACTGCGCGTAAGCTTACGGTGGCGTTGGCTTCGATTTTTTCTTCAGACATTTAGAACTCCACTGTTGACTGCAATTTGTAAGTCTATCCAAACACATGGATCAAAATTCAATGGGATCTATAGAGGCTGCCCGTAATATCTCCTCTCCCATTTTGATCGCTTGCGGTAAATCGCGCATTTGCTCACTAATGGGCCAATTGGTCACAGGGCCCACATCGTGTTTTTCTAAAATCCTCAGATCTTGGGCTAATCTCCAAGCTTGATTTACAGCCCAGACCACTGGGAAAGAGGCCACTTCGTCCATAGTAAGAGAACGTGTTTGATGGTAACCTTTTAGGACATCGGCGATCTCAAGGGGTGTGAGGGGGCGACCGTGCCTCTTGTCGCTACCCATGAGCCATTTGTTGCGGATCTTTCCTATATCCGATAATTGAGGATCATATTTACAATTGAAGTCGATGAGCCCTAATGATTGCCCATGCTTGAGTACATTGGGGGCACGTAGATCTCCGTGGACGAGTCCAAAGCGAACTCGAAAGTTTCGGTGATCGTTGCGAATTTGGGAGCGAAATGCTCGAACATATTCGTCGTGATGTCGCTCAGCAGCCCAGGTCTCGGCTTTTCGCAGGGTAAGATCAATCCAATCACCTAGTGGCAGGATTTGCCCCGGCATGTGTTCAAACTCGTACATGACAGAATACAACTTGCCTAAAGTACGGCCTACATCAAATAAGACATCTAAATCTGTATTGGAACATCCATCGCCTGGCAATTCCTGTTCCACCGACAGCGTCTTCTGACCCAGCGCGATGGAGAGATCGCCGTTGGAAGTTGGGACGATGTCTGGTACGGGACATCCGGCAGCATGTAATCTATCGACGAGTTCTACGAGCTGGACACTCGTCAGACCGTCACGAGGAAAACCAATGCGTGCGATGCCGCATCCCTCTATCCGAAATATCCGAGGCGATTTCCATGGAGAAACTGCTTCGGGTGCGATGCCCCAATGCCTGCTAAGGGCATCAGCTACGGCCTCTTGTGATAGAAGTTCAACCAATGCTGTGCTATTCAATATGAAGTGATAATCACACCTGCTAGCGATCTTTATAAGGTAGACAAGTCAAGCCGGAAGCGGATTTGTCGTCCTTCATCTCGGACGCCACCATCGCGGCTCCACCCCATGGCCTCGTAGAAGGCAGTTCCTCGCTCATAGCCTTCTACGGTCCACACTATCGCCTCATCGTAGCCGTCCGCAACCAGATGGCGCAGAGCGACAGACATCAATGCCTTGCCAATACCTGTGCGCCAGTGCGACGGATATACAGCGATAGTATCAAGTTCGCCGAGGCGTGCGTCCACCGGATCTCGGCTGGGGCCAATGCCGACGAACCCTGCAATTGAACTCATACGCTCAGCTACCCACCAACGATGTGGGACTGGCTGAGCAAGATCATGGCGCCAGCGTTCAATAAGAACTGGCGTCACAGTTCTATCGGCCTGCGATAGTAGTGTGCCAAATCCAGCGTTCCACGAATCGATGTAAATCTGCACCACAGTCTCGGCGTCAGCGGGGGTAGCGGATCGGATCGTTGGTGGCAAGTCTTGTGTCCTGTCTGGTTTCATCTATGTGCCGCAGCCCCTTGGGAGCTGCCAATCCGTGCTAAATCCAGTCTGCGTTAGTATTTCGATCCCTTTCTCAAGATGTAATCCAACTCCCGCGACCCCATGTGAATCGTCGCCTGGGACGCAAGGGACGCCAAGATCCAGCGCCATTTCCAAGATAGATTTGGATACGTAAGGTTCAGATCCGCCCTTTTCGAGGG
>JAPPEF010000227.1 GCA_028875335.1 Gemmatimonadota bacterium
GGAACCCAGTGGCCATACCCCTGAAAGAGAGAATAATGAGCTCGCAAGACTTACAGACTCAAAGCTTGGCGGAATTCGATCTTACAGTTGCCAGTACGCTCCATTATCTGATTGCAGTCAGCGTTGCCTGCGCGGGACTCTGGGTCATCATCATCGCGACCCTCGGCATCTGAGTCCGACAGAGGCCGATGGCGAATCCAATGCTCCTTTCGGCAACTGGACTCTCGCTCGGCTATGGGACCGAGACCGTCGCTGAAGACGTCGCGTTCAACCTTGCGCTCGGCGATGTGCTTGCTGTTGTCGGTCACAACGGATCGGGAAAATCGACCCTGATCAAAACACTGTTGGGCACCTTGCCGCCGCTTGCCGGCACGCTCAACTGGCCCATCGGGCGGCCACCGACAATTGCCTATCTAGGCCAGAGGACCGAGTTCGACAGCCGCTTTCCCATCCGGGTCCGCGACCTGGCGGCAATGGGTGCTTGGCCCAACTTGGGGTTTCTCGGCCGCATCGATAGTGAGTGCCGGGCTCGGATCGGGTGCGCGCTCGAGCGCACAGGCACCGCCGAGATCGCCGATATGCCCTTGCACAAACTATCCGCGGGTCAGCTGCAACGGGCGCTATTTGCCCGGACCATGGTTCAGGATGCGCCGCTGATCCTATTGGATGAGCCGTTTACGGCCGTCGACCAGACAACGGAAGCGGCTCTGCTGACGCTGATCGATCACTGGGCCGCGGAAGGACGCACCATAATCCTCGTTCTGCACGACCTTTCCGCCGTTCTACAACATTGCAGCTCAGCGCTTCTCCTAGGAGATGGCCGCGCGCTTTTCGGTGCCCCGAAAGAAACGCTTACGCCCGACAATCTGGTCGTTCACCGGTACCTGTCGCAAAGTCAGGCCGCCTGGATCGAAGACATGTACTCGCAATCGAAAGCAGACGATGTTTGAGTGGCTCGACTACGCGTTCATGGTCCGGGCACTGACCGCGACGACGGTGCTGAGTTTCTCCGTCGCCCCGGTCGGAGCATTCCTAGTGCTCAGGCGCCTGTCGCTCGCCGGCGAGGCGATGGCTCACGCTATTGTGCCGGGAATCGTCATCGCTTTCGTGATTGCCGGTCTGTCGGTGGGATCCATGATCGTTGGCGGGTTGACCGCCGGTATCACCGTCGCCGCGCTGACCAGCCTGCTCGCCCGTATGACAATCATCCGCGAGGATGCGAGTCTGGCGTCGCTCTACCTGACCGCCCTCGCCCTCGGCATCTTCATCCTGTCCGCCGCCGGCTCGGCGGTGCCGCTGAAGAGTTTCCTGTTCGGTTCGATCCTCGGCATCAACGACGAAAGCCTCCTGCTGATCGGGATGACGGCTACAATCACATTGGTGAGCTTCGCGCTGATCATCAGGCCGCTGATCATCAGTACAATCGATCCGGTCTTCCATGAGAGCCAGTCCAAGCACCCAGGCCTCGTGGCCCACTGGTTCATGTTTCTGGTCGTGCTCAATCTGTTGGGCGCCTTCAAGGCGCTCGGCACGCTGATGGCGGTCGGGCTGATGATCCTGCCGGCGACGGCGGCGCGTTATTGGGTCTCGACAATCACCGGCTATTTGATCGTGACCTTCATATTCGCGCTGCTGAGCGGCTGGATCGGGCTGATCGTTTCGTTCTATTTGTCGGACGTGCCTTCAGGTCCCGCAATCGTGCTGGTTGCGGCGGTCTTTTTCTTTTTAAGCCTGATCTTCGCACCGCAAGGATTTCAGGTCGGCGCACGCCTCAACCCGTACCGCCGCGAACCTCTGACCATCAACAGAAACTCAATGTAGGAGCAAAAAACCATGAAACGACTCTTCAGCGCACTGCTGGTAGCGGGCCTGGCGTTGACCTCAATCCCGGCGGCCGCCGAGGACAGAATCAAGGTTGTCGCCAGCTTCTCCATCCTCGGCGATATGGTGCGCCAGGTCACCGGCGATTTAGCCGCGGTGACAACCATTGTCGGCCCGGACGCGGACGCGCACGTTTACATCCCCAACGCGGCCGACGCCAAAGCAGTGACCAACGCCGAGGCGATCTTTGTCAACGGTCTGGGCTTCGAGACCTGGTCGCAAACCCTGATCGAGACATCCGCTACCCAGGCCAAAGTGTTCGTCGCGACGGATGGCATAACGCCTTTGAAGGTTGACGGCGCAATCGACCCGCACGCCTGGAACTCGCTCACAAACGGCATGAAGTATGTCGCCAATATTGCGGACGGCATGGCGGAAACCGATCCGCAAAACGCGGCAGCCTACAAGGCCAATGCCCGCGCCTACACCGCGAGACTAAAGGCATTACACGACCGCGCGCTCGGCCAACTCAAAAGACTGCCCGCCGGCCAGCGTACGGTCGTGACCGCCCACGACGCCTTTGGGTATCTGGAGGCAGCCTATGGGCTCACATTTCTGGCCCCGGTCGGGATCGACACCGATGCCGAGCCGTCGGCACGGGACCTCGCCAAGCTGATCGATCACCTGAAGGCCGTCGGCGCCGGCGCACTGTTCGTTGAGAACATCACCAGCCCATCCCTGATTCAGCAGATCGCGCACGAAACCGGAATTCAGATCGGTGGCCGGCTGTTCTCCGACGCACTCTCGGAACGCGGCGGCCCGGCGACCAGCTACGAGAAGATGTTTGAGCACAATTTGGCAACGCTGATTCAAGCGCTCAGCCAAAAAGCGTAATTCGCCACAACTAGGGCCGATCCGGCATCCGGCAGACCAAGGAGGCATCTCCATGAGCAACAGACGCACCAGCCAACGCAGCGCCATCGTGCGGGTTATTCGCGACGCCCCCGGCCCACTTCGCCCCTTGGAAATCCTCGACCTGGCGTCCCCCATAGTGCCGACGCTGGGCATTGCAACAGTCTATCGGCAGCTCAGGCGCCTGCAAGACGCCGGTGAAGTGCGGGCCGTGGATTTGGGCGTCAATGATGTGCGCTACGAGCCGACCGACCGGGGTCATCATCACCATTTTCTCTGTCGCGAGTGCGACGAAGCCTTCGACATCCACGGGTGTGCCGAGGGTATCGAGCAGCTAGCGCCGCCGGGCTTCGAGCTCGAAGGGCACGAGATCACGCTGTACGGACAATGCAGCGATTGCAGCGCGGACAAGTGAAACAGGCTTGAACAGGATGATTTGAACGAATTACCCGACGAGCGGGAGATCGAGCTGGATCAAGTAGGGGTATCGAATATTCGGTATTTGACTTGCCCAAAAAATGATAATGAATTATCATTATCGGTTCAAAAGTTGCCGCCCTCGCTTGATTCGCGGTCGGTTTGCGGTAGCGTCTCGCTACCAAACAAACCGGAGTTTGCTGCTCCACACCTGGACGAAAACCCCGATGACACTCGAAGAAATACCCCCTCGCGACGATCCCCGCTGGGCAGGGCTTCCGAACCCCTTCCCCGAGCTTGAAATGGTCGAAGGAACGGGCGAATGAGCGCCTCGACTACAGATCACGTGTACGACGCGGTCGTCATCGGTGGCGGCGCGGCCGGTGTGGGCGTCGCGGTCGCCCTTGGGCATGCGGGCATCGAGAGCTTCCTCGTGCTCGAGCGTCAAACCGTTGGCGCGTCCTTCGCCTCGTGGCCGGCCGAGACGCGCTTCATCACGCCCTCGTGTACGACCAACTCCATCGGCATGCTCGACCTGAACTCCGTCGTGATTGGCACCTCGCCCGCATACACGATAGGGGTCGAGCATCCGACGGGACGGGAGTACTCGGCCTTCCTGAAGGCGACGGTGACGCACTTCGAACTGCCGGTCCGTGAACACACCGACGTGACGAGCATCGCCCGACAGGGAGACGAGTTCGCGATCGAAACGGGGGATGGGACCGTGCGGGCCCGCCACGTCATCTGGGCGGCAGGCGACTTCCAGTACCCGCGATTGGACGGATTTGCAGGCAGCTCCCTGTGCCGACACACCGCCACGATCCCCAGCTACGCCGAGCTGGACGGCGACGACTTCATCGTCGTCGGCGGCTACGAGAGCGGCGTTGACGTCGCCTGCCACCTCGCCGAACGGGGCAAGCACGTGCGGCTCTTCGACAGGGGCAATCCCTGGGAATCGAAGAGTTCGGACCCCAGCGTGGCGCTGTCGACGTATTCGCTCGAACGTCTGCGTCGATCCGACTTCACTGAACATGTGGAACTGATCCCGGACTCACCCGTCGAGTCGGTCGCCCTGTCGGACTCCACGTACGAGGTCGTCACGCAGGACGGGCGTCGGTTCTACACGCCTGCGCCGCCGCTGCTCGCTGGCGGATTCGAGGGAAGCCATACGCTCGTCTCAGACCTGTTTGAACAGCGGGAGGACGGCTTTCCGCTGCTGAACGAGCACGATGAATCGACGCTCGTCCCGGGGATCTTCCTCTGCGGGGCGGCCGTTCGGCACGACAACCTCATCTTCTGCTTCATCTACAAGTACCGACAGCGCTTCGCCGTCGTCGCCAAGGCGATCGCAACATCGCTGGGACTGCCGGCGGAGGGTCTAGAGATGTACCGTATGTGGGGCATGTACCTGGACGACCTGTCCTGCTGCGGCCAAGAATGCGAATGCTGACCGGCCGTGGCAATGGTACCAACTCCATGACGCCGCGGCGAAGCCGGGTCGAACGGGCACTTCGCCCCGAGTGGCTCGGCCAGACGGCGGCCAGCGTGTGCTGGATCGGCAGCATGTTCGTCTACGGGATCAGCTCCGGAGGGGACTGGTTGCAGCTGTGCGCCGCGTCGGCCTGGTTGCTGGCCAATATCGCAACGGTGGCGACTGCCAAGGCTGATTGAGATGTCGGCGGCACTGGATAGGATCGAGTAATTACCGCCGATCTATTGAACCTGTTTTACCATGCTTGAAACCATAAGCCTATCGAAAACGTACGGCACCCATAAGGCCTTGAAAGACCTCACGATGACCGTGAAAGCAGGGGAGGTCTTTTGCTTGTTAGGTGCCAATGGAGCGGGTAAGACGACCACGATCAACCTGTTCCTCAACTTCATCAAGCCCACGCATGGCGAGGCGAGGATCAATGGCATTCCCGTCGCTCAAGAGCCCATAGAAACCAAGCGATACGTAGCCTATATCCCCGAAAATCTGATCCTCTACCCGGATTTAACGGGGTTGGAGAATCTGGCGTATTTCTCCGCCCTAGCCGGCAAAACCACAAGCAAAGAAGAAATGATGCTGCTGCTCATCCGCAGCGGCCTGCAAGAAGCTGACATCACCCAACGAGTAGCTAGTTACTCCAAGGGAATGAGACAAAAAGTCGGTATTGCCATCGCACTGGCCAAAGAGGCCAAAGCTTTGTTATTGGACGAGCCAACTTCCGGCTTGGACCCCAAGGCCAGCAATGAGTTTTCAGACCTTCTTAAAAGACTCAGCGCCGATGCCATAGCCATCCTCATGGCTACCCATGATCTCTTCCGCGCGCAAGATACGGGAAGTCACATTGGTATCATGAAAGAAGGACAGCTACTCGAAAATATGGCTGCGTCAGAGATCCCCCTGGCGGAGCTGGAAAAGCTGTACTTACACCACATGAACGATTGACAATGGTAGGACGCGTAGCCCAACACGAGCTAATAAGATTTTGCCGCAATGGACGTGCACGCAGCCTGTTCTTTGTTGTCGTGGTGCTACTGGTTGCGGCGTTGGTCTTGAGTCTGAGAGACTATCAACTGGCCTACGAGCACTATGAGGACAATGTCCGTCAAGCCAGGGCCAATTGGGAGGCACAGACGGCAAAAGACCCACACGATGCGGCGCATGATGGTACCTACATCATCAAGCCCATTCATCCACTGGCCCTATTGGATGCTGGTCTCCGGCCGTTCTCGGGTCAAGTCGTGCACTTAAGCGCCCATCAGCGCAAGCAGGGCAGTCTGCATGAGTCAAAGGATCATTCCGGGATGTTTCGCTTTGGCACCATGACCCCCACTTTCGTTTTGATCTATGTCCTGCCGTTGCTGCTCATCTTCGTCGGCTATCAGACCGTGACGGAGGAACGGGAGCGCCAGACCATTCGCCTGCTGCTCGTACAGGGAATTTCTTCCCGCCAACTCCTGCTGGGTAAGTGGATGGCGCTGGCCATCATTATGCTGCCGCTCTGGCTCCTCTTCTTTGCAAGTGCTGGCATCGCTTATGAGGCCGTAACAAAGATGGTCTCTGTTTCACCCATTGAGTGGGCTGCGATGGCGGGCATTTACTTAGCCTACTTTCTCATCTTTATCAATTTCATTGTTTGGATTTCAGCAACTGCGAAGTCTTCGGGTATAGCACTGACCGTCCTACTCACTATCTGGATTGTGGTAACTTTAATTGTGCCTAAGATCTCTACCAACCTGGCCGGCACGTTCTATCCCTTTCCAACACTGCAAACATTCCGCGATGCCATCAACAAGGATCAAGTCAATGGCCTGAATGGGCACAATTTTTGGAATGAAGCGGCCCAGGATTTCCAGCAACAGGTGCTTGAAGAATACGGTGTAGAGCGCATTGAGGATCTGCCTGTCGCTTACAGTGGGTTATTGCTGGCAGAAGGAGAAAAATACGAATCCGCGGTCTACACCAAGCACTTTGACTTGCTGCAGGATCAATACGAAAAGCAGCGAGAAGTGTACCGCTGGTGCAGTATCCTGTCCCCACTGCTGCCCGTACGGTTTGTTTCGATGGCTTTGGCACGAACGGACTATGGCTTCCTGTGGCACTTTGAGGATGAAGTCGAAGCTTATCGGGTAGTACTGAACACCGCGTTGAATATGAACATCGCCGAGAACGCCAAAGGCGTAGAAAAATACCAAGCGGGCACAGACCTTTGGGAGACTATGCCAGTGTTCGACTATACATGGCAAGCACCGGGCCACATCACCCGCGCCCATGCAATTGAGCTGCTGCTGATCGTATTATGGGCGTTTCTCAGCTTCGTGGGTTTTCTGCTATTCACGCGCGACATCAAAGCCCTATGAACCAAAGCTACCAGCGGTTGATCCGATTGGAGTTGCTACAACTCCTTAGAAATAGGTCACATGTTACGCTGATAGCCATTCTCCTGGTGCTCATGACTGCCGCTACTTGGAATACCTCCCGAACGCTGAAAGCAAAAATGGCGGAAGTTGACAGGCAAACGGATCTCGTCCGGGCCAATGATCAGCAGTTGGGAGCGGAAATTGATTCACTCGCACAGGGATTGGCGACCTACGAAACCAGCTACACCTTGCCGACTAGCGGGGTACGACTCACCTACGACAATCACCGCGTGACCACCCTTCCCTTCTCACCCTTTTCGGTGGTAGCTATTGGGCAAGGCGATCTGCACAGCAACTACAAAAAGATCGTTTTGTATTTTGATACTTCATACGAGATGTATTCGGAGGAATTGATCAGTCCCTTGGAGCAACTCTTTGGCCAGCTGGATCTCGCGTTTGTTTGGACCTACCTATTGCCACTCATCATCTTGCTCGTGTCGTTCAACCTGCTCTCCCTGGAAAGAGAAACCGGCAGGCTGCCCTTGATCGAGTCTCAGCCGCTGGCCGTCTCTCGTTGGTTATTGCTGAGAATCGGCTTGCGTTTCTTGGTGCTTTTCTCCTCCATCGCCTTAGGCGCGCTGGCATTGCTGGCGATCTTCGCGGCGGGTGCCTTCGGATCTGCAAAAGCGATTGGTCAGTTGCTCATTATTCTATTCTGCTACTGCGCTTTCTGGTTCTCGCTCAGTTTCCTCGTCAACCTGGCAGGCTACTCCTCGGGAAATGCACTGATAGTGCTGACGAGCACCTGGGCCCTGCTGGTTTTTCTAGTGCCCTCGGTAGTGAACCAACTCGGCAAGGAAATTCATCCCATTCCCTCTCGGTTGGAAGTGATCAATCATCACCAGGCCATATACAACGAGATAGAACACCACCTCGAGGAGGAAATGGCAGGCCTGTTTCAATTGCATCCCGACTGGTATTCAGACGATCCAGTGACGCAAAGCCTATCAAACTCCACTGGATGGAATATCAATTATCTGGCTAAGCAATATCTAGCGCAGGTCAAACACCAGCCCTTTGCTGCAGAGTACGAAAAGCAAATAGATGCGCGCAATGCCTGGTTGCTGAATTTGCGGTTCTTGTCACCTGCATTGATTCTGCAAAATGCGCTGACAGACCTGGCAGGCAGTTCAGTACGACACTACCGAAATTTCCTGCAGCAGTCGATTGAATACGCCCAGCAGTATCGCATGTACGTATTCGGTGGACTCTTCTCAAACCATGCATTCACCTCGCAGGAAATCAAAAACCTACCAGTGTTCGAGTTTGATAGTAGCCGTGTGCCCAACAGATTCGCTGTCGATTTTCTGGGCCTTGTGACCTATCTGCTGTTGCTACTGGTAGCCTCACCAATCATCATACGAATCAATAGCAAATGAAAGGACAAACCGTGAAAGCGCTGATATGCAAATTGGTGTTAGCATTTGTCGTAATTGCCGGCACGGCCCTGGCCCAGTCCAATACCGGGAGCATCGCAGGCAAAGTGACCAACAGCACCGGCCAACCTGAAGAGGACGTGCATATTTCCCTCACGCAGAACCAGTTTGGGGCCAGTACGAATACGGACGGAGCATTTGCCATAGGAGGGATCCCTGCGGGTGATTATCTGTTGGCCATTACCAAGGTAGGATTCGAAGAGCAAGTCGTCGCCGTGAACATTGCCTCGGGCGCCACAACAGACGTCAGCATCACCCTCCAGGAGGCCACTTTTCACCTCGATGAGGTAACTGTTTACGGTCAAAGAAGGAAGACGATCTACGCCACCCGCTTGAATGCACCACTGGATCAAACGCCTCTCTCGGTCAACATCGTCTCGAGGGAATTGCTAAACCAGCAACGGGCCATCTCTCTCGAAGACGCCTTGAGGAATGTAAGCGCCGTCTCCAAATTCGGCTCTTATGGAGTCAGCGATAATATCAACATTCGGGGATTCGACATTGGCCTATCGGGCGGATCAGAAAACTACCGGGTGAACGGCGTAATGCTCAGGACGCCTTATTCCGATTATATCGAGGAAGTACAGGTACTGAAGGGGCCCACCTCAATACTTTACGGCGATGTGGAGCCTGGTGGAGTAATCAACTACGTCACCAAAAAACCCAAAGGGTTTAGTCATGCCTCCCTTGAAATGAAGGTCGGAGGATACGGTCTGTATCGACCCTCCATTGATGTGGGCGGAACGGTGGGAGACCGCTTGAGCTATCGCCTCAATACGGTATACCACAGCTCGGAAAGTTTCCGGGATGATGTTACCAGCGAGCAATTCATGATAGCCCCAAGCATGGCCTGGCAGTACGACGAAAGGACGTCACTGACCTTAGAAGGTCTCTTCATGAACAACGAGGTCACGATTGACTGGGGCATGCCCGTCGGACTACCACTGGACCGCGCCGGGCAGTTGGACGACACCAACTTTTACGGTTATCCAGACGGCACCTCTGAGGGCAGAAACAACATGCTCTCCGCCACCTTCCAGCATACGTTCGACAACTTGCAGATACGAAATGTTACTGCCTTTTCTAACCAGCGACGCCTTATTCACGATGTATATCCCGTATATAATGCAGCTACAGATAGTGTGGACTATAGCTATGGGGACTACCGTGAGTTGAGCAGGACCAATACATACTCGAACTTCCTGGATATCACGGGGATGGTGACGACAGGTACCATTCGCCACAGACTGCTGGCTGCCTTGGACGTGTCAAGGGTCTCGCGTCCAGTAGCCTTCAACTTTGTATTCCCCATTTCATTCAGTACGTCGCTCGCTAATCCGGAATGGCAGAATATGGCCTTGAGTTCCACCCCTATTCTCGATGACGACGCCCTGCCTTTTACCAGCCGGATAGGCGTTAATATCCAGGACCTTGTGTCGCTGCGCGATGACCGGCTCAATATCCTCATCGGAGGTCGCTACAGCCGTTTTACGAATGGAACGGATTTCAGAGGAGACGCTGAAGAACCCGACGATTACGAGGACACCAATAAATCGCGATTCACACCGCGCGTCGGATTGACATACGAAATTGTTGACGATGTGGCGCTATATGGAAGCTATGCAGAGTCTTTTAGTTCAGTGGCTCCCCAGCCGGGTAGAGGCTTAGAAGATCCAGAACCCCTCATTGGGAACCAGCTAGAATTTGGTGTGAAGCAATCGCTTTTTCAGGAGCGCCTGGGGATCACTGTTTCCTACTTCGATTTGAATCGAAAAAATGTGCTGCAATTTGAAATTATCGACCCGAATGGCAGCATTTCCGACCCCGATAATTTTCGAGCCAATCAGTCCGCTGAGCACTCCAGCCAAGGGGTAGAGGTAGATGTCAATGGGAAGTTGCTGCCCAACTGGCAAATCTATGCCGCCTTCTCGTATTTCGGGACCGAAGTAGTGGACGAGGTGACACAAAGCGGGGATTCTGAACCGGTGGATTTCTCAGGCCTGGAGCTTCCCAATAATCCAAATACCAAACTCAGCCTGTGGACCCATTACACACTCACGCAAGGCATACCTGGTCTCGCATTGGGTGCGGGTATATTTCATCAGGGCGACATGTTTGGCGATCGCTTGAATACGAAAGAAAGCGTTATTGATGGTTTCACAAGGTTGGATGCTATGGTCAGCTATGAATACAAGCATCTGAAATTTCAGGTCAATGCACAGAATCTAAATGGCGTGAAAACTTTCCAGCGGTCCATTTTCGATTCGTTCGTACCTCAGCCCCCGAGTAGGGTGCTTGGATCAATTGGCTTCAGATTTTAAGAACGAGGCCTAGTGCACCTGGCGAAGCCGAATGAGGTGTCGATGGCACTGGATTGGCTGATCATCGGCGGCGGGATTCACGGCGTGCACATCGCCGCGCGCCTGCTTGGGGAATCCGGTGTCGCCCCCGAACGACTCCGCATCGTGGACCCGGGCGACCGGCTGCTCGCGCACTGGCGTAGCTGCGCCGCCACGACGGGGATGACCCACCTGCGCTCACCGGGAGTCCATCACCTGGACCTCGACCCCTTCTCGCTCCTACACTTCGCGGGCAAACGCAAGAAACGCAAGCGCCGAAAGACCGGGCTGTTCGCCCCGCCCTACGACCGGCCCGCCTTGGCCCTCTTCAATGCGCACTGCGACCGGGTGGTGGAGACCTTCGGGCTCGCCAACCTCCACATCCAGGATCGGGCCACGAAGTGCTCGGTCGACCGTGACGGCGTCGGCGTTCAGCTCTCGAGCGGGCGCGAGATCGCAGCGCAGCACCTCGTATTGGCCATCGGCGCGAGCGAACAGCCCGAGTGGCCGGATTGGGCACTGCGCAGTCACGCCCGCGTCCACCATGTCTTCGAGCCGGGGTTCGACGGGTGGCCGTCGTCAAGCGAGACCGTCGTGGTCATCGGCGGCGGTATCTCGGCGGTCCAGGTGGCGCTCCGCCTCGTGGAGGAAGGGCATCGCGTCCATCTCGTCTCGCGCCATGCCCTGCGCCAGCACCAATTCGACAGCGATCCGGGCTGGCTCGGTCCGAAGTGCATGGAGCGCTTCCACCGCGAACGGGATTTTGATCGTCGGCGGACCCTGATCGCTGAAGCGCGCCACAAAGGTTCGGTGCCCCCCGACGTCCGGCGCGCGCTGCGCCGGTCCATCGCAGGGGGCCAGCTGCTCTGGCACGAGGGCGAGGTTGAAGGGTTCGATGCGCGCCGCGATGTCCTCGCGCTGCGGCTCGCTACCCACTCAGGGCTGGAAGCGGAGCGCGTTCTGCTCGCGACCGGGTTCGCATCGAACCGCCCTGGCGGAGCGATGGTCGATGCGTTGATCGCCTCGGCCTCGTTGCCGTGCGCGCGCTGCGGCTACCCCATCGTGGATTCCGCGCTTCGCTGGCATCCGCGCATTCACGTCTCGGGCCCTCTCGCCGAGCTCGAGCTGGGGCCCGCGTCCCGCAACAT
>JAPPEF010000309.1 GCA_028875335.1 Gemmatimonadota bacterium
GCGGGATCAATGGCGCGGTGGAGGACGACGAAGCCATCGTCGTGCAGGGCGGCGATGGCCTGTTGCAGGTGCTCTGGTTTTAGCTTGCGCGCACTGTGTTCGGCCGCGCTCAATTCCAACTCGACCATAGCGTTCAGGCGCAAGTGGGGTCTTCGAATGGCCAGCGATTGAAAGAGGGCAAGTTTTTGTCGGACAGTTTTTCTCGTGCGTCGTACCACGATTGCGCCCAAGCTGCTGGGTCGCGCAATTCGCTGTGGGGGTCTTTGCGGCTGCGGGCGACGAAGCCGGGAAAGAGCGGCCGGCCGGTGGGCTGGCCGGTAGGGCTGTAGCGGAGGTCGAAGCTGATTCGCACCTGCTCGCTGACGTTGGGCAGCGACGAATGGCAGGTCTGCCGGTGCATGAAGAGCACATCGCCGCGCTTGAGTTCAGCGGTGACGACGCGGTCGAGGGCTAGGTCTTGGTCGCGGATAAAGTGGCCGACGCCCTTGAACTGGCAGTGGTGGAACAGCCCGTCGCGGTGGCTGCCGGAGACAACTTCGATACAGCCGTGTTCGCGGAAGGCGTTGGTCAGCGGCACCCACACGGTGAGCATGTCGGTCTCGTCGGCCTCGGGCAAAACCACGCCGTTGTCTTGATGCCAGGGCGTGGCACCGACGGCAAAGCCGGCGATGCGGCCGTGGTGGTCCTTGGGGACACCGGGCAAGTACTGCTCGGGCGGTTTGATGCGGATGTGTTGGACGGGGTTGGAGTAGATTTCCGGGCCGATGAGGTTTTCGATGATGTCGAGGAGCTTTTCGTTGCGCAGCATGGCGAAGGCGGCAGGGCCGACGGCGATGGGCGAGTCCGGGCCGATGCCGCCTTGGGGCAGCGAGATGTCGAAGTGCTGGGCGTAAACTTGGCCGGTTTCGTTGTAGATTTGGCAGAGGCGCTCGTCAAAATCGAGGTCGGCGTACGTGGAGGCAATCTGCCCTGCGGCGAAAAGCTCGTCGGCGAGGGCGTCGAGGACGTCGTCGTATTCGGCTAAGACGGGATCGATGTCGGCGGTGGGATCGAGGAGGTCTTCGACGAGGACGAAGCCGTGTTCGTGGTATTGGTCGAGTTGGGAAGGGGTTAGTTGGGGCATGGGTTGGTTTCCTGTTTGATGCGCCATCGCGTCTTCGACGTATTGGACGAAGGCGATGTTGCGTGGTTCAGGGTTGGTTCACATCACGGACAAGGCGACTCACCTACAGACCGAGACAATACCGAACAACAGTTTCCACTCTTTCCAAAATTGCCCCTGAAACGCGGCCCGTTGCACGATCTGGAAAGCGTTTTGGATCTAATGATCGAATCTGAAACCCGAGGAAAACTGTTTCCAAGTCTAAGCCCGTTTCTGTTGGATTCAGTCGAATGTTTGTAGGATAATCCTGTGTGATGTTGGTACCTTTGGTACCTACAACAACGGTCACGACAAGAGGTAAGCGATTAATTGCATCTATGGACAGAACCAATACAGGACGTTGACCCGCTTGCTCGCGTCCTTTCACTGGGTTAAGGTTCACAAAGTATATTTCACCACGCTCAATAGCCATTAAGCGTCTAGACCATCTTGCTCTGTGGCTGAGAATTCATGCTCAATTTCCTGAAGTTCCTTTTGGATTTCGGGATCAGCGGCCATTTTACTCAATTGAGCATCTATATCAGTTTTATCAGAAATGTCAGCTCGTATCCGGTGGCTCACTCGCTCAATAAGCAGCAATTGCTCATCTAAAGACAAATGACGGATGTTTTCTTCTAATTCAGTAAGATGAGATGACGCAGACATCTCGTTCCTCCTTGATAGATTGCTCTATTTGGGACAATTGAAAGTATGACCAAGATCTCTTGAAAGTCAAGAAATCCCCACTCTTGCCATCCCTAGCAACCCCACCCTGCTTGCATCAACGTGTAACAGGCCATTTACGCTAATCCTGATTGGAGTCTGCCATGAAACTCAACCGCGACGAATTTCTGGAAACCGGCTACCTCATTGTCAAGGAAGCCGTGCCACGTGACAAACTCGAACGCGTCCGGCAAGCGTACGAGACGCTCGTCAACCGCCAGCGCGAGACCTGGAAGGCCGAGCGCGCGGCAGGCGACCCGCCTGGGGGCGTTTGGGAGACCGGGGCGCAGCCTCGCCTGCAACTGTCAAGGGAGCCGCTCGTCAATCAGATCGACCCGGAGACTGCGCCGGCGGTCGAGGTTTGGCTTGAAGAGAACATCCACGGGGTCAGTACAGAGCTCCTCGGCATAGCGGACGGGGCCGTCACAGAGATGATGATGATGTGCAATCCCGTCCGGGACCACGGCCCGGCGAAGTGGCACCGCGATCTCCATCCCATCGACACCGCGCCGCTTCAGGGCTATATCGACGACATCGTCGAAGGAGGCCCGCGCTACGTCCAGTGGAACATCCCGCTCTACGACGACAGCGTCCTGTGGGTGGTGCCGGGCAGTCACCTGCGGCTGAACACGCCCGAAGAGAACGAAGTGATGTTGGGAGATCCCCCCCGCCCGCTGCCCACTGGCGTGCAGACTCATCTTGAAGCCGGTGACGGCGTCGTCTATATCCTCCCGATTCTCCACTGGGGCAGCAACTACAGCCCCAAGATGCGGCGAACCGTTCACGGTGGCTTCTCGACCTTTACTTCGATAGACGACCTTTCGTTTGCTGAACACATCTCCGCAGACGCACACACGGCGTTCACGCGCTGGAACGACCGCAGCGAGAAGATGAAGCAGCATACGGAATCGGCGCTGCAGGCCGTTGTCGCGGGAGATGGTGCCGCGTATATGAGTGCTTTAGACAGCCTCCATCCGGAGCGGGGCGAGAAGGGCAGGATTCTGTCAACGGTCTTCCTCTGTAAGGCCGCACTGGCGATTCGACTGCACAAGGATCCGCCGCTGCAGGGTATCGCCGAGGATCTCCAGCGTCGCGTTCTGGGGAAGCACCCCATTACGCTCAATTGGGGGCCGAAATTTGCCGATCGATTCACCCCGAATGAGGCGCGCTTGCTGTGGGACCGCTTCAGTCCGCTCGAGGATCTGCTGCAAGCGGACGAGGAACACTTTGTGCCGGGCTTTCAGGCCGTTCCAATGAAGCACTACTTCAACGAGATGCCCGCGGACTACGGTACGGAAGACTTCATTGCCAGTTGGACAGCCGCGTGATCCGCAGATGGACGCAGATGGACGCAGAATAGTAGAAACAAGACGATCCACTTCTCGAATCGTTCAGGTCATTTAGGATTGCTGTATCAACCGGGAGAGAAAAGAAAATGAGTCAACTCAGCATCGGCGTCGCCGGGCTTGGCCACGGCAGAACGCTGCTTGGTGCCAATCAGCCGGAAAACAGCAGCTTACCGGTTCGCGTCACCGCTCTGTGCGATGCGCGGCAGGACAAGCTCGAAGCGCTCGGCTGCGAATTCGGGATCGACGCTCTGACATCTGATTTCGACGAGCTGGTCGCGCGCAGCGACCTCGACATCATCGGCATCTACACGCCCGGACCGCTCCACGCGCAGCAGATCCTGACCGCGCTCGACGCGGGCAAGCACGTGATGGTCACCAAGTCGATGGTGTACACGATGGAAGAGGTCGAACAGGTTGTGGAAGCCGTTGACCGGTCGGGCAAAGTGCTGCTCGTCACGCAGAGTCTGCGCGGGAGGTATGACTTCATCGAGGCAAAGCGCGCCTGCGACGCCGGAGAGATCGGCGAACTCTTCATGGCCGAGTCCCACTACGTTCACGATCTCCGCCCGGTCTATGACTACTCCCCTTGGCGAGTTGAGATGCCGCAAGATCTGATCTTGGGCGGTGCCTGCCATCCGATTGATCTTTTGCGCTGGTTCATGGGCGATATCGACGAAGTTCACTGTTACGGGCTGCGCAGCGGCGTCGCGCCGGACTATCCCCAAGAGGACAACTTCGTCATCAATGTGAAGTTTACATCCGGCAAGATCGGACGCATTGCGAACTTTCTCGGCATTGTACACCCGCACGATATCCCGATGAACAGTCTGGCCGTTTACGGAACCCGTGGCACCATTTTCAACGGCGCAAAGAGCCTCGATCCAACCGGCGACCTGCCCTCGCGCAAGGTCACCGCCGAGTTTTCATCGGAGCGAGGTCACGCCAGCGAGATGATCGTCATGCTGCGGCACATGGCAGATTGCGTCCTGAACGGTGCAAAGCCTTGGGTCGGCGTCCGCGAGGGGGCAGGGGTCGTCGCCACGGGGCTTGCGTGTTGGGATTCGCTCAGATCGGGGATGCCGGAGAAAGTAAGGAACGATTTCTGACGACCGTAGATAGGAGACTTTCATGCCCGTTTCTGTTCCCGAAGACGCTAGGCGCATCATGCCGGATGTGTTGCGCGATTTTGCTGCCGAAGTGTTGCGCAAAGTCCGTTTGCCCGACGGCGATGCTGCGTTGATTGCGCGCTATCTGGTGGATGTGGATTTGCGCGGGGTAGTCTCCCACGGCACGCGCCAGTTGCAACGGTATGTGGCTGAGTTTCGCGAGGGGCGCATTAACCAACGACCTGAAATTGCCCAAATTATGGATGCCCCTTCGATGGCGATTTTTGACGGCGACGGCGGTGCGGGTTATCTCGTGGCAACGCGGGCGACAGAGGCGGTCATTGAAAAGGCGAAAGCGAATGGCATTGCCGTTGCGTGTACGCGCAATCACGGGCATGTGGGCAGCGTGGGGATTTATGCGCGGCTGGCACTGGCATGCGACTTGGCGACCTTTTCCGTGGCAGGAGGTGTTGCTTGGGAAAAACCGACGCAACCCGATGCAACGGTGTGGGATGCGATGGGTGCCCCGCCGATGTGTTTTGGCATTCCGACGGCAGAAGGCCCGCCGTTTGTGTTGGATATGAATGCGAACATGTTGAAGGACCGCAGCAAACTCGCCGAGGCGTTGCAGACATTTCCAGACTTTGTTTTTAAGAGTTTGGGGATGCGATTTACGTCGTGGTTCTTGGCCGGCATCTTAGCGGGCACGGCGACGCCTGAATCGAGCAGACCGAAATTTGCAAGTGCCACGCGGGCATTTACGATTGTGGCGATTGATGTGGCGCGGTTAGGCGATTTGGAGGCTTATAAAGCAGAGCTTGCTCGCATTGTGCGCGAGAGCCGGTCGCTGAACCCCATGCCGGGACTGGCAAGCGCCGAAGTCCCCGGCAGCTTGGAATGGCAACGCGAGCAAACGCGAGAGCATAGTGGTATTCCACTGACCGAAGATCATCTCGACATGTTGCAGCGCATTGCCACGGAGATCAATGTCCCCGTTCCCTGGGAATCATAGTGGACGACAACACGGCGATGCGGGAGAAGGTGGCACTAAAGGCCGTACCACTCTCTCGGGGCCGTGGGGTGGAAATCATAGCGCTCGACGCCGAGCGCCTGAAGAACGCCGCGCTCGACGAGGGAAAAGTCGGCCGGGTCCTCGCGGTTGAAGTTTAAGGGTTCCTTGAGGGCGACGGGGGGATTGGTCATGAAGCGGGGGCGGCCCGAGTGATTGGGAGAGGAGGCGTGGAGAGTAAAGGGGTGGAGAAGGGTCAGATCGCCGGTCTGGCCGGTGAGTTCAATGAAGTCTTGGCACTGGTCGATGAGAAAGTTACAGGCCCCCGGATCGACGCCTTCTGGATGATCGGCGAGATAGCGGGCGACGTGTTTAAAGGAATCGCAGGCGACGAAGGTGCCGCCGGACTTGGGTGGGGTATCGGTCCATTGGAGGACGACCAACAGGGCCTGTTCAGGACTGTCTAAGAAGTGGCGGAAGAAGCTGCCGTCCTTGTGCCAGGGGACGGTGTCGGGTGCAGGGGGACGCCAAGGGGCATCGGCACCATAGCGGAAGTTGATGATGAAAGCGTCGGACCAGTGGAAGGATTCGACCGAAGAGAAATGCTTGGTTTCTAGTCGCTGGATGGCGGGATCAATGCGGTCTTCGCCGCCCATCACATCGCAAATCGCGCCCCAAGCCCGGGGGCAAAGGTCCTTCACTTTGAATCTGTGAGCGTGATCTAAGTAGCGGATCGGTTCGGTCCAGGTGGCGGGATCGTCGGGGTCGTAGCCGAGACGCTTATAGGCGTGGTCAATGAGGGGCTGGACGAAGTCGCGGGTGAAGCAGCCGGGGATAGTGACGTAGCCCTTGGCGAGGAAGTGGTCGGCTTCAGCGGGGGTGAGGGTTTGCATGGCCAACGGCGGGAATGTCCAGCGCGGAGGCTGGATCGTGGGTAGGAAATCGAGGGGGCATATCCCAATCGGCTCCCCTCGACCTCGATTTTTGCTGATTGGGGCCCGTGTGGCTGGCTTACGCCTTAGCTGCAAGATTCTAAAAAATATCAGAATCGAGCAGGTGCCCCCGTTTGACGCCGCCCCAACTCATGGGGGCAACCGAGGTGGCAACCTGGCGGAAAATGGGCTCCCCAAGCTGCGCTACATCTTCAGTGGCCGCGGCCAGAGAATTCGTGCGGCTGCAAAGTCCTGTGTAGAGACCGCCATCCCCAAGGAAGTAAGCATACACCAGATACTCGCCGCCCACCTCGAAGGGGTAGCCGCAGGCCGCGTCGTATGGTCCGGTTCGGATGGCAATATCTTCTCTAAGCGACCCCTTCCACACGGCGGATAGTTGGAACAAAATCCATACATCCTCTTCGGGTGTTCCCGCGATCTGGGCGATCGCCACGACCCTTCCGGTGAATACGGCATCGTACAAGGCCAACTCTTCCAGAGGCGTTCCCGGCGGTTCACAGCTACAGGAAAGGGAGGCGTCTGGAACCAGTAATCCGGTAAAGACCACAGCCAGCGGCAACAAGGCGGTCCACTTCATCTTCATAGGGAACCTCCATTCTGACGCGGACCGCAGCTACCCTTCAAAAGCGAGTACGCGCAGCGGAATGGCGTCGGTTTCAGCCGCTGGAAGCGGCTGGGCGAAAAGGTAAACGCGCGGTTGTCGCAGGTCGCCCAAGCGGTATAGACTCTCGATTAGGGGAATGCCGTGCGCGAAGAGTAGGTGGTGGTTGGGCAGGCTGCGGTCGCCTGGAATATCTAGGCCGGGGGTGTCAATGCCGAGCAGTTTGACGCCGGCCTCGACGAGCCAGCGCAAGGCTTCGGTTGTGGGGTAGGGTGGATATGAACCAGCGGTAGCCCGTTGATCCCAATCAAAGCGAAAGAGTGCGATGTCCCTCGGACGGACGCCTCCGCCCGGTTCGGCGGCCCGTTGGAATTGCTCCAGCGAAAGCGGCTCGCCCAGCGGAGCATCACTAAAGTCGAAGACGATGGCCTCGCCAAAAAAGCGCTCGACGTCGAGGTCGGCGATGGCCGGGCCGTCTTGGACGGCGTGTAAAGGCCCTTCGACATGGGTGCCGGCGTGACCGCCCATTTCAATGCTGGTGGTGATGTACCAGCGGTCGGTCGGCGGGTCGTCAACGGGTACGCGAGCCGTGCGGTAGTGGATGAGGCGACCTTCCGATGGCGCGATGGTCCGCGAAAGATCTACCATGCGGCTGTAGGCGAAGGAGGGAACCTTCACGCGATGGCCTTCTTGAGGGCGACCGCGGTCTCGCCGTCGTCGGCATAGACCGGCAGCGCGCCGCTCAGCGTTACGCGCCCGTCGTAGCCGGCAGCGCGCAAGGTGTGCAGAAAGAGCGCGTGGTCGGCTGGCGTGGTTTGCGGTCGGCCGCGGCCCGGTTCGGCAATGTGGGCGTGAATCAGGTGCGGACCGGCTTCTTTGAGTGCGTCGAAGGACTCGCCGTTGAGCTTCATGTGGAAAAAGTCGGCCATCAGCTTGGCGTGCGAGCGGTCGACGTCCGCTATGAACTCGGTCGCTTCGGAGACGGTGTTGAGCAGGTTGGCGTCGTCGCGGTTATAGGGTTCGAGCGCGACCTTGACCCCTCGTGGCTCGCCGAGATCGGCGCACAGGTGCATGAAGTCGGCGACCTGTTGGCGGGCTTTGTCGCGGTCGAAGCCGTCGGGCACCCAGCGCGAACCGCCGCTCCCGTAGCCGATGACCTCGACTCCAGTTCGCTGCATCAGATCGAAGACCCGCGTGACAAAAGTACGCAGCCGGTCCAAGCTCACGTCGGGGCCGACGACCATTAGCCCGCGCCCCTGCGGATCGCCAATAAAACCGCACATCGTTTTCATCTGGAGCGGGTGCTTTTCCAAAAGCGCTGAGAACTCGCGCTCGGTCGCCTGTGGGTCGTCTGCATCGATACCGAGAAGACCGGGTGAGCCTTCGAGATAGTCGAAGTTCCAGTTGGCGGACTCTTCAAGGTGTTGACGATTGGTAACTAAAAGGCCGATCTGCATGGGCTTTCCGTCCTCCGTGCAGTCCGGCCCCAGAATTGGGGCCGCATGGGGGACACTTACTTGTCCCTGATCCAGCTCATGCCTTCGCCGCGCACCAGAAAGGAGCGCTCGTCCCAATGGCCGGGCCGAGTGATGGGAATGCGGCCCTCCTCGACGGCGACGTCAAGCGGGTTGTCGCGGGTTTGCAGCGGCAGGGCCACGCGCTCGTGCAGCCTTGCCGACTCATAGACGCCCATCATGATCTCGGTGGCGGCCTTGCCGTGCTCGGCCTTGCCGTAGTAGTCCTCGAAATCGCCCTCGATCCAGCGGCAGATTCCGTAGGCCTGATCGACGAAGGCGTTGCCGTAACCGCTGCTCTTGTCGGTGGGTTCGAAGTCCTGCCAGCCGCCGGAGGTGGTCGTCATGTAGCGCAGGCTGTTGTCGCTGACGACCATCATGCCGTCTTCGCCGTAGATGGTAGCACCCACCTGATAAATATCGTTCATCTCGTTTTCGATCACGCCTTCGACCCCGTCGGGATAGCCGATGATCCCCGCGCAGCGGTCTTCGACCCGGTGGCCGAAGACGAAGTGGTCCGTGTGGCGCTCGACCGAGCCCATGACCCACTCGGCCTGTGGATCGCCGAGGGCGTAGAGCTGGAAGTCGATGCAGTGGGTACCGGTGTTCATCATCCCGGCCTTGACCGCGGACCACAGCCGCTGCGGCTTGCCAATGGCTCCGGCGGCGATCATGCGCCTCGCCTCGCGCCAACAAGAGTAAAAGCGGCGCTGGTGGCCGATGGCGAGCTTGACGTTGTTGCGCTCGGCGGCGATGACCATGGCCTCAGCCTCGCCCAAGGAAACGGCCATGGGCTTTTCGCAGAGCACGGCTTGGGGCCGGCGGGCGCAGGCGGCGATGGACATTTCCGCGTGCTGGGGGTCCCAAGAGCAAACGCTGACGATATCGAGGTTTTCCACATCGAGCATCTCGCGGTAGTCGAGGTATTGTTTCTCGACGTTGAAATCCGCAGCGTAGCTGGCCAAGGCTTCGGGATGCGTGTCGGCGATGGCAGCGATTTCAGTGTGCTCGCATTCGGCCCAACCGCGGCCGTGCTCGCGGGCAATGCGGCCGGAGGCAATGACGCCAACGCGGTATTTAGCAGGCATCTACTTGGTTTCGCCTAAGTGCATCAGCGGCAGCGGTGATGGGCTGTCGCTGTTGATGAAATAGACCTTGGCGGCCGGATCTTTGGAAATGGCCTCAAGGGACTTGAGCGCCTGGAGCTTGACGTAGTTGGGGTTGCGGCCAATGGCGTCGTTGATCTTGGTGATTTCGTAGGCTTGGGCGTCGGCGAGCAGGCGGCGCTTTTCAGCCTGGGCGGCGGCGGCGTTCTTTTCGGCCTCGGCGGCGGCGACTTTCTGTTCCTGCTCGGTGGTGAAGCGCTCTAGCTCGGCCTTTTGCTTTTCAACTTCCTGCTCGCGCTCTTTTTTGGCCTCAATGGCCTTGGTGATAAAGGGCGGTAGCGAGATGTCGCGGATCAATACGGCCTCGATGGCGACCCCCTTGGTGCCCAGATAATCTTTCAGGCCTTCGAGTAGGGCGACCTGCAACGTCGTCTGAGTCTCTTCCAAAAAGAAGTCTTCGGCGCGTTTGATGGTCTTGCCCTGCTCGCGGATCTGCGAGCGCAGCTTGGGGACGATGTGTACAGCGAGCACGTCGCTAATACTGCCGGTCTCTTTTAGGATGCTCGGCGTTTGGTTGGCGACGAGGCGGTACTGGACACTGACGTCAATCTTGGTCTGTAGCTGGTCTTGGCTGGGGACGTTGGAGGTTTCGGAGTGGGTCTTCTGGCGCACGTCGTATAAGTGCCATTGGTAGAGCGGGTTGACGATGTGAAAGCCCTCGGGGAAGTGCTTGGACTGGACTTCGCCAAAGAGAGTGGCGACGGCGACATGGCCGGCCGGGATGCTTTGGTAGAAGCGCGGGCTGATGAGAAATAGGACGAAGACGGCGGCGATGATGGCGAGGATGGACTTAGGTAGCTGGATCATGGGGGGCCTCCTTAGGGGCTGGGACATTTTTTCCTACCTTTGATGGGGTTGGGGAATTGATCGCCTAGAAGGTAAATCTTCGGCCTGAAAATGTCCATTAAGACACGCAAGACCAGAATCCTCGGCCAAGAGCGGGCGGACGACGTACTCCTGACCTTAAGTGCGGTCCATCAAGCCCAGCGGATTGGCACTGCCAAATCGCTGGCTAGTTCGTCCACTTCGTTGGCCAAGGTGGCTTCGAGGGCGATGCCGCGTTTTAGGTAGTCGGCGCGCCGCTGGTAGCTGCCTTCGCCCGGCCACTGAACTGGGCCCTGCTCGGGTGCTGCTTCCACCGATTTTATATGGGCCTTCAGATTGGCGCTGCGGTCGTGCAGCCAGTCGCCAAAGGGCTTGAGGGCGATAAAGCACTTGGTGGAGCCGCCGGCCGAATCCGTTGGCCGCTCCTCGGTGCCCTGCTCAAAAGCGAGGAGGCCGCCGGCCAGGCCAGCCGTGAGCAGATCGACCATAAAAGCTAGTCCCGAGCCTTTGTGCTGACCCATGGGCAAAAAGCGCCACGATTGCAGCAGAACACTTGGATCCGTAGTGGGCCTCCCGCGCTCGTCCAAGCCCCAACCTTCGGGGACGCTACGTCCAGCGGCCTCGGCCTGACGCACGCGGCTTATGGAGGATTGGGTCATGGCCAAATCGAGGACCACGGGCTCGCCGTCGGCCGTGGGAATGCCAATGGCGAGGGGATTGTTGCCTAGAGAAGGGACGCGCGTACCCCAAGCGGGAAAGTTGGCGAACGCGTTGGTGAAAGCTAGGCCGACCAGCCCGGCGCGAGCGGCTCGCAATGCGTAGCTATGCCCGCGTCCCCAGTGCCCGACACTGCGGACGACGCAGGCTCCCACGCCGTATTGCTGTGCCCATTCGAGTGCCCAATCCATGCCCTGCGCCGAAGAGAAGCGGCCAATGCCGCCGCCGGCATCGATCAGCCGGGAGGTTGGGTACTCGACGATGGTTTCAAAGTGGGGATCGGGAGCCAAAATACCTTGGCGGATGTAATTGATCGCCGAGGGCAACAAGGCGACGCCGTGGGTGTGGCCACCGTGCAGGTCCACTTCAGCGCCGATTTGGGCTTCGACTGCGGCTACGTGCGGCGGGACCCCTGCGGCTGCGAGGGCATCGAGAAAGAATTGTTCTAGGTCGGCGTGGGCGATGCGCTTAGACTGGCTCATAGTCATCGCCTTACGTCATTTGCCAGCCGCGCACCATATAGGCCTGCAACAGGCCGCTTTCATCGGAATTGAAGAAGCCCAATCCCCCATACGGCGAGAGGAAAGGATGGATGTGGGTGTCCTTCTGCCAGGACGATCCGGGGTCCACGATCTTCCGTGCATTCGCGAGCGCGCCTTCCTCTTCCTCGGGAAGGTCGAATAGCCAGACCGCGCCGCCTGCGTTTTTCGGGCCTGCATCTGTGATTAAGCGGGTCCCGTCTCGGTCTGTTGCGAAATGCCAGAAATCGGGCCCGGCAAAGGAGCGGGACAGGTCGTTGCGCC
>JAPPEF010000052.1 GCA_028875335.1 Gemmatimonadota bacterium
GTGGTTCAAGCACATCGGCATCGGCCAGAACATCCGCAAGGCCGACCTGCCGCTGCGGCTGACCAAGCGCATGGCGCACCTTTTTCCCACCGCCAATCGGCAGTGGCCGATTTCGCGCGCCCTGCGCTGGGCACAATTCGCCGGTATGGGTGGAGGTACGAGTTGGGCCGTTTTATCCACGCGGCTGAAGGACTACCAGCGAGACGAGCCGTTCTGGGAGACGGTGATGCTCTTTTTTGCCAACCAGCCCATGCTGGAACCCACCTACATCGGCCCAATTGTCGATTATATCCACTACCAGAAATTCGTGCCCCAGCAATTGCCCGGCCCCAACGGCCAGTTCATTGAAGGGCCGCCGGCTCAGCCGAACTTCTCGATGAAAGGCCGTAGCATCACCAAGCTGCTGCGCTTGGTTGACGAGTGGCATGGCGACCTCAACGCCGACGATTACGCCCTCGGCGAGGAAGATGCGTGGGAAGCGTCTGGCTTTCGCGGATTCGAGTGGGAGGAAGAAGACGCATTCTCGGGCGAGCGCGTGCGTTGGTCAATACGCGAGTTGCCCACCGCGCTCGACCTGCTAGCTGAAGGGCGCGTCATGCACCACTGCGCTGCCTCGTATGCCCGGCGCTGCTCAGAGGGCGAGCGGTCGGTGTGGTCGATGCAGCTAACCTACCCGGCCAAGCTGCCGCAGCGCATTCTGACCATTGCCCTCGACAACCACAAGAAGACTGTCGTCGATTATCGAGGGAAGTACAACATGCACCCTCACGACAACAAGCGCACGGCCAAAAAGCACTGGCAGGACCGGCCCTATCTCTACTATCTGCGGCAATCGCCGCGCATCTTGCGCCTGTGGATGGAGCGCGAGGATCTGCGGCACGACTAGCGAGGCGGTATGCGCAGGTGGTTGCAGGAGTCGGGGGAAAGGGTAGGCTACAAGGAGCCTTTGAATAGGATCGCGCTCATGGTGGACAACCAGCTAGCTAGCACGATGCCGATGGTCCAGCGGAAATAGGTGTCGACCTTCTCGTGGAGCTTTTGAACCGACGTGTCGATCTTATCATTTAGCGTTTGAGCCGACGTGTCGATCTTATCATTTAGCGTTTGAGCCGATGCCTCTCGCTTCTCATCTAGCATCTGAACCGACGCGTCGATCTTGTCATTCAGCGTCTGAAACGACACCTCCCGCTTCCCATCCGACGCGTCGATCTTCTCGTTCAGCGTCTGAACCGACGCATCCCACTTCTCATTCAGACTCCGATACGACGCAGCGTTCTCATCGCGCAGCGTCTGAACCGACGTGTCGATCTTGTCATTCAGCGTCTGAACCGATACGTCCAGCTTCTCACTGACGGCTCGCACATCGCTTTCAATCAGTTCCAAGCGGCGGTTGATCTGCTGCAACACGTCGCGGGTGGTTATCTCAGATGTTTCAGGGGCCATCCCAGTATTGCTCCTCGGTTAGAGTTAAAGTAGTCACCAAGAACAGATAAGCAAAATGCGAACCATCTTTTTTGTCTGACGAGGGTCGCTGTTATGTAGCTGCTTTCTGTATCTAATGGCAGACAATGTGATCCCTGTCCTATACAGCCGCCTCTCCCCTTGATAGCTGCCCATCAGGCCCTATCTTGTTTGTCGCCATGATTACAACCTTTCGCATCGGCGTCACCCGCGACTTTCTCAAGGCCGACGGCACTCTCGGTTTCGGCGATATTGGTCTCGACCTACTCGACGAAGCCCCAAAGGTCGAGTGGGAGTTTATAGCGGAAAACACCACCGAGCTGCGACCCGACCAGATCCGCGGCTACGACGGCCTGCTGGTTCTCGCCTCGATAGTCAGCGCCGAAACCTTGCAGGGAGCGGACAAGCTGGCGATCGTCGCCCGCTTCGGCGTCGGCTACGACAGCGTTGACGTGGTAGCTTGCAATGAGCAGGGTGTGCTCCTGACGATCACCCCCGACGGCGTGCGCCGGCCAGTGGCGGTCATGGCTCTGACGTATCTCTTGGCCCTCAGCCACAAGATGCTGGCCAAGGACCGCTTGGTGCGCGAGGGCCGTTGGCACGAGCGCCTCGACTATATAGGCATGGGCGTCACAGGTCGCACGCTGGGGCTGGTCGGCTTGGGCAATATCGGCCGCGAGATCTGCACCTTGGCCAAGCCCTTCGGCATTCGCTGCATTGCCGCCGATCCTTTTGTCGATGCTGCACAGGCCCGCACCGCTGGTGCCGAACTGGTCGAGCTCGACCAATTGCTGCAAAGTGCCGACTACGTCTGTATCTGCTGCGCGCTCACTGAGGAAACCCATCACCTCATCGGCGAGCGCGAGCTCTCATTGATGAAGGAAAGCGCCTACCTCATCAACACGGCCCGCGGCCCCATCGTCGATCAGCAAGCCCTTACCCGCGCTCTGCAACGGGGGCAGATCGCTGGTGCCGGCCTCGACGTCTTTGAAACAGAACCTGTGCCCCAAGATGAGCCGGTGTTGGCGCTCACCGACCAAACCATCGTCGCCCCGCACGGGTTATGCTGGACTGACGAGTGCTTCCGCCTCAACGGCCGCAGCGCCTGTCGCAGTCTCATCGAAGTAGCCTCCGGCCGCTTGCCCCAACACCTCGTCAATCCCCAAGCGGCCGAACACCCCCGTCTCAAAGAACAACTGAACCGCTATCGAGCTATCGGATGAAACCCAACAAAGTCAAACGCACCCTCAAAGAGGGCGGCACGGTCATCGGCACGATGACCTTCGAGTTTTGCACCCCGGGCATTGCCCGTCTCTCTGCGGAGGCTGGCGCTGAATTCATTATGTATGACATGGAGCACACCGGTTGGAGCGTCGAGACAGTGCGCGACCTGATCGCCACTACCAACGCCGACCACATCGAGCCGTTTGTGCGGGTGCCAGCGACCCAATACCACTTCATCGCTCGCGTCCTCGACGTCGGGGCCCGAGGCGTCATGGTGCCGATGATTAGTGATGCACAGCAAACCGAGGTCATCGTGCAGTCGGGTAAGTACCCGCCCATTGGTCAGCGTGGCGCAGCCTTTCAAATCGCCCACGACCACTTCGCCGAAGGCTCCATCGTCGGCAAGATCGACCACGCGAACACCGAGGGCCTGCTAATCGCTCAGATCGAAAACCGCCCCGGCCTCGAAAACGTCGATCGCATCGCCGCGGTAGATGGGATTGATATACTGTGGATAGGGGGTTTCGACTTGAGCAACTTCTTGGGGATTCCCGGGCAGTTTGACCACCCCGAATTCACCGCCGCCCTCGACCGCGTCGTCGATGCCTGCGAGCGCCAAGGCAAAGCCGCTGGCTACTTGGTCAATACCATTGAAGAAGGAACGGAGATGCTGCGCCGAGGCTTCCGCTGCATAGCGTATGGCGGCGACTTGTGGCTCTATCGCCGCGCCTTGTCCGAAGGCATCGAAGGGCTGCGGACGAGCGTATGGCGGCGGTGACATAAAAAGGCCCGCCGGACAAAGGCGGGCCCCATCGTTAGTCCACTAGCAGCGTCACTAGGCCTACTCCCCCTCCAGCGCCCGCCGCATCGCCTCGCCTTGATCGCGCCAATACCCATACAGCACCGCTATATCCGTGCCCACGCAGAAGTGCCGCACCCCCATGTCGAGAAAGCGCTTGGCGTCGTCAGCCGTGTTGATCTCGGCGCGCGGATGGACGCCCATCTCCAAGGCCGTCTTAAAGACCTTTTCTTCGGCGGCGGCAATTTCCGGCACGCCGCGCTGGCCGGCCTTGCCGACGCTCATGGAGTAATCGGCCCCTCCCCATTGGACCATCTCGACCCCTTCTACCGAGAGCATGGCTTCTAGGTCGGAGACGGCACTTTGCTTTTCGATCATCAACACCACGACCACGTCGCGCAGCGCTTGGACGTACTCCGGGGTGCCGCCGTAGCTCATATAGGCGATGCGCCGCATGGCTACTCCATAGGTGCCTTCGTCTCCGGGCGCGTCGGCGCGCACGCAGCGCACACAGGCCAGGGCGTCGTCCGGGTCGCGCACATCGGCAAACAACACGCTGCCAAAACCCGACCCTATGGCCCGTTGGGACACGTAAGCGCGGTTTTCGGCATCGACCTTGATCATCGTTCCCAAGTCCCATAGCTCGGCGGCCCGGGCAAGGTTGTCTAAGTCGTGCAGGTCAAAGGGGCCATACTCGGCGACAAATTCCACATAGTCGTACGCGCCGGTATGTCCTAGGGCTTCGACGATCGAAGGCCAAGTGGTGTGGATGTGGGTGCCTAGCGTGGGCTCGCCGGCGTTGAGTTTTTCGCGCAGCTTGTTGGGTCTCATTGTTTTTCTCCTTTAAAACTGTTCCTCGTCGCGGTCGGTGGCTGGCGGCGGCGCAATCGAAAGCGCCGACACCTCGGCGCGCATCTCAGCCGACATGGCAAAGTCGAGCGCGGCGAGCGATGGCTTTAGCTGGTCTAGGTCGCGTCCGCCGACGATCGGCGCGGTCACGTCTCGATGCCCCATGACCCACGCGACAGCCAAGGTCACCGGATGCACGCCTTGGTCGCCGGCATAGCGCACGAAGCGCTCGGCGACTTCGTAGAACACAGGGTTGGCGTAGCGCTTGATGTAGTTGTCCTGCTGCAAGAGACGACCCCGCTCGGGCCGCTTGTCGATCCCGTACTTGCCGGTCAGCAAGCCGCCGCCTAAGGGGCTGTAGGCAATCACGCCCAAGCCCTCTGAGCGAGCCAGTGGCAGGATTTCTACCTCTACTTGCCGCTTGGCCAAGCTGTACATGGGCTGAATGCAGGCAAAGGGTGCCAGCCCTTCGCGGGCGCAGTGGCCGAGGGATTTGGCAATTTGCCAAGCGGCCCAGTTGCTCACGGCCGGGTAGAGGATTTTGCCGCCGCGCACCAAGTCGTCGAGTGCGGCGAGGGTCTCTTCCATCGGCGTATCTTCGTCAAAATTGTGGACGAAGTACAGGTCGAGGCGGTCCGTCTGCAACCGCCTGAGACTGGCCTCTACGGCCTGCACGATATGCCGCCGCGACAAGCCTCGGTCGTTGGGGCCGTCGCCCATTGAGCCGCAGACTTTCGAAGTGATTACCAACTCGTCGCGCTCGCCTTGGATCAAGCGGCCCAATATCTCCTCGGAACGCCCGTTGGAATAGACATTGGCCGAGTCGAAGAAGTTGATCCCCAACTCGCGGCAGTAGCGATACATCTGCCCGGAGGTCGCCTCGTCCGCATCGCCGCCAAAAGCCATCGTACCATAGCACAGGGAAGACACTTTGACTCCCGTGCGGCCTAGGGTATTGTACTGCACCTTATACTTTCTCCTTTAGTAGAATTCCGTGCGGCAGGGCAAGCTAAGAAAGAGGGTAGCTGTTATCAAGTGGCGTCATTGGCCGTACCGCACGACCGTCCTATATTAAGCGATTTACGCATTACAGGAGTGATTCAACCTCAATGGACGCACCCCGCCAACGCCTGCTCTACTTGCAGGCGCGCACCCCTAGCGTCATGTCCAACATCATCGGCCTAACGCTCATCGAGCCGGTCGCAGGCTTTGCGTCCGAAATCCACGCGGAATCAGCACCCGACTGGCCCTATGCAACCGTACACGACGCCGTAGTGGACGGCTGGCAAATCGTCCAATTTCCCCACCTACAAGCCCCGTTCGACGACAGGGAGTTGGACGTGATTGGCTATGAGTTCATCCTGCAGAAAATGGAGGTTATCGCCGATGAATGAGCATCTGCTCAGCGACGCCGAAGTGGCCCGTTTCCTCGTCTCCCGCTACCACCTTGTCGAGCCGGAATTGCCCGCCGGGCTCAACGAGTCCATCGCCGCCCAGCTCGACGCTTTAGACTACAACCCCGGCGACGCCATCACCGAAGCTGTGCCTGAGCTCTGGCAAGTGCTCGATTACCCGGCTGTCAAAGACGCGCTCGTCAGCCTGCTCGGCCCGGATTACGAGGTTCAGTCGCATCGCCACTGGCACTGCAAGCAGCCGAACTCTCCGCACATGAACTGGCACCAAGACGGCCTCAACAACCGCGACGTGCTGCTCAACCGCTTCCTTGGGCTGTACTACCCGACCGACGTCACGCCCGACATGGGGCCGACGATCATCGTTCCCGGCACCCAGTTCCGCAACGCGCCGACGGACCGCATGGCCACGTACACCAACATCCGCGGCCAAGTGCCGCTCGTGGTCAAGGCCGGTACCGTGGCCTTCACCCACTACGACCTCTGGCACGGCACCGCGGCCAACCGCTCGCCGCACAAGCGCCACATGATCAAGTTCCTTTTCCGCCGCACGCAGGACAACACCGCACCCACTTGGAACCACGACCCCGAGGCGGCCAACAAGCCCGCCGACTGGAACGAGCGCGACCGGGCCGAGGACGTCACCAACATCCTCAACTTCACCAATCCGCTGGGCGTCTCCCAGAGCGACCACTACAAAGAGCGCGCTATCCGCCGCCAGAATTGGAACTATCTTATGGGCCTGTCGGCCTAATCTCAACCTCTAGAAAAGAAAGCATCCTATGACCGTTCAGATCGCCCGCGTTGAAGAGCGTTTCAAATGCCCCGGACCCCAGCCCAACGGACTGCAAGCCGCGCCCGATGGCCTCTGGTGCATCGATCAAGTGGACCTCAAGGTCTATAAATTCGACTACGAGAGCGGCGAAGTCCTCTTTGAAGCCCAGACTGACACCGCACACTCCAGCGGCATTACACTCGGCGACGGATCGCTGTGGATCGCCTCGACCTTTGAGCTTAAGATCGCCCGCCTCGACCCGGCTACGGGCCAGACCATCGCCAAGCTAGACTCGCCCGGCAATGGCGTCGTCGCCTGGGTCGCCGACCAGCAGAATGGCCGCGTCACGGGAGCCCACGGCTTAGAGTGGAAGGACGGCAAGGTGTACGTGGCCTCACCGCCGTCGCAATTCGTCCACGTGATGGATGCCAACACTTGGGAAGAAGTTCACTCCTTTCGCGTCCCAGGCCTCCGGGTTCACGGCCTAGCTTGGGCTGACGACGGCACTCTCTGGGTAGCCGACACCTCGGCCGGCACCATCAACCGCCTCGACCCCGAAGATGGGCGCATCTGGGAGGTGGTCCGCGTCGAGGCCCCCACCGAAGTCCACGGGCTGACCATCCACGAGGGCGTGCTCTGGTACTGCGACGCTGCCACGCGCGCGATCGGCCAACTGTACATATAGAAGAAAGGGACTCCATTGAAGATCACAGATGTCAAAACCGCTGAAGTGCGCGTACACCACTACCTCTACCATTACGTCCGCATCCACACCGACGAGGGCATCTACGGCACTGGCGAGGCCAGCCACGTCGATGGCGGCTGGCGCGGCTCCACCCAGACCATGGCCGCCCAACTCATCGGCAAAGACCCGCGAGATGTCGATGCGCTCTTTGAAGGCATCCGCCGCAGCTACATCTTCCGCGGCGGCATGTCGGGCTTGGCAATTTCGGCGCTGACCGGCCTTGAGGTCGCGCTGTGGGATTTGGCTGGCAAGGCCCAAGGCATACCCGTCTATCGGCTCTTGGGCGGCAAATTCCGCGACCGAGTGCGCCTCTACGTCGATAGCGCCCATTCGGATTACAAAGAGCGCGCCGAGGACGCACGAGCAGAAGGCTTCACTGCGATTAAGTTCGACCTCGACGACGCGGGCCACCCGGAAAAAATCGATCCTTGGAACTGGTCGGTGGCCCCTGCCGAGCTGGAGGATCTGGTCGATCAAGCGCATCAGATCCGCGAGGCGGTTGGTCCCCACATGGATCTAGCCATTGACCTGCACGGGCGCTACGACGCCACCGCCGGGATGAAGTTCGCCCACGCGCTCGAGGGCCTGAATCTGATGTGGCTCGAAGAGCCGGTGCCGCCCGAGAATATCGACGCGCTCAAGCGCATCACCGACTCGACCCGCACCCCGATCTGCGCCGGTGAAAACGCCTATCTGCGCTACGGCTTCCGCGACATGCTCGAACAACAGGCGGTCGATATTATCATGCCCGACATTTCCAAGTGCGGCGGCCTATCCGAGTGTCGCAAGATCGCCAACATGGCCGAGACCTACTACATCCCCTTTGCCCCGCACAACAACTCCAGCGCCTTGAGCACCGTGGGAGACGCCCACGTCTGCGCCAGCGTGCCCAATTTCCTCGCCTTGGAATTCCATCGCTACGACGATCCGACTTGGAACGACGTGGTCCTTTCCGACGAGCCGGTGATTCAGGAAGGGCACGTGGTGCTGAGCGAGAAGCCGGGGCTGGGGGTAGAGTTAAACGAGGAGTTTCTACAGAGTATGCAGGAGGACGGGGAGCCGCTCTGGCAGTAAGAATAAAGTTCTGGAACCGCTATAATAGGAAACCCACCATGACCCAACGCAAAGCACACAACCCCGCTTGGCCCTGGACCGAAAATTTTCGCATCTCACAGGCCGTGCAGGTGGGCGATACGATCTATGTCTCTGGCCAAGGGCCGCTCGACTCGGAGGGGCAGCTCGTCGGCGAAGGCGATATGGCCGCGCAGTCACGCCAAGTTTTTGCCAACATCCGCGCCGTGCTCGCCGAGGCCGGCGCGACCATGGACGACGTGGTCAAGATCACCTCGTTTATCACCGACACGGGCCGCTACGCCGAATACACGGGTGCCCGCGCCGAAGCCTTTCCCAACCACATTCCCGCTAGCTCTACCGTGACGGTCGCCGACTTGGTGATACCTGGTATGCTCGTCGAAGTCGAGGCCATAGCCGTTTTGGGCAGCGGAAGCTAACTACCTCGGCTCCCGATAGACATCCGGCCCGGAGCCGCCGACCAAAATATCCAAGTCAGCGCCCTTGTCGGCTTGGAGCACGTGCTTGACATACAGGCCGGCATAACCCCGCGTGACGACCGGCGCGGGCGGCATCCACGCTTGCCGCCTGCTTTGCAGTTCCTCGTCGGACACGGCCATGTTCAACGACCGCTTTTCCACGTCCAACTCGATCAGGTCGCCGTCCTGCACCAAGGCCAGCGGCCCACCCACGGCGGCTTCGGGCGCGACGTGCAGAACCACCGTGCCGTAGGCCGTGCCGCTCATCCGCCCGTCCGAGATGCAAACCATGTCGCGCACGCCCTGCTGCAACAGCTTCTTGGGCAATCCAAACTTCCCGGCTTCGGGCATACCGGGAAAACCTTTTGGGCCGATGCCTTTTAAGACCAGCACGCAGTCTTTGTCCACGTCGAGATTGGGATCGTCAATCCGCGCCCTATAGTCTTCTATACTTTCGAACACCACGGCTCGTCCGCGGTGCTGCATCAACTCGGGCGAGGCGGCTGACGGCTTGATAATCGCCCCATCCGGGCAGAGGTTGCCCCGGAGCACGACGATCCCGGCCGCTTCCTTGAGCGGCTTGTCGATCGCGGCGATGACCTCTCGGTTGTAGCATTGGGCACCCGAGGTGTTTTCGCCAAGCGTCTTGCCCATCACCGTCAAGGTATCCATGTGCAGATGTTCCTTCATCTCTTGGATCACGGCGGGCAAGCCCCCAGCGTAGAAGAAGTCTTCCATCAAGTATTCGCCCGAGGGCATTAGGTTGACCAAGTGCGGCATGCGGCTGCCCAAGCGGTCGAAGTCATCCAGTTCCAATTCGACGTCGAGCCGGCCGGCGATGGCCAACAAATGCACCACGAAGTTGGTCGAGCCGCCCAGCGCTGCGTTGACCTTGATGGCGTTTTCTACGGCTGGCCGCGTCAAAATGCGCGACATGCGCAAGTCTTCTCGCACCATTTCGACGATGCGATTGCCCGCCAGATGCCCCAAGCGCTTGCGCCGCGCATCCGGCCCAGGGATTGCCGCGCCGCTCGGCAGCGTCAGCCCAACGGTCTCGACCATGCAGGCCATTGTCGAGGCCGTGCCCATGGTCATGCAGTGGCCGTCCGAGCGCGAAATCCCGGCCTCGGCCTCTAGATAATCCAGGCGCGAGATGCTCCCGGCCCGCAGCTCAGTCGTAAAGCGATAGACATCCGTGCCAGAGCCGATATTCTGATTGCGGAACTTGCCGTTGAGCATCGGCCCGCCCGTCACCGCGATGGTCGGCAAGTCCACGCTCGCCGCCCCCATCAGACAGGCTGGCGTCGTTTTGTCGCAGCCGGTCAGCAGGATCACCCCGTCGAGCGGATTGGCGCGGATGCTTTCCTCCACGTCCATGCTCGCCAAGTTGCGGTAGAGCATGGTCGTCGGCTTCATCAGCGTCTCGCCGAGCGAGGTAACCGGAAATTCGAGTGGAAAGCCCCCGGCCTCGTACACCCCGCGCTTGACCTGCTCGGCCAAGATCCGCAGGTGGGCGTTGCAAGGGTTCAAGTCCGACCACGTGTTGCAGATCCCGATCACGGGTCGGCCGTCGAACATCTGCTCGGGATGGCCTTGGTTTTTGGTCCAGCCTCGGGACACAAACCCTTGGTGCCACTCGTCGCCAAACCATCCCGCACTGCGGAGCTTCTTGTTGTCGCCTGTCATAGCATTATTCCAATGTACATTCGCATATCGTTGGAATTTGTCTCAGCGGAGGATTAGATCAATAGGTCTCCACCGAAACGCAGCACAAACGCGGCAAGGTCTTCGCCGATAAGTAAGCCAACCGGTTTTTCCGTTTCCTCCCGGAGTTGATCGAGGGCATCGTCGAGTGCTGTGGTTCTGGAGGATGCCGTGGATACAATCAATCCTGCATCTGCGTCCCAATGCCTGAGTGCCTCTCGAATTTGTTCTACAGCGTGGGTGTCCCAATGCTCGTCTCTGTACGATTTTACTTGGACAACGCAGGTATGCTGTCCTTGGAGCTCCGGAATAGGCAGCCCCGATTCATAGGTCACGATCAAGTCTGCACCGCGCTCTCCAGAACCTCCTTGTTCCCTTACTTCTTTGACACTAGGGACTTTCCTGAAGACTTCAGCAATTAACTCTTCAAGATCGCTTCCTGGGTAGTTCTGGTGAATTTGGCTTGTAATCTCTGCGAGGAATGGCCTGATTGTTTCCCTGAGAGATTCAAGCCTTGTCTCCGGCGTGCTGGGCGTCCCCCTCTGCCTTCATTTAGTGCCTCTACAAGGCGTTCAACCTGCTCAGGCAGATAGATGCGCCAATATTTTCTTGGGAGTCCCAGCCTTGCATATAAGGAACGCGGAACAATTGCATCGTTGCGGTTAAATTCAAGAATTGAGTTGGGGCAAATGTGAAAACGATGGTTGAAATCGCTGCCTTCTCCATCCCACTCCCAAAAATAAGGGCCGGAGACGCGAGCGAGAGTACATTTACCCGGCTCTGGCAAGTTGATGTAAATCACATAATCGTCCCTTTCGAGATAAAGTAAGAATTCTTGGTAACAGCACTGTTCGTCGTCGTTTAGATCGTCCCAGCCTCTTTCAGTAATTCTCCTCTCTAACTGGCGCAAGTCGGCGGTTTCGACATAGCTCCAACCGAAACGCCCCACACCGTCTTGCAACGACGTTGAGATAAGAGATGTCCAATCACGGTATCCTTCTGGATCTTCTCGGAAGCTAGGCCCTCTCAGTGCGTAAATCATTAATCTTTCTCCTTTAGTGATTAGTTGAAATGAGAAGTGTCGTGTCCTTTGAATTTTCAGCAACGTCCTTTGAACGCAACCTAGACCGGCATCTCTCGCCGCGTGTGCGCGCGCCCCACCTGGGCCGTTTCTTCATTCCCCCCAGAAAAAACGCGCGCTCCAGCGTCGATTTTCGCTGCGACCGTTTCGGGTGTGGACCCGTCCAAAAAGGCCACGCCGTTTTGCCGACACGCCGCCTTGACCCGCTCGTGCGTCT
>JAPPEF010000397.1 GCA_028875335.1 Gemmatimonadota bacterium
GCTGATAAAAGGCTCCGAACTTGACGCGCTGGTTGCACCAGATGTCCGGGCTGGGTGTGCGCCCCAAGCGCAACTCGGCCAACGCGTACTCGACGATCTGCTCCCGATACTCGCTTTGTAGCGGCACGACTTCGAGCGGCACCCCGAGTTGTTCGCAGGTGGCGCGGGCGTAGGTCAAGTCCGTTTCCCACGGGCAGTCGCCGAGCGAGAACAAATCATCCTCTAGCCAGATCTTGAGGTAGTAGGCTTTGAGGGCGAGCCGCTTTTCGCGCTGGAGCAGTGCGAGGGCCAACGAGCTATCGACCCCACCGGAGAGCAGGACGGCGACGTTCATGGGATGCTAGTAGCGGTAGTGCTCCGGCTTGTAGGGGCCTTCCACTGGGATACCCAAATACGCGGCTTGGTCGTCGTCTAGCTCGTCGATTTCGACGCCCAGCTTTTGCAGGTGGAGACGCGCCACTTTCTCGTCGAGGTGCTTGGGCAACATGTACACGCCGACTGGATACTGATCGTGACGGGTGTGCAATTCAATCTGCGCCAAGACTTGGTTGGTAAACGAATTGGACATGACAAAAGAGGGATGTCCGGTGGCGCAGCCTAAGTTGACCAAGCGGCCCTCGGCCAGCAGGATGACGCTGCGGCCATCGGGAAAGGTGAACTTATCGACTTGCGGTTTGATCTCAATGCGTTCGATTCCGCGATAGCCCACTAGTTCGGCTACTTGGATTTCGACGTCAAAGTGGCCGATGTTGCAGATGATGGCTCCGTCTTTCATCTGCTCCATTTGGTCGATGCCAATGATGTCGCGGCACCCCGTCGCCGTGACGAAGATGTCGCCCTCGGCAATGGTGTCGTCCATCTTCTTGACCTCGTAGCCTTCCATGGCCGCCTGCAACGCGCAAATCGGATCGATCTCGGTGACGATCACTCGTGCTCCTAGGCCCCGCATGGCGTCGGCGCACCCTTTGCCGACATCGCCGTAACCAGCTACCACCACGACCTTGCCGGCGATCATTATGTCGGTAGCACGCTTGATGCCGTCGGCTAGCGACTCGCGGCAGCCGTAGAGGTTGTCGAACTTCGACTTGGTGACGCTGTCGTTGACGTTGATCGCCGGCACGGCGAGCGTCCCAGCTTCGAGCATCTGATAGAGGTGGTGGACGCCAGTGGTCGTTTCCTCGGAGATGCCGCGCAGGCCCGGCAAAAGCTCTGAGTGCTTTTCGTGGATCCACTTGGTCAGATCGCCGCCGTCGTCGAGAATCAGGTTGGGGCCAGCGCCGTCGGGCCAGCGCAGGGTTTGCTCGGTACACCACCAGTACTCGTCCTCGGTCTCGCCCTTCCAAGCGAAGATCGGGATGCCGGTGACAGCGAGGGCCGCGGCCGCATGGTCTTGGGTCGAGAAGATATTGCACGAGCACCAGCGCACTTGCGCCCCGAGCGCGGTGAGCGTCTCGATGAGTACCGCGGTCTGAATCGTCGCGTGCAAGGAGCCGGCGATCCGTGCACCTGCAAGCGGTTGGGCGGTCCCGTACTCTTCGCGCAGGGCCATCAGCCCGGGCATCTCTTGCTCGGCGAGAATGATTTCCTGCCGGCCCCATTCGGCCAGTGTTAGGTCGGCGACCTTGTAACCTAAGTCGGCGGTCTTTTGTGCCGCGATTTCCATTGAGTTCTCCTTATGGGTGATGAGTGGTTTTGTTAGGGGGCAAATTCTTCACGCTGGTCCGGCTTGCTTTACGGCCGTTGAAGCTCCGTCCGCAAAGGCGGCGAAGTTCGCCTTGAATAGCTCGGCGAGTTGGCCGGCGCGCTCGTCGTAGGCTGCTCTATCGGTCCAAGTTTGCCGAGGCATCAATTGTGCACTGGGCACGCCTGGACACGAGCACAATACGTCAAAGCCGAAGCGCGGGTCCCGCTCTGTGGGCGCGTTGGCGAGGGCTTCAGCGTGAATCGCGTGGATAATCGCCCGAGTGTGCTGGAGCGAGAGGCGCGTGCCTATCCCGTACGGCCCGCCCGTCCAGCCCGTATTGACCAGCCAGACCTGCGCGTTGTGGGCGCGGATTTTGTCGGCCAGCAGGGCGGCGTACTTGTTCGGATGCCAGACCATGAAGGCCGCGCCAAAGCAAGCCGAAAACGTGGCCTCTGGCTCGGTGACGCCCATCTCGGTACCGGCGACTTTGGCCGTGTACCCGCTCATAAAGTGATACATAGCTTGGTCGGGCGTCAGGCGGCTGACCGGCGGCAGCACGCCGAAGGCATCGCAGGTGAGGAAGATGATGTCGCGTGGATGGCGACCGGTGCAGGGGATCATCGCGTTGGGGATGTAGTCGATGGGATAGGCTGCGCGGGTGTTTTCGGTAATCGCGTCGTCGTCGTAATCGACTCGGCGGCTCTCCTCGTCGCAGACGACGTTTTCCAAGACCGTGCCGAAGCGGAGGGCGCGAAAAATCTCTGGCTCTTGCTCTGGGGTCAAGTCGATGCACTTGGCATAGCAGCCGCCCTCGATGTTGAAGATTCCCTCTGCGCTCCAGACGTGCTCGTCGTCGCCGATCAACCGCCGCTGGGGATCGGTTGAAAGCGTGGTCTTGCCCGTGCCCGACAAGCCAAAGAACAACGCAGTGTCGCCGCTGGTTCCCGCATTGGCCGAACAGTGCATGGGCAGCAGGCCGGCTTTGGGCATGAGGAAGTTCATCACGGTGAACACGCCCTTTTTCATTTCTCCCGCGTACTCGGTTCCCAGAATCACCATTTCCCGGCGCTCGAAGCTCAGGTCGATGCTGGTCGTCGAGGTCATCTCCGAAGTGTAGCGGTTGGCCGGAAAGCGGCCAGCGTTGTAGATGGTAAAATCCGGCGTTCCGAATTGGGCCAGTTCGGCTTCGGACGGGCGGATGAGCATGTTGTGCATGAAGAGCGCGTGGTATGCGCGGGAGCAAATCACGCGAATTTTGAGCCGATATTGAGGGTCCCAGCCGGCGAATCCATCGACCACGTACAACTGCTCACAGGTGTTGAGATAGTCGATGGCCCGCTCTAGGTTGATCATAAAGGTGTGCTCTTGGAGCTTGATGTTGACTGCGCCCCACCAAATGTCGGTGCTGCTTTGCGGGTCGAAGACGATGCGCTTGTCAGTGGGACTGCGCCCGGTTTTGTCGCCCGAGGAAACCACGAGCGCGCCTTGGTCGGAAATGATGGATCCGCGCTCGTGGCGCAGCGCTTCTTCGTAGAGTCTGGCCGGTGCCACGTTGCGGAGAATCGCGCCGACCGAGATTTCATCGAGTTGGATAATTTCGCTCATGGTTGTTCGTTGCGTTGTGTAAAAGCTAACTCAAACACGTTGGCCCCATCGGTGCGCCGTTGACCTGCCGATCCTATCAAAGGAGGTGTATTTAATATTAGACAATTAATAAGACATGCGCTTGCGAATGGACAAGCGCGCTGCCAAGTTGACGCTCTATCCCCCACGCCCTACTTTGCTCCCACTCCAACAAAATCCTGTCCATCCTATCTAATCCTGCTCATCCTGGTCCATCATGCAATCCCTCGTCCCCCCCTCCGTCCTGTACCGGGATAGCTTCCTAGAGGGCGCGGCTGAATTTTTGGCCGAAGGTCGTTTCGACTCGACGTATGCCCGATCCCTCGGATACGACAGCGACTCTCTCGCCGACCAGTTCCCGCAATTCGTGCGCGACCTCAAGGCTCTTGCCGATGCGGCGCGTTCGCGTTGGCGGTACCCAGACCGAGTGCTCTGGCTCGTACACGACGGTGAGTACATTGGCCAGACCTCCATAAGGCCCGAGCTCAGCACCCCGTATTTGCTCACCTACGGAGGTCACATTGGCTATAGCATTCGACCTTCTCGGCGGTGCCGCGGCTACGGCAAGGCCATCCTCGGTCTGACACTGGTGGTATCGCGGGAAATCGGGCTGCGCCGCGTGCTGGTCACCTGCGACTCGGACAACATTGGCTCGCGCAAGATCATCGAGCACAACGGAGGCCAATTCGAGAGCGCGATGGCCATGCCCAGCCAAACATTTCGCGCTGAGGGCCGCAAACCCGCGCAGTGCATTGAGAAGTTGCGCTACTGGATTGACCTGTAATCTACTCGGCTAAACTCGACAGTTTGCAAAGGAAATGTTCTATGATCGCCTTAGCCATCGCCTTCTTTCTGCCCACCGCCGGCTTGGCCATTGAGGACCAAGGGGACGCAGCACTGCGTCGCATACTCTACGCCACCCTGCAAGAACAACTCGCACAACAGGCCAGTTATTCGCAAGACCTTCTGAGTGGAATCGCGCAAGGAAGCGGTGTTCCCGTAGAAGAGTTGCGCCCCCGGCTCCAAGGGATGCTCGACTCACTGATGGCTCAGCGCGAAGCTGAGACGGATGCTTGGGAAATGCTGCTTTTACAGGGCGGGCCAGACATTGCGCCCGAGCGCGCCGACAAGCTAATCGCCTATTTGGCCAAGGAGAGCCGCAGTGTGCTCGCCAACGAGAACAACGTCCTACTCGAAAAGAGGATCAAAAAGGTGGCCCGCAAGGCCAAGGTGCCGTTTTTCCAGAGCCGCGACTATATCCTTAGAACCCTCGCATGGGCGGTCGCCAGCAGTGCACCCCAAGAGCGGGAGAAGCAGCCCCTACACTTCTTAGTCGTCGGCCATACCAACCCCTTTGAGGTCGCGCTTGATCCCCTTTTCCTGTTCTTTGACACCGAAGACGAAGCCTTCGTACGCGAACAAGTCCGCGAGGTTCAGCGATTTCTCGTGCCGACACTGGTCCGGCGGCTACCCGAATTGGACGCCATTGGCTGGGCCGTGCGCGAGCGCGAGTCTAACGCCCTCGTGATTCCCGACTATCAACTTCGGATTGGAATCGACGAACTTCGCTTCGTTGGCTCAAACCTCGACCTCAAGCCCTGTATTGAAACCACTCTCGAAGTGACGCAGTGGGAATCTCAAGTCCGCTTGATGGAGGAACCGTTCTCTTTCTGTAGCGAACAGCACGGCTCGGCTACCTCCCGCGAGTTGGCACCCTTCTGGGACGAGGCTGCCGACTCGATTGGGGTACACTTGGTGGAGCGACTGGGGCGCTAGTGGTCTTAATCTTCCTACTACTTTTTTTGCTAACATTCTCCTCGCGTAAAACTTTTTGTGCTCGTCCCTCGTCTTAGAGAGGTATGAGCGACGCCGATCTCATCCTGCGCTTCAGGGCTGGCCAGCACCAAGCGTTCAATGCCTTGGTCTGGCGCTGGCAGGGCCGCCTCTACCGCTTTGCGCTTCGCTACAGCGGCGATTCCGAAGAAGCGCGAGACCTCTGCCAGCAGAGCTTTATCCGCGCCTATGGCCAGTTGCACCGGCTGCGCGACCCCGAGCGCTTTTCTACGTGGCTCTACCAGATCGCCGCCAATCTGTGCCGCGACCACCTGCGCCAGCGAGTGCAGCACGTTTCGCTCGACGCGTACGAGGAAGCAAGTGACCGGCCTCATCCGGCGCTGTGCCGAGCCGCCGATATGGACAAGGTCGAGCTACGCGGTCTGCTCAACCGCGCCTTGCAGACCTTGCCCGAAGAACAACGCGTCGTCGTGGTGCTCAAGGAATACGAGGGGTTGAAGTTTCGGGAAATCGCCGAAGTGCTCGACGCCCCGATCAACACGGTCAAATCGCGCCTTTACTACGGCCTCAAGGCGCTGCGAAAAACCTTTAACCAGTGGGACATTGACGAAGATGGACTGTAACGTAAAAAAAGAAGACTTGCTCACCTTTTTCTACGGCGAATGCGAGGAAGGTGAACAGGAGCGCATGAAAGAACACGTGGCCACCTGTGCGACGTGCCGCCGCGAACTCGACGCATTTGCTAGCACTCAGGCGTTGCTGCGGACTTGGCCGGATGAGGCTCCGCGCCTCGGCCTGACGTTTGTCGAGGCCGAGGTGCCGCGACGGCGCTTCCGGCTGATGGCGGGTTTGGCTGCTGCTGCGGTGGCTGCTGTGGTCCTCTTTTTGGCGTGGCCGGAGTTTGAACTCAGTTACCGCTCCGGTGAATTGGACCTCAAGTGGGGGGAGGCGCTGGTGGACGAACCACTCACTCGGGAGGAAATACTGGCCACACAGGAGAGTACCCTCGCGTCAGTGAACCAGCTCCTGCGGGCTTCTGAGGTGCGCCAACAGCGCGTTCTCGATCATTTGCTGACAGAGATCCAAGCCCAGCGCTACCAAGACTTGCAGTTCATCAACCGCCAGTTCGAACAGTTCGACCGCGAGATCTACATCCACTTGCGCCGCAACGAAGCACCCGTGCTGGAAGTGCTGCCGGCAACGCGCTATACCAACCCATAGGAGATTGCCATGACCACGCTCTACCGCACCATCCTAGTCGCTGGCTTCATGGCCACTGCCAGCCTCGCCGATATTGACCTTCAGCGCATGCAGCGCGACATCCGCATCATGGAGGGGGTGCTCTCCAACGAAAATCTGTATTACGACGTGCCTGATGGTGCTAACTTCCGCGCCCGCGGCCTGTACCTCGATGGCTATGGGGTGCTCTTTGTGGCGACCGGCCCAGCATCCGGGACGGAGAGATGGGACAAAAAGTTATCGCAAGCAGAATTACTGGCTGCAACCCGCGACCTGCTCGCCGAATTTCTGGGCGACTATGCCGGGACCATCGGCCAACTCGACCAAGACGACCGGATAACGGTCTGCTATCAGCCTAACTGGCCCCCACGTCCCGCCGTCGCAGATACCGTGTCTTTCGACCTTTCCAAGCAAGTCGAAGCGATACCTGAACTTAGGGGGAGCCGCTTCGATCTTAAAGAATTAGTCGTGGCTGTGGCTGTTCCCGACTCTTTAAATGCGAAGTTCCATTTCTCAATTAACGACGAGCAAATCGCAACGATAGCTAAAGCGCGAGAATACCTACAGGAGTCCCTAGAGAAGCTGGTAGCGGGGGGCCAAATCGACAAGTCGCTAGCGGAGGCAGTCGGAGAAGCAGATTCTCCAGTCAAAGTTCACGTCCGCTTCTATAACCTACACTCCGCTGCAATCGCGGCCACCGTCAAAAAATCTGCTATTGACGCCTTTCGCGAGGGGCGGATCGACTCGGCTACTTTCCGCCAGCGCATCGCCTTTGCCGAGTACGAGGATTTGAGGAAAATCGACATCATGGCTGGCATCCTCGACCAAGCCTTTAGGGACGGCTCGTATCCTCCCTGGTCACGCATCCAACGCACTTTGGGAATGTATCAGCCGGACGTAGGTGCCCTATTTTTTATTAGTGACCCAATACGCGTTGCCAACCCTTTGCCTCGCGCTTCTGTCAAAGCCAGAACCGTCGAAGCCTTCGCCGACTACGGCGCGACCCTCCGCCAAGTCCAGTCCGATGAGCACGTCATCGTCGAATATCGCTCTCCCTTCTCCGCCCGCAGCGCACTGCTCAAGGTGCCCAAGTCCGCCATTGACGCCTATGCCCGCGGCGACTTGGATCTCGATGCCTTCCGCAAAAAGGCGTTGTGGGAAACGCAGTAAAGTGATTTTTTGGCAGGGCGGCAGCCAATCGCTATATTCGCCGCCATGCCTACCTCAACCGAAGCAGTTCTGCCCGACAAGGATACCTGTCTGGCGCTCTATCGCCAGATGTTGGTCATCCGCCGCTGTGAAGAGCAGCTTGCCCGGTCTTACCAAGCTGGTCTGATCCCCGGTGCCTGCCACACGTACGTCGGCGAGGAAGCCATTGCCACCGGTGTTTGCGCCCATCTCAACGACGACGACGCGGTCTTTAGCACGCATCGCGGCCACGGCCACGCCCTCGCCAAAGGCGTACCGCCCAAGGAGCTGATCGCCGAGCTTTTCGGCAAAGCCACGGGCTGCTCGCAGGGACGCGGTGGCTCCATGCACCTTTTCTCGCCGCAAGTGGGGATGATGGGTACCAGCGGCATCGTCGGTCCCTGCATCCTCCAAGCCGCTGGCGCTGGCTACTCCTTTAAACTCTTGGGCGTCCCCAAGGTCGGCGTGGCGTTCTTTGGCGACGGAGCGGTAGCCAACGGCGCCTTCCACGAGGGCATCAACCTAGCGACCAACTGGCAATTGCCGGTGCTCTTCGTCTGCGAAAACAACCTCTATGCCACGGAAGTGGCCTTTGTCGATACCACCCGCAATCCGCAGGTGGCCAACCGCGCCGCAGCCTACGGACTACCCGGCATCGCCGTCGATGGCAACGACGTAGCTGAGGTGTACGCGGTAGCTGGCGAAGCGATAACCCGCGCGCGCCAAGGCGGCGGCCCGACCCTCATTGAGTGCAAGACCTACCGCACCCGGCCCCACGCCGAGGGAATGCGCGACGGGGGTTACCGCTCCACCGAGGAAATCGACGAGTGGAAAAAGCGCGATCCCATCTCGGCTTTCGCCCACCGGCTGCTAGAGGCAGGCCACGCCCGCCAAGAAGAACTCGACGCGATTGCGGCGGACGTCACCGCGCTGATCGCCGAGGCTCTGCAATTTGCCCACGACAGCCCGTGGCCCGACCCGTCCACCGTGGCCGACCACGTCTTTAGCCAAAGGGGCGGTGCGTAATGCCCGAACTCACGTATGTAGAAGCGGCGCACCAAGCCCTAGCCGAGGAGATGGCGCGCGACGAGACCATTTTCGTCGTCGGCGAGGGCATTGGTCCGCGCGGTGGCAACTTTAACACCACTACTGGTCTCTTCGATTTGTACGGCCCGGAACGCTTGCGCGACACCCCGATATGCGAGCGCGGTTTCGTCGGCTTGTGCGCTGGCGCGGCCATGACCGGGACGCGGCCAGTTGTGGATTTCATGTTCTTGGACTTTATCCTCGATGCGTTCGGCGAACTAATCAACCAGATCGCCAAAATGCAGTACATGAGCAGCGGCCGTCTGAAAATGCCCATCGTCCTGCGCGGCTGCATTGGCGTCGGCGGCGCGGCCGCCACCCATCACTCGGGCAATTACTATCCGATCTTTACGCATCTGCCCGGATTCAAGGTCGCAGTGCCGTCCAATCCGTACGACGCCAAGGGCCTGCTCAAGACGGCCCTGCGCGGCGACGATCCAGTCCTTTTCCTCGAACACAAGTCCTTGCTCAACACTCGTGGTGAAGTGCCAGAAGAGGAGTTCTGCATTCCCTTTGGCCAAGCGGCTGTACGCCGACGCGGTGAGCATCTGACCGTCGTGGCTTTGACGACCATGGTGCCCGAGACGCTGCAAGTCGCCGAGGCCCTATCCGGCGAGGGCATCTCGGTTGAAGTGATTGACCCTCGCACTACGTCCCCCCTCGACATTGACACGGTACTCGAATCCGTCCACCGGACGGGCCGCCTGCTAATCGCCGATGAGACCTTTGCCCCCTGCGGCATGGGCGCGGAAATCGCCGCCGCAGTGGTTGACCGAGCCTTCGACGATCTCGACGCGCCGGTGCGTCGCCTCAACGGCGCGCACGTGCCCACGCCGTACAGCGCGCCCCTAGAGGCCGCGATTGCGCCCAACAGGGAGGACATAGAACGGGCCATCCGCGACCTGATGGCCGAGTAGGAGCAAGCGCATGGCCGAGGCAATTGCAATGCCCCGCTTGGGATGGACCATGGAGGAGGGCACGCTCGTTGAGTGGCTCAAAGCCGATGGTGACGCGGTCGAGGCTGGCGAAATTCTCTTTACGGTGGAAAGCGATAAGGCCCTCAACGAGATCGAGACCTTTTCCGGCGGCATCCTGCGCATCCCCCCGGACGCGCCCCGACCCGGCGATACGGTGCCGGTGGGCACTCTGTTGGGCTATCTGTTGCAGCCCGGCGAGGAAATGCCGACCGCGCCGCCTCCAGCTCCTGCCGCAGAGTCGGTTCTAACGCCTGCGGAACCCGCGCCCATAGCAAAACCAGAGCCAGCCCCAACCCCTGCGCCGGCCCGCTCCGCAGGGCCGACCATCAGCCCCCGCGCTCGGCGCGTGGCTGCGGAGCTTGGGATGGAATGGCGCGCGCTTACAGGCAGTGGGCGCACGGGCCGGATCGTCGAGCGCGATGTTCGCGCGGCTGCCGCCCGCAGCGGCCAAGCGGTCCCCGCGATTTTGACGACCGAAGCAGACGCAACCGAGTTGGTGACGTTGCGCCCGCGGCTCAAGGCGGAAGATGCGCCAGCACCTGCGTATCACCATCTGATTGCCAAGCTAGCGGTGGTAGCCTTGGCTGATTACCCCCAGTTGAATGCCGCGGGTACCGATGCTGTCCACCTCAGTCTCGCCGTAGATACGGGCGATGGTTTGGCGAGCCCGGTTATCCGCGACGCGCATACCAAGAACTGGGCCGAACTCGCGGCCGAGGCGCGCTCCCTCGCGCTGCAGGTGCGGCGGCGCGCCTTGGAGCCGGAGGCCGTGCAGGGTGGCACCTTTGCCATCGCCAACCTCGGCATGTACGGCATTGACGCCTTCACTCCAATCCTCCGCCCTCCCTACCGCGCTGCTTTGGGACTGGGGCGCATTGCCGAGCGGCCGGCCGTGCGAGAGGGCCGCGTGGTGCCGCGGGCGTTGATATCTTTGAGCCTGACGGTTGAGAGTGGACTGCTCGAAAACGGCGCGGCGGCCCGCTTCCTAGACCGTCTGCGGTCTTTGATTGAGCGACCCGAATTGGGGCTGCTAGACTAGGCGCATTCCTCACTCCAGCATCGTCTGCACGGCCATACGCGTGCCGTCAATCCGCACTTGTACCGCTCCGGTGTGGTCGGTACGCAGCACCCGCGCTCCGTGCGCTACGTAGCGCGCGACGACCTCTGGGGCCGGGTGCTTGAACTTGTTGCCTTCCCCCAGCGACATCACCGCTACTGCGGGCGAGACTGCTTCGATAAAAAGTGGCTGCGACGAGGTGCGCGAGCCGTGGTGAGCCACCTTGAGCAAGCGCGCCTGCAACCGCGGTCCCCAAGCGAGGATCGCCGGGTCGGTTTCCTGCTCTACGTCGCCGGTAAAGAGTACGCGCACGGCTCCGTGCTGCAAGCTAAAGGCCACCGAGCCGTTGTTGAGGCCAAAAGGGATATTCCCGTCTGTATCGACAAAGTCCGCAGTCGGATGCAGGACGAGTCCCGCGACCCCGCCCAAGCCCACTAAGCTGTCGCCCGCTGCGACTCGGTGGTAGCGCACGCCCCGCTCGGTGATTAGGTCTTGCAAACGCCGCGCGGTCCACGAGTCATAGACCTGCCCGCTGTCGAGAAAGTGGCCGACTTCCATTTGCTCCAACAGGGATACCAGTCCGCCGATGTGGTCGTTGTGCGAATGCGAGGCTACGACGACATCGACCCGCCGGACGCCCATGTAGCGCAAGAAAGGCAACAGCACTCGTTCGCCGCAGTCGAAATATGCGCTGCGCTCGCCGCCATCGACGACCATGGTTTTGCCGTTGGGGAAGCGCACAAACGCCGCGTCGCCTTGGCCCACGTCCAAAAAGACGATCTCCAAGTCGCGGGAACGGAGCGCGTAAGTCCATACCGCGACGTTGAGCCAGACGAGCGACGCGAAAATGGCGGCTTTACACGCCCACGGCCTATGGGGCAAAAGCGGGCCGAGCAGGCAGAGGGCGGCGGCCACTGCGACGAAGAGTACCCCCGGCCGCGGTACGGCCACAGACGCAAAAGGTAGCGAGGCCCACCACGAGACTAGTTCAATCAGCCCCACGAGGACTAGGTAATTGGCGGCGTTGAACGCGGTGGCGACCCAGGGCAAAATCCACCCCGTCAACGCGGCCAGCAGGCCCAAGCCCACGGCGACTGCCA
>JAPPEF010000327.1 GCA_028875335.1 Gemmatimonadota bacterium
CACCGGCCGGCTCGCCGATGATGCGGATCTGGTCAATCCAGTAATGGGCCCCTAGATCAAAGATGATGCGATTGAAGATGTCGAAGCCGGTCTGGGTTTGGTGATAAGTCTGCATGCCCCAGTTGGTGACAATATCGCCGTCCACCATATTTTCGCCGCCGGAGAGTACGGCCTGCAAGTCAGTGATGAGTTCGATGTTGCCGCCGCGCTCAATGATACCGAGGGAGATATTGTCGCCGATAGTGGAGACCGAAATCTCGGCTAGGCCAGCGCCCTCGACGAACTTGGACAACTCGATGCGAACGATGCGGATTAGGCCCGAAGATTCCTTGAACTCGCGGACGGAGCCATCGACAAAGCCGCCGCCAATGTCGTCCGAGCCGGATGCGCTCAAGCCCAAGGTGCGCTGGCGGGGATCAAGAACGAGCTCATGGCTCTCATTGAAGCCAACACCCTTGGAGAGGCCGTAGCCCAAGGTGCCTTCCACGGGCACCAGTGCGTTGGTAAAGAACTTTTCGCCGCTTGACAGCAGAATGTCGAAAAATTCAAAGGGCGGCGCGGATTTGTCGAAAGTGATGACGATCTCGGAGGCCGTCACCAAACGGCCCAAGTCGAGTTCGATATAGGCGTTTTCAATGCCGTCGGCCGGGTCGGGCGACCAGCTAGTCGCCGGGTCGCCATCCATGATGAGGCCCGCGTCGCGGGCGTTGCTGCCAACGCTGCGGATGCCGCCGCCAAAGTGCTCGGCATTGCGCACGGCGTCGATGTTTTTGCGCACGGGCACGGGTTGGATTCGGCCGGTCGCTTGTAGTTCGACGGCACCGACCGGGTGCGCCCATTCTTGCCAAGTGGAGCGGGCGTCAAACGAGATGCGCTCGCCAAAGGCGAAACTATCCAACGCTATAACGAGGCATAGTGCGCGAGTGATTGTCATAGCCGTGCTCCCTTAGTATGCCCTAGTGGGATGGACATAAGCCGCTCTCAGTACGCCAGCCCTATCAGCAGTGATCGGTCTTCAGAGCCAGTATCCGTATCAATGGAAAGCCGCAGAATGTAGAGCCCGGGTGGCACAATAGAACCGCTCTCGTCTAAGCCATTCCAAGTTACTTGCTGTGGCCCATTGAGCGCGCCGCTTTTTTGTAAGTGCCGGATTGGGCGGCCCGCGAGATCATACACAATTAGGTCGGCGGGCACCTGAGAGAGGGCACGCAGCAAGATATAGGACAACTGTAGCTGGTCGTTAACCCCATCGCCGTTGGGACTGAATACCGGAGGATCAGCCTTCAGTTCGAGGACGAGCTCTTGGCGCAATGCGCCTTGGATAGATAGGCGATCGGCTTGGGCTTCGGGGGTGGCGTCTCCGGCCACCACGTCTTGACCGAGCTCTCCGGTCTGACTGTCGAAGACCTTGGCGAAAAAAGTGGTGCCATAGACGGTTACCATGGCCTCGAAACGGATGCGCAAAAGCTGCCCCGACTCGGTCACTCGGTCGTCGCTCAGTTGGATGGCCAGCCTGCTCTCGTCCTCTGCGTCCTCCTCTGTAAAGGCCACGGACACCCCATCTAACTCGACGCTATTGACCGTCGCCTTGAAAGGCGTGCGGATTTCCACGCGGTCGAATCCGTCGTTGGCATCACCGAAAGTCGAGCGAATGTAGTAGTCGAAGGTATTGCTCTCGCCGAGAGTGACCGTCGCTGGAGTAACTTCGGCTGTCAGCTCTTCGGCCAGCGTTGGGATCGAGTAGTCAAAGGAGAGCGAATCGACAAAGGCCGACTGGCGCGCGTCCTCGGACGAAAACAACAGGCGGAACTGGACGTAGCGGCGATTGCCTGGAGATAGTAGATCGCCAAAGAAGTCCTCGTATGGTGCCGACCAAGGGCTCCACTCGTCGATGTTGTCGATGATCGCGCCCTTGTCGGACGAGGTCAGATCGTCGTACTCGTCGGCCGCCTCGGGTGAGCCGATTGGTAGGATGGGCTCTTCCTGTCGATCCTCTCCCTCAAAGATATCGGTTTTGCGATAGTAAATTTTGGGGTCGGACACCGTGCCCGTGCGCGTCTGCAACACCACGTTAGTCAAGGGATCGGAGCGCGTCTGCAAGCGGAGTTGGCCAAAGTTGGCCGCCTCGCCGAGGTCGATGACTTCGGAGAGGTAACTGCCAGTGGGGGCGAAGCCGTCGCCAAAGACCTCGACCTCCTCGATGATGAACTCTTGGCCCGAGCGGCTAATTAGGCGGATGAAGCGCACAAACTGGAGGGGTATATGAGCGTCAATATCCGATTCGCCCTGTTCGAGATTGGCGCTGACTTGGTTGATGAAAGCGATCGGCAGGTCTTCGCGCAGTTGCGCGGGGTTGCCGTCGTGAACAAAAAGCTCATAGGCGCGGAGAAAGATGTCGGGGTTGCCCTGAAAGCGAATGCGGTTGATCGGCAGGATCGCGCCTAAGTCGATGACCATGGAGGTGCCATCGGGGCGTCGCTCGCGGGTGACGCGCCAGAAGGTCTCGGCATTGCCGTCGGTGAGCAGGCCGGTCAGGTTCTCGCGCGACTGCGGTGAAGAGATGTTGCCACCCCGCCGCGTCAGGGTGAGGTTTTCGACGGCATTGGTGGTCGAGTCCACCACGGCCGGGAGCAGGGCAGATGCATCGGTGGTGAGGCCGGTCAGTTCGCCGACATCGTCCCATGCAAAGCCAGAGCCTCCCGCGGTCCACACGTCCACGGCGCTAGCCGCCCTAGCGCCCAACAGAATGCAGATCAACAGCCTAAATCGCCATTTGAACATAGCGTGCGTTGCCTCTCATCCCCATAAACAAAAAAAAATAAGGGGAGGGGAATCGATTCCCCTCCCCTTGTGAACTTACTTAAGACGAAGTCTGTAAATTTTGGTTTAGAGTTCTTCGCCTACCAGCGACTTGATTTGGCCCCAAGAGCTTTCCTCAACCGACGTGTCTACAGCTTCAATCGGCGTCAGGAAGATGTCGGGCATGCCGCCGCTGTTCATAAACTGCTCGGCCATGCTGTACTGGGCCTGCCACCAGAAACCGTTCTCGCAGCAGTCCTCAGCCATTGGATCGTTGCCGTTGGCGTTGAGACCTTCGTCGGCGTCGTCAACCGAGATCGACATACCGATGGTCTGCTCGGCCGCGAGCGTCCACACCGTGCTGGCGTCCGGGCCGCCGCTGATCGAGATCGGGTCCATCAGCTCGGCGCTGAACTCGTAGTAGTACTCTTGGCCTTGGTTGACGTGACCGGCATCGACGAAGTCGGTGTGGGTCCACCAGAAATTCAGGGCATCCTGCTCGAAGTTACCCAGCGCCCCGTTGTACATCTGAACGCGCGAGAACTGCTCGGAGAAGCTCAGGCACATCTGGTAGGCCGGCTGCAAGTCTTGGTCGTTGGGTGCCGAGTACGGGCCGCCGCCTTGGTTGTCGGGATCAAAATGCACTTCGCAGTTGTCATCGCGGAAGGTGCAGGTGGGGTTCTTATCGACGATCAGGAAGTCGTCGTGGACGTGAACCATGGCGTGAATGCGGTTGTTGGCATCGCTCCAGCCAATGATCAGGTCGATGAATAGGTCATCGGCGTCGTCGGCACCGCCGGTCAGCGGATTCATGTCCTCAATGGTGACCTCAAAGCTGCGATCAACCCAGGCCCAGTCGGAATTGTCGCCATCGATGGTGGGCAGGGCGTTACTGGGGATACCCACGGCGAAAAAGAGCGGTACTTCAGCCGGCTCCTGCGCGAAGGCAGCACCAGCGACGAGCAACATGCCTAAGGTTAAAGTTAGGACTTTGCGCATTATTGAATCCTCCTCGATAGTGATTATGTATGTGAAAAGGGAAGAGAATAGGCCCGCCACAGGGTTTCAGCGGGCGGGATTACGAAGCTGCTTAAAAGTGCATCAGTTGGTACTTCGTACCTCCTTTCCTCGGCGATTTTTCGGGAATTTTCCCCCCATAATAGTTGGGTAAACAAATAAATATGTGCTTATCTGTCAAGATTTTTTTACCCGCGAATCTCGAGTCTTCTATCTAGTAGGCTACGGAAATAAGCGCTTGTACTTTCTCGTCGCCGGCATCGCCCTCGACGAGAACTTCGAGCATGTACAGGCCTGGGGCGACCCGGTCACCGTGGCTGTCGCGACCGTCCCAAGCCAGCTTGTATTGGCCAGCGCGGCTGTCTTCGCTGCGGTCGTACACCGGGCGGCCAGCAAGGTCGTACAGGCGCAATCGCAGGGGGCGTGGCGCTAGCACATTGACCAGCGCGATCTCCAACGCCAGTTCGTCGTTGATCCTGTCGCCATTGGGGGTAATCGCCTTGGACGAGAAGGACATGTTGGCGAGTAATTCCCGAGAGATCGGCAAGCTGACGATGTTGGTGTTGCTCTCGACCAAATCGGTGGCATCGCCCGGGTCCACGCGCTGTCGCACGCTCTCGTCTTGGCGGCTGTCCTGCAAAAAGACGTCGAAGCGCGTCGATTGCCGGAATACGGAGGATTCAAACTTCAGTTCGATGAGTTGGTCGGTGCGGATGCGGTTGGGCAGATGGACTAGGAAACCACTTGCAGTGGTATCCATCTGTGCGTCGAGCGCGGTGCCATTGTGAGCGACGCTAGTAAATTGCACCGGTGTGTCCGACTCCACGGCGAGGCGGTCGAATCCGCTGGCGTTTTCGGGCCGCAAGTAGTAGGTAAACTCCGTCAGTACTCCCGGTAGGGCCTGCTGAGGAAAAATTTCGCCGAGTACGCGGCCGGCGAGCGGTTGGGTGAAATTGATGGCCAAATGGTCGATAGAAGCGCCCACGGCCGGCGAATCCGAAGTCATGCGCACGTCGATTTCGAGGTAACGACGCGGTGAGGGCGAAAGAAACGCCTCGCCCGAAAAGCTGTAAATGCGGCTCCACGCACTCCAATCGCCGCCCGCGGCAAGAGTGGTGTCAATGGGGCCTTTGAAACTGGGAATGAGCTTGTTGTACTTCCGCTCGGTGACTTCCTTGCCATTCTTGTCGTAGTATGTGTAGGTCTCCAAGACTTCGTTGCCGGTGCGGGTGCGAATCTCAATGCGCGTACCGGGCGGCTCGTCTCCACTCCACTCCACGGAGTTGAGGTTTTTGCCGGCACCTAAGTCGATCAGAGGGGAGCGGAAATCGACCTCCGACGGGAACCCCTCGCCGAAAATCTGAATCTCGTCGGTGGTCCCACCAGCTCCGCAGCCCGGGATCGTGCTGGCACCGCCCACCTCGCCGAGCCGCTGCAAGGAATAGCAACTGGTGTCCCAGTACTTCCAGAAGATGCGGACAAAGCGCGTCGGCAGCAGGTCGAAGTTGTGATCGACTAGGCCCTTGGAGGTCTGACTGCCAGGCGAGGCACCGGAAAAGTGCTTGGTCCACAGGCGAGTGCCGTCGGGCGAAAGCGAGCCGTCTGAGGTCATAAACTCGTAGAAGCGAAAGCCCCAGCGCCGGCGGTGAACGTAGTGGTTGGTGGTAATGCCGCCACCAAAGCCGGAGCGTACGACCACGCCGCCGATGATCCGCGTTTGATCGACCCAATAGACTGCGCCTAAGTCGAGGACCATGTGGGCGAGGATGTCGGTGAGGCCCCTAGAGGCTGTGCCAGCACGCCAGCGCTCGTACAAATCGCCGTCAAAGAGCGCTCTCGCTTTGCCGAGAGGCTGCGATTCGTTGCTAGCGAGATTAATGTTGATATCGACCGACCCGCCTCGCTCCAACAGCCCGAGAGCGATGTTGTCGCCGATGGTCTCGACCTCGACCTCGACGAGGCGGGCATCGGGCACTAGGAGCAGTGGTTCAAAGCGGATGAATTGGATTGGCTCTTCGTCGATTTGTTTTATTTGGTACGTCACTCGATGGTCGGTGTTTTCCTTGATACGCCCTTTGACGCGATAGACTATAGAGCCTTCGATAGGCGCGGCGATAAAGTCGGTTTCCGGCTCGCCGGTCGAAAGCAGGAGGTCGAAAAGTTCAAAGGGTGGAGCCTCCGCATCGAATACTAAAGTGACGCTTTTAGCCGAGACTGCGCGGCCCAAGTCAATCTCGATAAACCACTCGTCTGGATCGGTCTCTGGATCGGGTGCCCAGCCGGTCGCTGGATTGCCGTCAATGGTCAAACGAGCGGTGCTGAGGTTGGAGCCCGCGTTGCGGATGCCGCCGCCGAATTCGCCCAAATCGCGCACGGCGTCGATCCCCTTCTCGATTTTTGTGAGTTGGATCTCACCGGACGGGGTCAATTCCACCGCGCCCAAAGGCAAATTATCCCATTGCCGCCAGTCGCGTGCCGAGTCGTAGCGTAGCTGGTCGGCTGCTAGCGAATAGCCACTGCCCAAGATCAAGACGGCGGCGAGGGTCATGCGAAAACTCATAAATGCCTTCCTTCACGCATGTATCGCAGAGGATGAACGTCCCAATAGCTTATTCCTTATTTTAATTAAAAATACCCGCGTCGCGGAACAAGGCAAATGGATTGGCCGCGGGCTGGAGCGGAACTTCCGCTCTGTTTGTATCTTACTTGCCAACAACCCGAATCAACTCCTTGCTGGAGAATGAGCCAATATGATAGGTCGAATTGCCCTCTGCGCGCTGATTGCCCTGCCGGTCTGCGCCCAGCACGAGAAAATCGAGCGGACGGTCAACCTGCCCACGGGTTGGCCTACCACCATGGTCCTAGTGCCGGCCGGGTTTTTCCCCCGGGGCATGGAAGGCGAAGCTTTTGACGAGCAGCCCGTGCGCGAGATTTACCTCGACGCGTACCTGATCGACAAATACGAGGTCACGGTGGCGCAATGGGGAGAGTACCAGCGCGACACGGGCGCGCTGATCCCAGAGTGGACCCTACAGAATACGGCTGCGCGGCAAAATCACCCCATTACGCTGGTGACGTGGCACGACGCCGCGGCTTTCTGCCAGTGGGCTGGCAAGCGATTGCCCACGGAAGCTGAGTGGGAGCGCGCCGCGCGCTGCGATGACGGCCGCAAGTATCCTTGGGGCGACGGCCTCGATGCCTTTCGCGCCAATTACTTCCAAAGTGACGATCCGTTTGAGCGCGGCTTTGGGGCCATCCTCAGCACCAACCCGGTCGGCTTTTTCGACGGTTCCAACAGGGACGGCTACCAAACGCGAGACGGCTCCAGTCCCTTTGGGGCCTACGACATGGTGGGCAATGTCTTCGAGTGGACCAACGACTGGTACCATCCGAGCTACTACGTTTTTGGTCCAGACGTCAATCCCGCGGGGCCGGACAGCACGGGGGTTAAGGCCGTGCGCGGTGGCTCGTACGCGGTTGACGCCAGCCACGTGCGGCCCTCGTACCGAGCGCGAGACGCCCCGAACTTCAAAGGTCCGGACGTGGGATTTCGCTGCGCCGCTAGCGCCAAGATGGGCACGGGTACGGTGCTGCGCCGCAAGACGTGGGGCGAGATAAAAAACTCCTCGCTACTCTGGCTCAAAGGGGGGAACGATGAATAAACAGAGGCCTATAGCAGTCGTCGTTGCGCTAGCCCTGTTCGCCAGTGCCGCAAGCGCACCAGGGCAGGAAGACGACTTGCGGCAGCGCTTCGGTCTCCAGCCGCTGCCGCCGCTGCCCTATCCAGAGAACAATCCCTATAATCTCGACCGCGTCGAGTTGGGACGCCTGCTGTTCTTTGACCCCATCCTCAGCGGCGAGAAGGACACGGCCTGCGGCACCTGCCACCTGCCGACCTTTGGCATGGCCGACGGGCTACCACTCGCGATAGGTGTCGGAGGTAAGGGTTTGGGACCGGAGCGGGTGACGGGGCGTTCGGCGGTCACCGGCGACACCGTGATTACCGAGCCGCGGCACACCATGACTCTCTTTAACGTCGGGTACAACGGCGACGAATCCGGGCTGCCCTCGACCAAAGGCTTCATGTTGTGGGACGGCAAGGACCGCGGCTTGGAGGCCCAAGCACTGCGGCCGCTCATCGTGCGGGTGGAGCTACGCGGCGATGCCTATGAGCGCGAGATGGCCGTCGATAGCGTGCTAACGCGGCTGCGGGGGATTCCCGAATACGTTGCGCTCTTTGAGCAAGCCTTCCCAGCCGAAGCCGACTCTGTGACCCGACAGTTGCCGCGCCTCGGCTGCGCGCACGACCCGACGCCCTTGCAGTCGATCATTACGCGTTCGACCTTCGGCCGGGCTATTGCCGCGTTTGAGCGCGAGCAAAACACGGTCAACACCGCGTATGATCGCTACGTGGCGGGCGACGACGAGGCCCTGACGCTGGCACAAAAGCGCGGGCTCGAACTCTTTCACACCAAGGCGCGCTGCGTCAACTGCCACAGTGGCCCGCTGTTTACGGATTCGAGCTTTCGCGCCCAAGGCGTCGAGCAGATTGGGCCGGGTCGGGCCTCGGCTACGACCAACACTGGCACCCCGCGTCCGACGGGGAAAGACGAAGGCCGCTTTCTCAATACGGGCAACCGCAGTGACATCGGTGCTTTCCGCGTGGTGGGTTTGCGCCAAATTGTGCAGACGGCCCCCTACATGCACGACGGCGCTCTTGCGACACTGGAGGATGTCATCGAGTTCTACGATCGCGGTGGCGGGGACGAAGCCTCCATCCCCGCCGAGAATATCGATCCCGAATTAGTCCCCCTAGGCCTGAGCGACGAGGAGAAACAAGACCTGTTGGCCTTCATGCATGCCCTGACTGATTCGACAATAGCGGTTCACGTACCAGCGCGGGTACCCAGCGGGTTGCCGCCAGCCGGCCTCGAATTGGCCGCTGAGGCGGGCCTCGTGGTCTCGGTTCCCGCGCCGTCGGCTCGACCGGTGGCCGTGCGGGTGTTCAATTTTCCCAACCCTTTCAACGCCTCAACCTCGATCTCAGTGGCGCTGCCAGAGGCGGGTGAAGTAGATATCGAGGTGTACAATATCTTGGGGCAGGTGGTGCGGCAGCTCTTTAGGGGATACCGGCCAGCTGGCGTCTATCAGCTGACGTGGGATGGGCGCGACGAGGGTGGGCGGGAGGCCGCCAGCGGAGTATATCTCGTCTCGGCGCAGATGGGTGGCACGCGCTACCTCGCGCGGATGACCCTCGTGCGCTGAAGTGGACCGGCAGGTCTTTACCTCCAAGGCGCTTGCTGCCTTCCTGCTGCTGTGGGGATGTGGGCGAGAGCCTGATTTCCCAGCAGCCGATCCGCCCCTGCGCCCGCAAGAGCGGTCGGTGCCGACAGTCCGCTTCACCGACGTCACCGAGGCCGCTGGTATCCATTTCAAGCATACCAGCGGTCTTTCAGGCCGGAAGTACGGGGTGGAAGCCCTCGGCTCGGGGGCAGCTTTTTTCGATTACAATGGCGACGGGCACATGGATCTCTACGTCGTCAACGGAGCCGATCTACCCGGTCACATATCGCCCCAGCCGCCGCGCAATGCGCTCTACCGCAACCGAGCAGACGGACGTTTCGTTGAAACGGCGGCCGGGGTCGCCGATACCAGTTACGGCATGGGCTGTAGCGCGGGTGATTACGACAACGATGGAGATGCCGATCTCTTTGTCGCCAATTTTGGCACCAACGTGCTCTACCGCAACGAAGGCGGTCGCTTTGCCGACGTCACAGCCGCAGCCATCCCGGATAGCGACCGCAGTTGGTCCACTGGCTCGGCTTTCGCCGATTACGACTTGGACGGCGACTTGGATCTCTACGTGGCCAACTATCTCGACTACCAGTTCGAAACCGATCCCCTCGATGAAAACGGTCGCCTGAAGAAAGATAGGCGTCACTACGCCCCCACTGAATACCCCGGTCGGCGCGACTTTCTCTATCGCAATGAGGGCGAAGGTCGCTTCGTCGATGTCACCGAAGAAGCGGGGCTTTTCAGCCTCGAAGGACGCGAGTTGGGTGCCGTCTTTTTCGACTGGGACGGCGATGGCGATCCCGATTTATTCCAAGCCAACGACGCCACGCCTAATTTTCTCTACCGCAACGAGGGGGACGGCTCTTTCAGCGAAATCGGCTTGGCGGCCGGCGCGGCCTACAACGAAGCGGGCAAACCCGAAGGGGGCATGGGTGCCGACATTGCCGATACGGACGGAGACGGTCATCTAGAGATCGTGGTGACCAATTTTCAGTGGGAGAGCAATACCCTCTACCAAAGCAAGGGAGACGGTTTATTGCGCGATCGGTCCACCGCTTCGGGGTTGGGGGCACCCAGCTTCAACCGATTGGCTTTCGGAGTCAACTTCTGCGATTTCGACCGCGACGGCGACCCGGATCTCTACGTGGCCAACGGCCACATCGACGACAATATCGCCACTTTCGACCCTCAGGTTTCACATGGCCAACGCGACCAGCTTTTCCTCAACGATGGCGAGGGGCGCTTCGCGGAAATCTCCGCGCAAGCGGGTCCTTTTTTTCAGCGAACCATGGTGGGGCGCGGCGCGGCTACGGCGGATTACGATAACGACGGCGACGGCGATCTCTTCGTAGTCAACAGCAACCAGCCCGCCGTGCTGCTGCGCAACGATACGGCGACGGCAAACCACTGGCTCGCTCTGCGCTTGGTCGGCACTCGCAGCAATCGGGACGGCCTAGGCTCCCGGGTCACCGTGAGGACGGGGGAACGCGAACAAACGCAGCAAACTCGCAGCAGCTTTAGCTATCTATCGCAGAGCGATCCCCGTCTCTTCTTCGGACTGGGTGCATACGACCGGGTCGACCGGATAGACATCGCTTGGCCTTCGGGCATCCGCCAGCAATTAAAAGACGTGGAGGCCGACCAGATACTGGAGATTTTGGAGCCGACAGAGCCGGTCGCAGATCGCACACCCCATGGGGATAGCATCCACAAAAAAACACTCCAAGCAGAAGAGCACTCGGCACTATCCGCATTTGAACTGGAGCGATTCTGGCGGGAAGCTCCTCCCGTCCTGATCGACGCCGGTCGCTTTGCTCCGCCCGATGGTGCAGACCGCAGCGCGTCTGGCGAGGAAGTCGATGCGCTGACCGCAGTGGTCGCCAGCAAACCCAGAGATTCAGACGCCCACTTCCGCTTGGCCGAGTCCCTGTACCGGCTACGGCGCTATGAAGCGGCAGAAAACCATTTCCAAAGAGCCGTCGCCCTCGATCCCTCCCATGCCCAGGCTTATACCGGCCTAGGAAAACTCTACGGCGATCGGGGAGATCGAACTAAGGCACTGGCGGCGCTTCAGCAGGCGCTGGCCCTAGGGAACGAAGCCGTCGCCCATTACTACTTGGGCAATTTTTACGCCAGCCAAGGCTCGTATCAACAGGCTATCTCGCACTACCAGCAGGCTATCGAGCGTCGGACCGACTACGAGCAGGCCTATATCAACCTAGCCGGCGTCTATGCCCGCCAAACAGAATACAGCACGGCCATTCAGGTCCTGACGCAGGGCGTTGTCGCGTTGCCCGGCAGCGCCGAACTCAAGTTTCGCCTAGGATGGAATTACTCTGTCCAAGGCCGTCATGCGGCAGCAGTGGAGCAATTCCAACAGGTTATCCGCTTGGATTCCCAACGCCACCAAGCCTATGACTTTATCGCGCGGATGTACATGGCCGAGGAGAAAAGGGAAGAGGCCCAGCAACTTTTGCAGCAAGCCCTAGCTGCCCACCCCGCCGCGAGTGCCCTGCTGGCACGATTGGGGGCCTTGCTGCTTGATGCGGGAAATCCCTTCCAAGCCAGCGAATACCTCGAGCGGGCCATCCGCGAAGATCCAGATCACGCAGAAGCCTATTACAGCTTAGGGCAGGCCTACTTGCGCACCGGTCTAAGTGATAGGGGCCATGCCGTGCTGCACTACTTTGAGCTTTTGCAGAATAACTACCGGGAATTACTGGACTTGAAAACGGCCATCGTGCTCAACCCCAGCGATGCCGCAGCGTGCTTCGGGCTGGGCAAGGTGTATGGGCGCATCGGGCGCTACGAAGCGGCCCGCCAAGCGTATCTGGCCGTTTTGAAGATCAATCCCAGCCATATCGACGCTCAGAACAACTTGGGCAATATCTATCTGCGCCAGCAGCGTCCACACCAAGCCATCGAGGTTTTCAGCGCCTTGCTACAGGCTGATTCGAGCTATGTGCGAGCGTACAACAACCTCGGCTATGCCTATCTGGCCATCAACCAGCCTCAGCGAGCTATCCAAATGTATAAAAAAGCGATTGCGATTGATCCCCAATACGCACAGGCGTACTCTAGTCTAGGCTCAATCTACATGCAGCAGGGGAAAATTGCCGAAGCGCAGCAACAACTAGCTATCTATAAGGAACTGACTGGGTCTCCACCATAAAGATGTCCATAACAAGAGCAGAATTAGCTTGTTATGCAGTTGGATTTTAATTATTTAAGAATATCGTCCATTTAGTCACCATTCTTCAATTTCGCAAGGAGCTCGAAAGGAGGTAGCGGCTCTCACTAGTTTTTCCGTTGTGCGAGTCCCATCCAAGGGCTTGCCTCACTCTTCAAAAGGAGCCTTTTATGCGACGCTCGCTGTTACTGGTTGCCTTTTTGTTGCCTCTCGTTGCGACTTCTTCTTTTGCCCAAGATCCAGTCGAAGTACCGCTCTATTTTGCCGTGGGCATTCCCGACAACATCCTGCCCACCATCGACGGAGAACGCGATGATTGGGCGTGGGTGGATCCCAGCTTTGAGATAACCAGTACCGATATGTTCATCCTGACCGGCGGAGTAGATGACGCCGACGACCACTTCATAGACATTCTGCTCGGCTGGAACGAAGGGCAGAATAGGGTGTACGGCATGGTCCACGTGGTTGATGACTATCTGATCGTGGACAAAAATCCCGGTTGCACCTTCCGCGATGACAACTGCGAGATTCACTTCGATCCAGATAACCAAGGCGGCGGTCCCTACTCAGCACCCAACGACCAGGACCTACAGCCGGCCTATCAGATCTGCTTGAGCATGTCCGAGCAGTTCCCCCGGGTGCAGATGTACAATGGTGCCCTTGGCAACTTCGAGCAGGATGCGCTCAATTTCTGGTGGACGCATTCGGGCGATTTCGTCCAGAACGTCAATGCCAATGTGGGCAACGAGTACTTTTACGAGTTCAGTCTTCTATTTTTCGATCCGCTGTCGATCAGCGGCGGTCCCGACGCCAGTACGGAATGGTTCCTGACGCCTGAGTCAACCATCGGCATGGGTATTTCCCTCGACGATGCCGACGAGGGCCTCAACGCCAATGGCAACGATCCAATGGCTGAGGAGTGCTGCGAGAACGGTTTCTGGTGGCAGGCGTATGTGAGCATGGGCGATCAGTTCGCCAACACGGGCGGCATCCCCGATGTCTTCCTGACGCCGACAGAAGAAGTGGACACCGCGGTTGAAGCTACTTCTTGGGGTCAGGTGAAAGGCCTGATAGGGGAAGGTCTGTAAGCCATTAGATTGTTTTTCTTTTGTGCCAAAAAGGGAGGGCGGGGAGTACCTGCCCTCCCTTCTTTGGTTGCGATGGGACGTGAGGAGAAAGCCGAATGCGCGCCCTCTTGACCGGTGTGGTGCTGGTCGCGGCGATCAGTCTGATAAGCCCGTGGGCCGTGCTCATCGTCAAAGGCTCGCTCCTGACCGGCAATGCCATCCCCGTCATCGCCGTGCTGTTCTTCTTTGTGCTGACAGCACTGGTCTCGCCCCTGCTCAAATCCCTGAGCCGCCACCTCGCTTTTACCCGCGCCGATCTGATTCTCATTTACGCCATGATGCTGGTAGCCGGAGCCGTGGTCACTACCGGCTTTACCGGCGGGTTCATGTCCATCATTTCCGGGATTTATTACTACGCCACGCCCGAAAACAATTGGGCTAATCTTTTTATCCCTCACCTCGATTCTCGGGCCACTCCCCAAGACCTCAACGCAGTACACTTGTTTTTCGAAGGGTTGCCTCCAGGCGCTTCGATCCCTTGGTCTGCTTGGATCATATCACTGGCGGCGTGGACTTCTTTTATGATAGCCTTTTCAGTGGTTACGTTCTGCCTAGGCATTATGCTGCGCGGCCAGTGGATAGATCGGGAGCGACTGGTCTTTCCACTGACTCAGCTACCCCTAGCAATGATGGAGGACGCCGAGAGCGCAGAGCGGCGCGTCGGTCGTTTCTTTAAAAGTCGCTTGTTGTGGCTGGGGATTTTGCTCCCTCTATTGTTGCACTCGTGGAATTCGCTGCACAACTACCACGACGCCTTTCAGCCGGTCGCCGTAAAAGGCAGGATACCCTTGCTCGACGGTCGGATGAGCGTGCCTTTCCTGCTCAATTTTCCCGTGCTCGGTCTGTCCTACCTCATGCCGCTAGGCGTCTCCTTTAGCCTGTGGTTCTTCTGTATGGTGGGACTGCTCGAACAAAGTGCCTTCGCTCGCATCGGCGTGCAGCTCAGCGGCGGGGATATGTGGACCTCTGGCGGGGCAAGCCCGCCCCTTTCACTACAGATGTCGGGCGCTATGCTAATACTGGTTTTATTCGTATTGTGGAATGCGCGCCAGCATCTGGGTAGTTTCTGGCGTCAAGCCTTAGGCCGCGAGGAATCGACCCGGCGGGAATTGCTCGGCCCGCGAGCGGCAGTGTGTGGTTTCTCAGGGGGGTTACTGTTCATGTCAGTTTGGCTCATAAGCACGGGGCTCGATGTGTATGTAGCCATCCTGCTGGTCGTGGGTGCCTTAGTTGTGTTTATCGGCCTAGCGCGCATAACCTGCGAAGCTGGTCTGCCCAGTATCCAGACGCCGATGGTGCCCCAGGCTTTTATGATTCGCGGCTTTGGCCCCCAAGTGCTGGGCCTACAGAACATGACCGGCTTGGGTTTGAGCACGGTGTGGTTGGGAGATACGGCGGCCAATATGATGAATTCAGTGATGCACAGTTTGCGACTGAGCTCCGGCCAAGAGCGGCACTTGCGCCACCTGCCTTGGGCGCTGCTGCTCGCCCTAGTGATAGCCCTAGCCGGTTCGATCTGGTACACCATGAGTTTGGCCTATACTCACGGCGGTATTAATCTGCACGGCTGGTACTTTCGCGGCATTGTGCGCTGGCCCTTCAATCACATGGCCTCACTGGCCAATGCGCCCGAGGCGAGTTTTGCACCGAGGCTGACCTTTATTACCCTAGGGGCCGGCGTCATGGGCGTGCTGCTCTACCTGCGCCAACGCTTTTTGGCCTGGCCCTTGCACCCCATCGGTTTCCCAGTGTCCAACACCCACCCGATTATCACCTTCGGTTGGTTGTCCATCCTGCTGGCTTGGTTGTGCAAGGCGGCGATCCTGCGCTATGGTGGGGTGCGGCTCTACCGGACGATGAGACCCTTCTTTTTGGGTCTAGCGCTGGGCGAGTTCTCCGCTTCTGCACTCTGGGTCTTTATCGACGGGGCGTTTGGGGTAGAAGGCAATATGATTTTCGTATTCTGAGATTCTAAGAAGGGGCGCGAAAAGGAAATCCAAATGCGATACTTGCGCTCGCTCAAATTGCTCTTGGTCGTCGCGATCATTGGTGCCGGGCTAGCCTTTTTTGAACGGCAGCGTACGGCCGAGCACAGGCACCTTTTGGAACGCACGCACGCACGGGGTCAGCCGCAGCTCAAGGGCACGTCCTTGCGGGAGTTGGCGCAGGTGCTGCTGGAGCTGTATCCAGAGGGAGCCGAAGCCAATCTGCTGATGGGTACGGCTCTAGCCGATGAGGGGCGGTTGGAGGAGGCCCGGGTGCATCTGGAGCAGGCGATGGAAGTGGACCGGCGCAATTTGCAGCTACTCTTTTTGTACGCGCGGCTTTTGCTGGATATGGGAGAGGATGCGAAAAAAGTGCAAGAGGTGGTGGAAGAATTGAATCGGTACTTTCCGCGGTCGCGGGAGAAGGTGGAGCAGTACTTTGGGGAGGCTTCAAAAGGGAAGATGCGGTTTGGCGAGGATGATCTTTACTGAGAATTAAGAATTAGGAATTCCCGGCCCCAGCCCTAATTCTCAATTCTTAATTCCTAATTCTCAATGCAGGCGGTCCTCGTAGATGTGAATCTGGTCGGCGTACTGATCCTTGAGTTTGACCAGTAACGCATCAAAGCGTTCTTGAGTCAGGTCTTGAAGCACGTGGGAGCGCACTCGGCCCCAGACCTCGTCCAAGCTCTGCTGGCGACTGGGCACCTTGTTGAGCACCTTGAAGACCGTAAAACCCTGCGCGGTTTTGACCGGGCCGACGACCTGGCCGACCTCGGCGTCTTTGGCTTCCCAACCTAAATTGCCGTACTTGTCGGGGCGCAAAAGCTGAATGCGCCCTTCAGCGCGGCGGATGCGGGTGCTGCGCCGCGAGTAGCGGCGGGCTAGCTCGCCGAGGTCGCCGCCGCGTTCGATGGCGGCCAACAGCGAGTCCGCCTGGGCGCGGGTATCGACGAGGATTTCGAGGATCGAGATTCGCTCCTCGCGTACGTAAAGATCCTTGTGCGCCTCGTAGTACGCGCGAATTTCTTCTTTGGACGGTTTGAGCGTTTCGAGTACTCTGATTTGGCGGATGCGCTCGACTAAGGCTTGGCGACGCGTGGTTTCAATGCCCTTGGCGACGCCCTCGGCCTCGTGGATGCCTATTTCGCGGGCATGGCGGGGCAACAGGACCTTGAGGGCATAGAGGCGACGGGCGAAGCGGCGCAAGTCGTCCAATTCGCGGATCTCCGCCGGGTTGCGCTCGCTGGTCATGGCGGCCATGAAGTTGTCGAGCGTCCACGGCTCGCCATCGAGTTCGAGCAGCACTAGCTGGGTCTCCCCCTTTTTGAACGTGGGCATTTGTTCGCCGGCTTCGCTGAGCCGAGCCAAGAGCAGCTCGAAGGTCTCGCGCCGTTCCGCGATGTCGGCGCGGTTGGCCAATCCTTCGAGGAATTCAAAGGTGGCGAGGGCGTGCTTCTGCTCTTGCATGGCTTTGATGACGGCCGGGGCCATCTCCTCGAAGGTGACTTTGCGCTCGTCGGTGACGACGAAGACCGAGAAGCCGTCTGGCTCCTGCACGGGACCGATGATCTCGCCAAGTTTGGCTCCAAATATCTGGCGGCGCAGAACGTAGTTCTTGAAATCGAGGCGGCTCTTCCAGCCAAGGTCGCCGCCTTGCTGGGCGGTGTTGCCGTCGTCGGAGAGTTCGCTCGCCACGGTGGCAAAGCTGTCGGGGCCGCGCAGCCGGGCGAGCACTTGGTCGATGGCGGCTGGCCCGCTGGCGAGGATGCGGCTCAGGCGGCGCTGTTGGCCGATGCGGTGCTGCTCAAAGTATTGGCGGGCCTCGTCGCGGCTTATGTCCTCGGCGACAGCGACCACGCCGCGGCGGTACATTTCATCGAGGATGAGTTCCTGTTGTCGTTGCGCGACCTTGCTTTTGACTTGGAAGTCGTTTTCTAGGCCGTCTTGGCGAGCGGCCAACAGCAAGACCTCAATGTCGATGAGCCGTTCGAGTGCTTGGCGCTGGAGGTCTCCCGGAGCGTTTTTGGGAAAGAGCCGCGTGGCGGCGCGCTCGACGCGGTCGCGCTCGATGGTGACGTCGCCGACGCGGGCGAGTACGTCTGGGCTGGGCGGGGGTTCGGGAGACGTACAGGCGAAGGGTACAGCAGTGAGCAATAAAAGAAAAAGACGCAGCAAAGAGGCCTCCTGGTGGAAATTTTTATCTATTCCAACAAATATATTAGCGCCTTAGTGCCGTGTAAATTTGCTAAATGCTAATTAGGTTATTGTAAACAGCAAGCAATTCTGTATCAAAGTGATGATTATTCCACGCAGACTTTCAACGTGCATCGTCGCCTTAGTATGCGGCTGTACTGCGAGCGAGCCACCGGCTGTGCCTACTGCGCACTTTGTCGATGCGACCGCTGAAGCAGGAATCGATTTTGTGCATATCAGCGGCCGGTCCGGGCGCAAATACGGGGTGGAGACGATTGGTTCTGGAGCGGCGTTTTTCGATTACAATCGCGATGGGTGGATGGATTTGTACGTGGTCAATGGGACGGATTTGCCTGGATACGTCTCGGCGGTACTGCCAAAAAACGCGCTGTATCGCAACGACGGCGGGTACTTTGCCGAGGTCGGCGAAAGCCTTGCGGTGGCGGACGCGGGTTATGGCATGGGCGCGTCGGCCGGGGACTACGACAACGACGGGGATGCCGACCTCTTCGTCACCAACTTTGGCCGCAATCGGCTCTATCGCAACGAAGGATCGGCGATGGATTGGGTCTTTGCGGATGTGACGGATGCGGTCGGGATTGGGGCGGACGAGCGATGGTCAACCGGATCGTCGTTTGCCGATTACGATCTCGACGGCGACCTAGACCTGTACGTGGCGAATTACTTGCACTACGAATTTGAGCGCGGCGAGCTGAGTGAGGGGGGAACGCTGCGCTGGCCGCGGCGGCACTTGGCTCCTACCGAATACCCGGGGGAGCGGAACGCGCTCTGGCGCAACGACGGCGGCCGCTTTGTGGATGTGACGGATGCGGTTGGGCTGCTCACGCGAGAAGGCCGCGAGTTGGGCGCGGTATTTGTCGATTACGACCTCGACGGCGATCCCGATTTGTTTCAAGGCAACGATGCCACGCCGAATTTTCTCTGGCGCAATGATGGCGGCCGCTTTGCCGAAGTGGGGCTCGTGGCTGGCGTGGCGTACAACATCGGAGGCAAGCCCGAAGGGACAATGGGCGTGGATGTGGCCGACGGCGATGGCGATGGTCGCCTCGACTTGGTAATGACCAATTTCCAGTGGGAGAGCAACACCCTGTACCACAACGCGGGTGGTGGGATGTTTGCCGACGAATCGCTGGCCGCGGGTATAGCTGCCAACAGCTTGGACAAACTGGCCTTTGGCATCAACTTCCTCGACGCCGACAACGATGGCGACTCCGATCTCTACGTGGCCAATGGCCACATCGACGAAGACATCGATCAGTTTGACCCGCAGGCCGCGTACGGCCAGAGCGATCAGTTGTACCTCAACGATGGTCAAGGTCGCTTTGCCGACGCGAGTGTGGGCACTGGCGTGGCCGCGCCGACGCGGGATTTGGTCGGGCGCGGCTCGGCCGTGGCCGATTACGACAACGATGGCGACTTAGATATTTTCTTGCTCAATACTGGGCAACGCGCCCTGCTTTGGCGCAACGATACTCAAGCTGGCCACTACTTGGCGCTGGCGCTAGAGGGGCGGACGAGTAACCGCGATGGCTATGGTGCCCGCGTGGTGGTGCACGTGGACGGCCGGACGCTGGTGGCGGAAAAGCGCAGCGCGGCGAGCTATTTGTCGCAAAACGACGCGCGGATGTTTTTTGGCTTGGGGTCGAGCGAGGAGGCCGAGCAGGTGGAGATCGCGTGGCCGTCGGGCATTCGCCAAGTTTTATCGGGCGTGCGCGCCGGGCAGGTGCTGCGGGTCGTCGAGCCGGATGCGAGTGCGCCACAAGAAGCGGCTGATACAGCTATCGCGCAGGCTGCGCCCCAAGGCCGCGATGCCGAGAAGTTGGAGCAATTCTGGCGGGAAGCACCCTTAGTACTGCCGGAAAAGACGCGCGCTCCTCTGCCGCCCGTAGCTCCGCTGTCCGAGTTGCGCACTGCAGCCCGCGTCCAGCCGGAAGTAGCCAGCGTCCATATCGAGCTGGCTGCCGCGTTTGCGCGCGCGCGCGCGTACGACGAGGCGGAGGCGGGTTATCACCGCGCCTTAGAACTCGACGCGGGTGCGGCCCAAGCCTACGTGGGCTTGGGGAAGCTCTACGCCGACCGCGGGGCGCTAGGACAAGCGGTCGCCGCGTTCAGGCAGGCGATTGCGCTCGATAGCACCTTGGCTGAGCCGCACTACGTGCTGGGCAACATCCACCTGAGCCAACAGCGTTTGGCCGCGGCCGTGCCGCTCTACGAGCGCGCCATCGCGCTGTCGCCGCACTACCTCCAAGCCTATTTCAACTTGGCCGGCTTGCACGCGCGGCAGACCGATTACGGTCCGGCCATAGACGTTTTGCGCCGAGGGCTCGCGGCCCTGCCCGAGGAAGTGGAACTCATGCTGCAGTTGGCGCGGATCTACTTTGCCCAAGCGCAATACGAAGACGCGCTGGCGCAACTCGCCAGCGTGGTGCAAGCGCAGCCTACCCGCGCTGAAGCACACGAGTTGACGGCCCAAATCTGGATGGCGCGCGAGGCCGCGGATGCCGCTCGCGCTGCTTTGCAGAAGGGGTTAGAACACGCCCCGGACAGCGCCGCGCTCTTGGGACGGCTGGGCATCCTGCTCTTGCAGGAGGGCGCGGACGCCGAAGCCATACCCCTTTTGCAGCGGGCCTTAGCCGCGGACCCGGATCGCGCGGAAGTGTACTATCACTTGGGCCAGGCGTTGTTGCGGCGCGGTGAGGTCGTGCGCGGTCGCAAGCTCCTCGACTATTTCCACTCGTTGCAGCAAGAGCACCAAAAGTTGCTGGCTCACAAGACGGCCGTGGTGCTCAATCCCAACGACGCGGATGCGTATTACAAGTTGGGTGTGGTCTATGCGCGGATTGGCCGCTACGAGGCGGCTAGCCAAGCGTACCAAGCGGCCTTAGCAGTGGCACCGGGTCATCTCGACGCCCGCAACAACTTGGGCAACATCTATCTCCGCCGCCGGGCATTGGGGCTGGCCATTGCTGCGTACCAAGAGGTGTTGCGCCGCGACCCCCACTACGCCCGCGCCCATTACAACTTGGGCAACGCGTACCTGTTGGCCGGTGAGGAGGAGCGTGCAGTGGCGGCGTTTACTCAAGCAATTGAAGCCGACCCCGAACACCGCAAGGCGCAGCAGATGCTGGCTAGGCTACGTCAGCGCGAGGCCCAAGGTGAGCGCTGAGCGGCGGCTACAGCTCGGCGTGGGGCTGATAGCCGCGGCCGTCATCGGCTATGAGATCGGCCTCGTCCGGCTGTTTTCCTTTTTGCAGCACTATCACTACACGTTCTTAGTGGTTTCAGGGGCGGTGTGCGGCTTGGGGCTTGGGGCTGCGCTGAGTGCAGTGCTGAATGTGCAGGAAGAGCGGCTGCACGGGTACTTGGGCTATTGGGCGGTCGGCTGTGGCGTCAGCATGATCTGCGGTGCGTTTGCCGTAGCGCAATTTCCCCGCATGCCACTACTGCTGCTGGTCGGCATCGCCGGCTTTCCCTTCATCGCCGCTGGCGCATTCCTTGCCCTCGCCTTCCGGGCGCGTTACCAACAAAGCCAAGTTCTCTACTTTTGGGACTTGGTCGGCGCGGCGTTGGGCATTCTCTACGTGGTGCCGGTCCTCGAATGGCTGGGCGGCGTCGGTGCCCTATTGGGTGCGAGCGTCTTCGCTATGACCGCCGCGGCTTTATTTTTGAATCGTTGGGTATGGACCTGCCCAATTATTTTAGCGACCGGACTCGTCGTTTATAGTATCCAACAACGCGAACTCATCGATCTCAGTGCCCTAGCTGAGGACGGCGACAAGCCGATGTTCCGGGCGTTGGGTGCGGAGCGCCATCGTGGGGAAGTGAAGGCCACGCGCTGGAGTGCATACGCGCGCACCGACTTGATTGATCGCACGGGCGATACGGGCCTGAACTTGTACGTAGATGGCGGGGCTGGCTCGTACATGTTCCGCTTTCTGGGGGATTACCGGCGGCTGTTTTTTGTGCGCCGCGAGGCCGCGTTTTTCCCCTATTACTTTTCGCGCCGCGAGCGCGCCCTGATTATTGGGCCGGGCGGTGGTGCCGATGTGCTCTACGCGCTGATGACCGGCTGGCGGCATATCGAAGCTGTAGAGATCAACCCGGAGATCGCCGCGCTGGTTCGCTCATACGGAGAGTACAATGGCGATTTGTACGACTTGGAGGGCGTGGAGTTGCACATTGGCGATGGCCGCAACTATTTGGAGCGTTCCCGCGCGCGCTACGATCTAATTGCCCTGCCTTTGGTGTATGCCGAGGCGGCCGACTTGGTGGGGTACGCACTCTCTGAGAATTACCTGTTCACCCGCGAGGCGTTTGCCGCCTATCTCGATCACCTCGCCGAGGGGGGACGGCTGGCTCTCATAGTTCACAATCACGCGCTGATGTTGCGCGTAGTTGCCACCTTAGGTGCCCTGTGGGAAGAGCGCGGCCACGAGCCGAGTGCGGTCCTCGACCATCTCGTCGTCGTCAATGGCGCTCGCGGCGACCCAGCGCGGCAAGAGGCGCATCGTCCCTTGTTGCTGGTGCAGGAGCAACCCTATACAGTTGAGCAATTGGCGCGGCTACACGCGGTCATGGAGGAGTTGGGTTTAGATGCGTACTTCTCGCCCGGCAGACGCGAACGGCCTGCGCTGGCGGCGTTGCGCGGGGCTACATTGGCGGACTTTGTCGCTGCATCTGCACTCGATATTTCGCCGACGACTGACGACCGGCCCTTTTTTTACGACGCTACTCGCGGGCTGGATTCCAAGCTAACCCGGCTGTTGGTCGGTTCGCTATTGGCGTGCGCGCTGGTGATGTTAGTGCCGCTTGGTGCGCCGAGTATGCGCCAGCGAGTAGCGTCTGGACCGCCACCGCTGTTGTGGGCGTTGTTCGCCGCTGGGTTGGGCGCGGGCTTTATGATGGTCGAGATCCATCTTTTGCAGCGCTTTGGCCTGTTCTTAGGCTATCCGACTCTGACGCTGGCAGTCGCGCTCTTCGGGCTATTGCTGGGCACGGGGGTCGGGAGTCTCGTAGGTGGGTGGTGCCGCACGCTCGCGCATCCACAGGGGTTGGGGTTGGTTGGCGTGGCTGTCGGCCTTGTCTGCTATCTCTATGGGTTCTTGCTCGACGGTGCGCTCGCTGGGACGTTGGCGTGGTCGCTGGCCGCGCGCGTTGGGTTGACGTTGGTTCTCGTCGCGCCGCTCGGCATGTTGCTAGGCACCTGTTTTCCCTCCTGTTTGCGCTTAGGCGGTTCGCAACGCGCGGAGATCGTCCCTTGGCTGTGGGCGGTCAACGGTTTCTTCTCGGTGCTCGGGTCGGTCGGGGCAGTAGCTTTGGGTATGGAGTGGGGGGCGAGCGCATCGCTGGTGGTCGGCGCGGCTGCGTATGTGGCGGTGGGTACGGCGCTCTTCTTGGGCAGCCGTCGGACTCCTGCGGGCGTGGAGGTAGTCCGTCCGTCCGGTGCGGGCCGCTGGTTAGTGGGTACTTTGCTCTTGGTTGCGCTGCTGTGGTATGCGGCTTTTAGCTTTATTGGCGCGCGCTATTGGGGTGCAGCCCCTTCGGCTGCTCATCCGCGCCCGCCGATTGCGGCCGAAGTGTGGCCAGCGGCGCTTAGAACCTTTTGATAGCGTAAGTACAAAGGCTCAGTTTTGCTACGTCATCCCATTCCGATGCTTTTTCCAATTGTTTGGGATCGCAGTCTAACCCGTTGCTCAAGATAGGAGCGTCCCTATGAACGCACCCGCCGATTCTTATTCTCTCCGCTTTGACGTCGATTATCCCGATCAGCCCCGCAATCGCCTCACGACTTTTTTCCGGCTTTTTACCGTCATTCCCATCGGGATCGTCTTGGCCTTCATAGACTCCAGTATGTACAGCCTTGGTTATCTCGATTTCCTCTTTAGGTGGGTCTCGTGGGTTTCAGACAATCTCTTCAATTGGGGCCCCGACAACCCCTTCAATTGGATTTCAGACAACCTCTTCAATTGGGACTCCGACAACTCGTTCAATTGGGTCGGCTTCTTCGGGTGGGTCCAAAACGCAGAAGGCGAATGGGAGTTAAATTCCGGCTTCGGTCTGCTCTTCATCCCGGTCCTGCTCATTCTGCTCTTCCGTCGCAAGTACCCCCGCTGGTGGTTCGACTGGAATCTCGAACTCCTGCGCTTCGCCTTCCGGGTCTCGGCCTACTTCTGGCTACTGCGCGACGAGTACCCTTCTACCGACGAAGACCAGGCCGTCCGCCTCGACATCGATTACCCAGATGCCCGGCAAGATCTCAACCGCTGGCTACCCCTAGTCAAGTGGTTTTTAGCCATTCCCCACTACATCATCCTGATCCCGTTGAGCATTGTAGCTCTTCTCTGCACCATCGTGGCTTGGTTCGCCATCCTCTTTACTGGGCGCTATCCCCGAGACTTGTTCAATCTAGTCGTTGGTGTTGATCGGTGGTGGCTGCGCGTTAGCGCCTACGCTTTTATCTTAGTCACCGACCAGTATCCACCCTTCCGGCTATCCGAATAGAACTGCTTATGTCCACTTTTTCCAGCCTGCGTCTCACCGACCCGCCCTCCTCTCGGGATGCTTGGGAAGCCCAACGTCCCGCTCTCTTGGAGGCCATGCAGCAGATCATGGGGCCTTTGCCCGGGCCGGAAAGGCGCAGGCCGCTCGATGTCCAAGTTGACGAGGAAGTGGACTGCGGTTCTTATACTCGCCGTCTCATTACTTACGTCTCCGAGCCGGACTGTCGGGTGCCAGCCTACTTGCTGATCCCTCACGTCGCCTTAGAATCTCCAGTTCCAGCCGCGCTTTGCCCTCATCCCACGGACGATCGCATCGGCCACAAAGTAGTCGTCGGTTTGGGCGGTCGCGCCAACCGCGCGTATGCCAGCGAACTGGCTCAGGCTGGCTTTGTTACTCTCGCCCCGGCTTATCCCTTGCTGGCCGACTATCGCCCCGACTGGCGTGCTCTCGGCTATCAGTCGGGGACCATGAAGGCGATATGGGACAATATGTGCGGCCTCGATCTACTGGCTGAACAGCCCTTTGTCGCAGGAGAGTCTTTTGCTTCGATCGGCCACTCGCTGGGCGGCCACAACTCGATCTATACTGCTGTCTTCGACCCGCGCATCGCCGTTGTCGTTTCCAGTTGCGGACTTGATTCCTACCAAGATTATATGGACGGCGATATCACGGGTTGGACCAGCGATCGTTACATGCCGCGTTTAAAGGACTACGCTCTAGCGGACCTTCCTTTCGACTTCCACGATATGATCGCCGCGTTAGCGCCGCGCCCTTGCTTTATCTCGGCACCTTTGGGCGACTCCAATTTCCGCTGGCGCAGCGTCGATTCAGTGGTCGAAACCGCCCGAGCGGTGTACGATTTGTACGGTGCCGGCGAGGTGCTCCAAGTGGTCCATCCCGACTGCGGCCACGACTTTCCCGACGCGATTCGAGAGCGGGCTTATCGCATTATTGCTGAGGCGTTGGGGCGGTTAGGAGCTTTTGACGCCGAAGAGGCTCATAGTTAGGTTCAATGGCAACTCCCAAGAGGATGAGGTATGAGCGATAAATACCACAACTACCAGTTGCTATTGGCAAAAGCAGCTCAGCTTTACGAGAGGCATGGGGTTGGACGACCGGAACCCTTCAATGTCTTCTCTTCTCTTCAAAATAAGAATGGGTACCTGAACGAGATTCTGCACTCACGATTTCTTCACGCACTGCTTAGCTATAGGAAGCCGGGGAGTGAAACCAGAGAAAACCTGAAGGACTTCTTGCAGTATGTTGCTAAAATACCGGATTTTGAACTGTGCAGCGCAAAGGTCGATCGGGAATGTTACAATATCGACATCCTAATCACTAACGCTGACAAAAAAGCGGTCGTGATAGAAAACAAAACTAACCCTATAGACACTAAGCCTGTGGATCAAGATAAGCAGTTGTGGAGGTACTACAAGACATTGAAATGTCAGGATTACAGTGATATACACCTGCTATACTTGACGCCTGATGGCAGTGATCCCTCACCGGAGAGTCTCGGCAAGCTCAAAAAAGAAAAAATCATTAAGATTGCTTATAAGAGAGATCTTATTCAGACTTGGTTAGAACGTTGCCAAAAACGAGCCTACGACGAACCCGAATTGCGGAATTCGGTTTCTCAATACCTACGGCTTGTCCGAAAGCTGACAGGTACAGACTCTAGGGGGAAATATATGGAAGATTTAAAGGAACTTTGTCGGAAGGACAACAACTTTGTTCTCATCCGTGATTTGAATAAAGCTATGCTTGAAGCAGGGCCAGAGTTACTGTGGAACGAAATTGGATCTGAGCTAAAATCGAAGATTCCAGGCCTTCCCAATAAGGATCGCTCCTATAATAAGGGCCTACGTTACCGGTTGAGTGAATCTACCTCGCTTGAGGTTTTAGGAGACGCCTACGGCATCTGGTTCAGGGTCGTTTGTCCGAAAAATAAATACAAAGATAAATACGACGAACTCAGCAACGCACTAAAAGAAGTGAGTGATGAAGAACCATATGGTAATTATCCTTGTTGGCAGTATGTCGATAGATATCTGGATTTGAATAATCTAGAGGATCTCAAGCTGCTGTTAAATAATGAAGACCGGCAAGAGTATGCGAAAAAGACTGCACAGGGAATCATCGAAAAAGGCTTGAAGGAGATTTGGGAAGTTCTTGAAGATATTGGTCTAGTGAATGCAATTAAAGAAGGACAAGGAACAGAGACCATCTCTAAAGAACAGATATTTGAAACTTTAGAAAGTACATCTTGAATTTTGAAAGTTGAATTCAGAAACAGCTTTGAGAGAGACCTCAGACGCATCCGAGATCAAGCTATCAAAGAGCGTATCAAAACAGTAATTGAGCAAATTGAGAAAGTAAATGATCTTACTGAGGCAAGTAATGTCCGCAAACTCCGTGGAGGCGAAAACCATTACCGAGTTCGGATCGGCGACTATAGACTTGGCCTTCTATTGAACGAGGGCACCGTAGTTTTTGTACGCTGTTTACCGCGTCAGGATATTTATCGATACTTCCCATAGCTATAATGCGATCTCTACCTAAAAATGCTCAATTTCTTTTTGCTTCTCCTGCTCTTATGCGTCCCTCTCTACGCCAACCCCCGCTTCCACGACGTCACCCAAGAAGCGGGCATCGGCTTTGTCCACGTCAATGGGGCCAACGGTCAGAAATTCGTCATTGAAACGGTCGGCCCGGGCGGCGGTTTTTTCGATTACGACGGTGACGGTCGCCTCGACATTTACCTAATCAACGGGGCCGCTGTGCCTGGGACCGAATACGACTCCGCGCCGCAAAACGCGCTCTACCACAATCGCGGCGACGGCACCTTTACGGATGTAACGGCGCTCGCCGGTGTCGGCGACACGGGTTACGGCATGGGCTGCGCGGTCGGCGACACCGACAACGATGGCGATCTCGATCTGTACGTGACTAACTTCGGCGCGAATGTGCTGTATCGGAACGAGGGGGATGGAACGTTTGCGGATGTGACGGGCGTGGCCCAAGTCGGCGACGAAGGCTGGGGGGCGAGTGCTGCGTTTGCCGACATCGATCGCGACGGCTTGGTCGATTTGTACGTGGGCAATTACCACAACTTCTCCTATACCAATCACCGCGTCTGCGCCGAGGGCGGCAGTGGGCTTCAACTCTATTGTGGCCCGGAGGCCTTTGATGGAGTGACTGACGTGCTGTATCGAAACGAGGGCGATGGCACCTTTGCCGACATCACGACCGCAGCCGGGCTGGGCAGCGCCGAGGGCAAGGAGCTAGGCGTGGTCTTCGGCGACGTGGATCTCGACGGGGATCCCGACCTCTACCTAGCGAACGACAAGACCTCGAACTTCTTGTATCTCAACGACGGCACTGGCCACTTTGCGGACGAAGCGCTGCTGGCCGGAGTTGCGTACAACGAGGACGGCGATGTCGAAGCGGGCATGGGCGTTGACATGGGCGACTACGACAACGACGGCGATCCCGACCTCTTCGTCACCAACTTTCAGTGGGAGACGAATACGCTGTACAAGAATCTCGGCGACGGCACCTTTGTCGATGAGACCTTCCTAGCTGGGTTGGGCAAGGGAAGCATTGCCTACTTATCGTGGGGCACGCGCTTTTTCGATGTGGATAACGACGGCGACCGCGATCTTTTTATCGCCAATGGTCACTTGGAAAGCGACGTCGAGCAATACGAGAACGCGACTTTCCCGCAGCGCAATCAGCTCTTTCTCAACGTTGGCGACGGCCGCTTTGAGGAATACGCAGAGGACGGCGGTGCCCTGTCATTGAAACGGGTCAGTCGCGGCGCGGCTTTTGGCGACTACGACGACGATGGCGATATCGACGTGTTGGTGGCCAATGTTGCCGCCGAGCCGACCTTGATGCGCAACGACGGCGCGAGCGGCCACTGGGTGCGCTTGCGGCTAGAGGGCCGCGATAGCAATCGCGCTGGCATTGGCACCCGCGTCGAAGTAGTAAGTGACGGACGGGTGCAGACCGACGAAGTGCGCTCGGGTGCCAGCTACCTCTCGCAGAGCGACGTGCAACTGCACTTCGGGCTAGGAACGGTCGCCAGCATCGAGCGCGTGGTCGTCTATTGGCCGAGCGGCCGGGTCGAGGAATACGCAGATTTAAGTGTCAACCAAGAGCATTTGCTCGTCGAAGGAGCGGCGCGATGAAGGTGCTGCTGATCTGCCTCGCATTGTACGCCTGCGCGGAGGAAAGTCCGCAGGAAAAAGTGCGCCCCGGTGCGGCTATGGATGCCGAGGTGCTCTTTACGCGCGGCACTGCGCTCGCCTCCGAAGGCCGCCACACCGAGGCCATCGACGCGTACCAACAGGCCGCTGCGCTCGCACCTAAATCCGCTAAGATCCACTACAACCTCGGCAATGCCTACGTGCGCCAGCTCGACTACCCCAGCGCGATGGCGGCCTATCAGCGCGTATTGGCGCTGGATTCGACGCACGTGTCGGCGCGGCACAACCTCGCTGCGATGTACGTCAAACAGCTCAACTACGCCCAAGCTATTGAAGAACACCGTCGCGTACTCTCGTTAGATCCCAGCCATCTGACGACCTACTACGACCTCGGCTACATCTACTTTTTGCGCGGCGAGTACGGGGAGGTGGAAAAGCTGCTGCAAGCGGGTCTGGACCGCGACTCGACCAATGCCTCTTTCTACCGGCTCTTAGGCCGGACGCGCCTGAAGGAACTCGACTTTGAGCGGGCTGCGGCGACCCTGATGCGTGCGGTCGAGTTGGACAGCATGGACGCGGCCGCGTACGTCGATCTGGCGCAGGTGGAACTCAAGCGGCGCGAGTACGCGGCGGCCGAACGCGCCGCCCGTCGCGCCATTGCGCTCGACTCCTTGTCCAAAGAGGCGTACTTCGCGCTGGCCAATGCCCTTAAGCGGCTCGACCGCCGCGAGGAGAGCACCGAAGTGCTGACGCAGTTTCGGGAGCTCGACCAGCAGCTCGACAAAATCGACGACCAACTGCGGATGCTGGGCAATGCGCCCGACGACCACGAGGCGCGGGCACAATTGGGCCTGCTGTACACTGAGCAGGGCCGCTTGACTGAAGCGGCCGAAGCGTATCGGTTAGCCGTGCGCCTCGCGCCGGACAGCTTGCGCTACCGCAATAACCTAGGGAATCTCTACCTACGCTTAGGCCAATTCGCCGAGGCTGTTGTCGAGTATCAAGCCGCGTTGGCCTTGGACCCAGAATACTCCAATGCCCACTACAATTTGGGTCAGGCGTACATGCGCTTGCAGCACTTTGACGAGGCCCTATCTAGTCTCGCGGAGGCACGCCGCTTAGCGCCGGAAGACGTGGAGACCCATTACTTTTTGGGACTGCTACACGCGCGTACTGGCGACTACGCCAAGGCCGCTGAGATGCTATTCGTTGCGGTGGCGGCCCGACCGGATTGGCTCGACGCGAGACAGAAGTTAGCCGTGGCGTACTTGAAGTCTGGCAAGGTAGAAGAGAGCAAGCGGGAGCTAGCGGCGATCCAGCAGATGAAAGAGAGCGGGCAGCATGAGTAAGCGTTGGCTGGGAATGGCGCTTTGCTCGGCGCTAATCGGCCTAAGCGGTTGCGCTGAGGACGGTCCGGCCGTGGCCACTGAAGATGCCGTCTTGGTAGAGGTGGGGCCAACGGCGATTCGGGTGGCGGATTACCGCCAGTTCATTGCGCGAGTGGCACCGGAATTGCGGGCGGAGTACGGGGCTGAGAAGTTGTTGGAAGCCATTGTCGAGCAAACGCTGCTCGTGCAGGAAGCCGAGCGGCGGGGGCTGGGCGAGAGCGCGGAGTTTTTGCAATGGCAGACGCAGGCGCAGGCGCGGCTGGTGCAGCAGGCTTTGTACGAACGCGCTGGGATCGTCCAACCGGAAGTCGCTGAGGAGGAACTGCGGGTCTATTTCCAGCGCAGCCCGTACAATCGCCGCGTGCGTTTCAGCCTGCTGATGGTGCGCGAGCAAGCGCAGCTACCGGAGATTTTGGCCGCGCTCGCCGAGGGAGCGGACTTTGAGGAGCTGTCGATGCGACACTCGCAGGACTCGCGGATTCTAGAGCGTCAGGCCGACATGGGCTATCACCGCTGGGGCGATACCATGGCCTCGCACGCCGCCCTGACTGAAAGGGCCTTCTCCATGCAGGTCGGAGAGATTTCCGAGCCGATGCAGGTGGCCGATGGGTACTTTCTCATCAAGCTCACGGACATGCACCCGGTCAGCTTTGAGCAGGAGTGGGAGACCATTCAGCGCTTGGTGCTGCGGGAAAAGTTAGGGCGGCAGCTCTTGGCTTATTACGACACCCTGCATGTGCGCTATAATGTGCGCTACGAGCCGGATGGGCTGACGGGACCGCCGGAAGCGGTCGTGGCCGAGTACGACGGCGGGGTGCTAACGGTCGCTCAGGCCCGCGAACTGCTGAGAGCGGCACAGGCCCCTTCGACAGGCTCAGGGGCCATCTCAAAGGTGCTGCGGCGCGAGGTTGGGCGGCGCGTGTTGGTCCCGCTCGAAACTGCGCGGCTCGCGCTCGCCGACGACCCAGACCTGCAGCGCGAGTTGGAGCGACTGCGGCAGGTGCAGCTTGCGCGGCGCTTGCAGGACGCGCTGCAAGCGCAGGTGCCACCGCCCAATCCCAACGGCCTGAGCCTGTTTTACGAGGAGCACAAGCTCCGTTACACTGCGCCGGCCGAGGTGGAGGTGCGTCGGCTCCTCGCCCGCGACGAGGACGAGGGCACTGCCATTGTCGAGCGGATGCGCGCCGGTCGCGATACGACCGAGCTAGTGGACCGCTTCGTCAACGTGATTTACGGCAGCGGCGCGCTGGAGGGCGACAATCCGGTCAGCCGCGCCCTGCGCACCGACGAGGGAACCTTTCACGGTCCCTTTGCCACGGATAATGGTTATATTGTCCTACAGGTGTTGCGCCGCCGCCCGGACCGACTGCCGCCGCTAAACGAGATCCGCGAACAGGTCGAGGCGGATTGGGCGGCAGCGCAACTCCAAGCTGCGGTTAAGGAGCTGGCTGCGTCCTTGCGCCAGCGCCGCGCCAACGAAATCCGCTTCAGCCCAGACGCTGTGGCACTAGCCCTGTTGGCTGCTTCTCATGGCGAGTAATTCCATCGTTCTGCAACCTGCCTATATCGTCGATCGCCGGCAGGACTATATCTGGTTTGTGAGTCTGCCCTTTGCCGCAGTTTGCTTTGCGCTCGTGTCGGGGCACTACTTGCCGGGGGCGGCGTTGGCGGCCATTGCCTTGTGGGTGACGATTCCGCACCACTTCGTCACTTGGCTGCGCGTCTATAGCTCGCCGGCGGAGTTTGCCCGCTTCAAGGAGCGGTTCATCTTAGGGCCGATAGTATTGGTCGCCTTTGCCTACGGCCTGATCCAGTGGGCGCCGTTGAGCTTGGTGTTGATCGTGACTTTGTGGGATCACCAGCACAGCTTGATGCAGCAATACGGCTTTGCGCGCGTGTACGACTTTAAGGCTAAGGCTGGCACGCCTGCGACTGCTAAGTTCGACTTGGCTTTCAATTGGATTTTCTTTGGCAACATGCTCGTGGTGTCGCCGCTGTTTTCCACGGTCTGGGTGCGCATGTTGCACGAGTGGCACCTGCCCATCAGCGCGGAAGCGGTAGAGACGGTACACTTCGTCTCGTGGACCATTGCCATTGCCTACGGCTTGATCTACGTGGGGCACATCGTCTATTGCGCTTGGCGTGGCTACGCGCTCAATCCTCTCAAATACGCCTTTTTGCTGTCGAGCTATTTCCTGTGGTACTTCACTAGTTTTACTACGGCCTATCTGCTCGTCTTTGCGGTAGCGCACCGGATCATGCACGGGATTCAGTACATCGTCATGGTTTACTTCTACAACCGCCACAAGGTCGAGCGCACGGGCGGCGACTCGGCCCTCATGCGCTACGTGGCGGGCAAGGGAGGCGTCAAGTTCTTTCTCTTGCTGTGCGCGGCCTATGCCGTCGTCTTTCACGCGTTGAGCGAGGGCTTGGTGCGCGACTTTGGCTTTGGCCTAGTTGGCTTCAACACCAATTTCGACCTCTTTAGCTATTCGCTGCTCAGTTCCTTTGCCCTGATCCACTATTACTACGACGCATTTATATGGAAAGTGCGGAAAAAGGACGTGCAGGAGGGGTTGTAGCAGCAGTGGGCATTCACTTAGGAGCTGACGTTACGCATCTGCGCCGAACCGGTCGGTGTAGGGGCGTCCCTTGTGGGCGCCCAAGCGACACCGCGTATTCAGCCGATCTGACGAGGGCAACCACAAGGGTTGCCCCTACAATGTGTAATATCAGTTAGGAGATTGAGCTATGCTCGAAGTCGTCCTCGCTGTCGCCGTCTTCGCTGTTGCCGCGGCCATTGTCCGCCAAGCCGCGGCCGATGCGTGCTACGATCTCTCCGATGGGGAGCGCCATCCGCACAAATGGGGCTACACGGACACCCGCTTTGAGTTTGACGGGCCGAAAACGGTGCGAGTGACCGGAAGCCGCTATCCGCTGGCCGGCTTCACCATGCCGCATTTCATCCCCTTTGTCGAAGAGATGCTCCAGGTTCCGATTGACCCCGACGAGATGGCCGTCGAAAAAGAGAGCCACGTGGTGCCGCCTTCGCGGGCAGACGCAAGCCTCGTCGCCGCTTGGCAAGACGAGCTCGGCGCAGAGCGGGTTTCGCTCGACGATGAGGAGCGTCTGATCCACAGTCACGGCCAGCTCAGCGTCGATGAGGTTTATCGCTTGCTCTACGGCGACGCCTTGGAGCGAGTGATCGATCTGGTGATTTATCCAGAAAGCGGAGATCACGTGCGCGCCATCGTGCGCCTCGCTTCCGAGCACAATGTCTGCCTCGTGCCCTACGGTGGTGGCACCAACGTCAGCGGTGCGCTGGCCCTGCCCACTGACGACGATCGCGTTTTCGCCTCGGTCGATATGCGGCGCATGAACCGAATTGTCGATCTCGACAAGGACAACCTCCAAGCCTGCATCGAAGCGGGGATTTCGGGCAAGGAGTTGGAACGGGAACTGGCCGCGCGGGGCTACACCGTCGGCCACGACCCCGACAGCATCGAGCTTTCGACCTTGGGCGGCTGGATCGCCACCAACGCCAGCGGCATGAAGAAAAACCGCTATGGCAATATTGAAGACATCGTCCTCGAAGCGACCTTGGTGACGCCGACCGGCGCGGTGGAGACCTTGCACACTACGCCGCGCAACTCGACCGGCATCCAGCCGCGCGGGTTGCTTTTTGGCTCGGAGGGCAATCTCGGCATCATCACCAAGGCCGTGCTCAAAATCCATCCCCTACCAGAAGTGCGCGAATACGGTTCGCTGGTGTTCAAGTCCTTTGCCCAAGGCGTGGAGTACTTGCAGGCATTGCGCCAGACCGGGACTTTGCCGGCGAGTATTCGCCTAGTCAACAACCAAGAATTTCGCTTCGGACAGGCCCTCAAGGCCGCGCCCCCTCCCTTGAAGCACCTCAAGGAAAAGGTGCAAAAGTTCGCTTTGTTGAAGGTATTGGGGTTTGATCCGCTAAAAATGGCGGCGTGTACGATTGCCATGGAGGGGACCAGCGCCGAGGTGGACCACCAGAAGCGGACGATCTTCAAACTGGCCAAGGCCCACGGCGGCAAGAGCGCCGGTGCCACCAACGGCCGGCGCGGCTACATGGCGACCTTTGGGATCGCCTATATCCGCGACTTTTTGAATCAGTTCGATTTTCTGGGCGAGACCTTTGAGACCTCCGTGCCTTGGAGTCGCATCCACGACGTGACGCAGGCCGTGCAAGCGGAGTTGACCGCGCAGTGTAGTGCGCGTGGCGTGGCCGGGCGGCCCTATTTGTCGTACCGGGTGACGCAGACGTACCACACGGGGGTGTGCATCTACTTTACGATGGGGTTTTCCGGGCGGGGATTGGAGCATCCCATTGAGGTCTATCACGATATTGAGCACGCGCTGCGGCAGACGATTTTGGACAATGGCGGCTCGCTGTCCCATCATCACGGGGTAGGCAAAATCCGGCAGAGCTTTGTCCAGCACATCCAGAGCGACAACAGCATCGAGGCCCTGCGCAAGACCAAAGAAGCGCTGGATCCCCAGAATATTTTCGGCATTCAGAACGGGATTTTTGGGAGTGCGTGCCGGAAGCCTGAGCAGTAAGACCGTTGTTATCACCGGTGCTTTGTTGTGAAAACGCCCCACGGGTCTGCGGCCCTCGCCGGGCCCGGGCTGTCCATCAAGTTACCGATCAACCGATTCCCTTAGGAGGACCGGACCAATGCAAATCAGCTACGCCACCGCAGGATTCAAGGACCCGCTCGATGAGGCCCTCGATGAGATCGCCGCCGCCGGGTATTCCCACATCGAGCTTTCCTCGCAGGAGGGGCACCTCGAACGGATCTTCACGAGCCGGGAGCTCGAGCAGCTGCGGTCGCGGATCGAGGGGTCCGATCTGCGCACCGGCACCGTGCACGCGCCGATGATGCGCAACGTGCTCGGTGCCCCGGAGGAGGACTGGCGGCGGGAGAAGGCCGCCCTGCTCGGGGAGTACCTGCGCATGTCGGGCGCCCTCGGCGCCGGCGGCATGGTCATCCACCCGGTGCCGAACCCGCGGTTCGTCGAGGATCCGGAACGCCCGGAGCTGACCGGGATCATGTCCGGGGCGGCGCGGCGCTCCCTCGACGACCTGGTGCCGGTGGCGCTCGAGTCGGGGGTGCGAATTCTGCTGGAGAACCTGCCCTACCGCTCCCACTACCCGTTCCTGACCATGACGGAGCTGCGCGGCCTCGTCGACGACTACCCGGAGGAGGCGGTGGGGCTGGTGGTCGACACCGGCCATGCCTGGACCGCGGGGAACGACCCGGGCGGGGAAATCAGGGCCGCGGGCGAGCGCCTGTGGGGAACCCATCTGCAGGACGTCGACGGCGAGAACCCGCAGGACAACCACTGGGCCCCGCTGCAGGGGGACCTCGACTGGGAGGCGATCCGCGAGGCCCTGCGAGAGGTCGGCTACCGCGGTTTCTGGACCTTCGAGGTGGCCACTCCTCGCCGGGGTGAATCGCCGGCCGAGCTGGCGCGGCTGACATACGCAGCGGCCCAGGAGCTGTCCCTTCACCCATAGGGCCGGCAAAATTCGGCAGAGCTTTGTCCAGCACATCCAGAGTGACAACAGCATCGAGGTCCTGCGCAAGACGAAAGAAGCGCTGGATCCCCAGAATATTTTCGGCATTCAGAATGGGATTTTTGGGAGTGCGTGCCGGAAGCCTGAGCAATAAGACCGTCGTTATTACTGGTGCTTCTGCGGGCTTGGGCGCGACGTTGGCGGTGGAGTGTGCCCAGCAGGGAGCGCGGCTGGTTCTCTTAGCGCGGAATGCCGAGCGGTTGGGGGCCGTTGCCCAAGAGTGCGAGCAGCTGGGGAGCGAGGTGCTGACTGTCGTCGGGAATGTCGCCATAGCCGAGGATGGCAAGCGGCTGGTGGAGGCCGCGATCGAGCGCTTTGGGCACATAGATTACTTGGTCGCCAACGCCGGCGTCAGCATGTGGACCGCGTTTGCCGCGATCGAGGATGTAACATTATTCCGCACGCTGATGGAAGTGAATTACTTGGGGGCCGTGCACTGCGTGCACCCGGCGCTGTCGCATCTGAAAGAAAGCAAGGGCCTATTCGTGGTCATTTCGTCCATTCAGGGGCAGGTGGGGGTGCCGCTGCACACAGGGTACTCGGCGTCCAAACACGCGCTACAGGGGTTTTGCGATGCTTTGCGGATGGAGGTGGCCGAGAGTGGGGTGGAGGTGATGACCGTGCTCTTGCACTGGCTCAAGGGGACGGAGTTGCGGCAACGTGCGCTGGGGAAAGACGGGAAGGCGTTGGGCGATGCATCGCGCGAACATCGGGCGGGAGCGGTGAGTTTAGAAGCGGCGGCGCAGGTGATTGTGCGCGGAATGCTGAAGCGGCGGCGGCAGCTTTACGTTCCGAGGCGGCTCAGGCTACTGGCCGTGGTCCACGCCCTGTGGCCGGTGCTGGCCGAGTGGGTCGTCAAGGGGAAGGTGGCGCGGGAGGAAGGGTAGGACGGGAGCTATAAACGTTCGACGCGGACCTGCTCCTTCAGTTCGAGATCGTCGAGAACCTGACGTAGCCGGAGCGTTACGATTTTATACCAAGGGTCAAGGGCCATGCTGTACCTCTCTTTGATCGGTTATCTACGCGGTGGTTCAATCTCAGCTCCCCAGCGATTCCAAGCTCGTTACCCAGTCATTGAACCGAGGGCATTCAGTGCGAATCTTGTCCAAGCCTATCTCCACTGCTAGAAGGGGGGCATTAACTTCCTTATTGTACTGGGGTAGCACCTTCTTAATTCGTTTGCTCGGAGCCGTGTCCTTATTGTCATTGATGTCTTCAGGCGTCTGGAACTGTGAACGGATGTTTTGCAGGGCTTCCACCGATCCGTCCGGTGCCTCAATCAAGCCTGCAAAAACGCTTACATCCGAGAACAACAGTCCCTCAAACTCATGTCGTTGGACATATGGGATTACCTTTTCTGGATACCATGGGTGACCTAGTTTCTGGCGAAGGTCTTCCTCCAACTCATCGACTGTTTTGTCCCCTTTGCGACGAAACCCATAGAAGTCAACAAGCGATGTCACGGCATTGAAGGAATGACGTAAAAGGGACATGTCCCGCACGAGTCGCTCCATCGAAACATTCCCGCCGGCAGATCTGCCGTGGGCGCTGCCAAGTCGAATCGGTGTCGGTTCGACTCCTCTTTCCCGTAAGTGATTCGCGAGAAAATCTTTGACGAATTCTTCTTCGGTGTAGCCCTCCACCGATATGGCCAGTCGGATCACGGGCGTCCTCCGAGCAGGTTTTTCTGCCAAAGTTCACCCGATGTGAAGTTGTCGTCGAGCCATACCTGATAGTCATCTGGGGATAGTTTGCGAAACTCAGTACGACCGTCCTGTAGCTCTAACACGAAAATCTCGTCGAGATCGAATGCATCAACTAGCAAGGGCGATTGCGTTGCCACAATGACTTGCCTTTTCTCGGCGAGAGACTTTATCATGCCCCCGATCAAGGAGATGGCTGCCGGATGCAAGCCCAGTTCCGGTTCGTCTAACAGGAGTACGTCGGGCAACATCTCCGGCGGCAGATTGAGCAGAGTGACGAGGGCGAAGAAGCGTAGCGAACCGTCGGACGTGAGGTGTGCGCTGAAGGTCTTATCCGTCCACTTGGCTTTCCATCTCAGCAATACTTTTCCGTAGCTCTCCTCGGTCTGAAAACGGTCGAAGACCGGCAAGATTCGACTGATATGCTGGCAGATCAACTCATATCGCTTGATGTCTTCCTGCTTCAATCGGAGCAGCACGGCAGCCAAGTTGCCCCCGTGGCTAAGAAGGTAGTTGTTGTCCTCAGCATCCCATCTTTTTTTGAAGTTCGATTCATCAGATGTATCGTGGAATTGATATACTGAGCACTTCCGCAGTCTATTGACAATGCGCTCGGCGACAAGTGGATTGGCTTCGGGCCAGTCGAGGGAGTAGTGAGCCGAAGGCGAGGGGGGGTGTGCGGCTTCGACGATCTTTGCTTCCAAATGGCCACTTCCGAGGTAATACCAGTTTGTCGTGGGATGGAGATCGTTGGGATCGTCGAATCGGAATGCCTCCTCCGAGAATATGAAATGATCGGGTTGAGCACGGGAAAGCATGAATCGATAGTCGTTACGGCCTTCATCAGTTCGCAATCTAACCTCTGCCTCTATGCGTGGCGTGCGTCGGTTGCCGCCATGTAATTGGTCATCGGCCCCTCCTCGGCTAGCGACGAACTCGGCGAGTCTGCGAGGCCCGAGCATCCAGCTCAGCATTTCAAAGAAGCGAATGAAATTGGACTTGCCCGAGCCATTGGCACCTATCAAAACAGCCACTCTAGGCAGTCCCGAAAGCTCAACATCCTTCAAGGAGCGGAAGCCCTGGATGCGGACGTATTCAATCCCTGTTGGTTTCATCTCATTCCTTTCACTTCGGTACCGCTAAGAGCATGGCGTCGAGGAGGCGTTTTTCGTTGCAGCCTTGAGGATAGAGGGCGAATTGTCCTTCGCGGATGGCGGATTCAACTATCTCTTCACCACGCAAAAAGCTCGCCCGCTTCCATAGTCAGTTCTCGGCCCTGACCGCCGTCCTCGCGCACCACGAGCTGTCCCTCGGCGTATTCGACATCAGAAACGCCGGCGAAGTCGGAGGGAATCTCCATGAGAAAGTTGGCGTAGGTGAAAACTTGGGTCTCGTCGGCGTCGATGTAGTGAAAGAGGTAGCGGCCGAAAATCTGGCCCTTTTCCAACAACACCGGGCTAGGTTGGTGTAGGCCCGTAGTGCCGAACTCCAAGCCGCGGGCAAAGGGCTTGCCGTCGCGGACGTGCCGCCAAGCGTCGAACCAAGGGTATTCCTCCTCCGGCCAGATGTAGCCAATAAGGAGTCCTTTGCTGGCGTTGATGGCTGTGGTCCAACCGTATTCTTCCTCGATTATGTACGAAACGACTGCTGGAGAGGCGTCATCCGTCAAATAGCGAATATCGACCTCGGTACCGTCCTTTTTGAGTGCGGAGGGCCAGCGCACCTCTGGGTCTTCGGGCTTTGGCATGGGCGTTTCCTGCATAAAGCCGCGCGTGCCGTTGGCATCAACGCGGGTGCTCTCATCCAAAAAGGGCGGACCAATGGTCGGATGCTGGACGATGTTGTACACGCGGCCCAAGTGGCGGGTATTGGTAACGGCCTCGGCGACCGCAAAGACGGCCTGATCCTGAGCTATGCGAATTGAGCGCACGACCTTGAGGCTGGCCAAGGGCAGTTCGGCTGACATTTGGGCCACGAGGTGACCGTCTTCTGTGCGGACGTCCTCATCTACGGTCCACCACACGCGCGTGGCCTCGCCGTGCCAGCCCATGCCGTGAGTCTCCTCGGCTTCGGTGGCTGGTCCCCAGCGGTCGAGGCAGAGGAAATGCCCCATGGAGCGCGGCTCTATGGGCGGCGCTTGGTCGGGGGTATCGCCGAAAGACCAAGAGTCCCATTGCAGGGGGTTGAGCGGATTGCTTTTGAGGTGGAAGTCGGAAATGGAGCCGCCGCCTAAATCGACGACTAGCATGGCTGCTTGGCCGTCGAGTACGAGGCGAGGGCGGTCTTCGGCCGTGCTATGCGAGGCCGTCCAGAGGGAAGCGACGAGGAAGAGGGTCCATCTCATTATGGGTGCTCCTTCTATTGGTGAGAGATGTCAAAAGAGACGTAACAACGTACTAGAAATTGACAGCAGGCAAAAGACGGCGGATGTTGTTTCTGCTATGAGAATTCTTCTGGTCATTACCCTTTCTATCCTCGTCCTAAGCGGCTGCCAAGAGCCGACTGGCCGCTCCGAGGCGTTCCGCCAGTCGTACCACCGGGGATTGGACTTGCTGGAGCGCTACCGGCTCAGGGCGGCCGAGCGCGCCTTTGCTCATTGCGTTCGGCTGGAACCCGAGGCCGCCGAGGGCTACTGGCAGCTAGGGAGAGTGCGGCTCGTGCAGGGGCGGATAGAAGAAGGCGTGGGGTTGCTGGAACAGGCGGCGAGCCTGGACCCTGAATTAACAGCGGCGCGGTCTTTGGTGTTGGAGACGTTTTTGGGACGGGGGAAAGAGGCGCTGGAAGAGGGGCAGTTTGAGCAGGCGGAAAACTATTTGCAGCGGGCGCTGGCCGTCGATCCCGAGGGATATGAATCGCTGTACTGGGCGGCGGTTGCCGCGCTGTGGCAGGAGGATTACGCCCGCGCTGATTCGATCTTGCAACAGGCCGTGGCGTTGCATCCCGAGCCGCTGGAGTTGCGCTGGCACCGGAAGTGGTTGCAGGAGGCATTGGGGCGGTCGGCGACCGGGGAATTTGCCGATGCCGTGCCGCAGGGAGGCATTAGCGGGCGGTTTAGCGAGATCAGCACCGAGGCCGGGGTCGATAAATTCGACGGTGGCCGTGCCAGCGCTTGGGCCGACTACGACGAGGACGGCGATCTCGACTTGATCGTCATCGGCCACCCCGAGTTGGCGTACTTCCGCAACGATGGCGTGCGCTTTGCCGATCAGACGCAGGCCGCTGAATTGGTACTACCCGAGGGCGGGATCGGAGTGCAGACGGCCGACTACGACAACGACGGGGACGCTGATGTGTACGTAACGCGCGATGGGTGGTTTGGCGGCGGCGTGAATGCGCTTTTCCAAAACGATGGTCGGGGCGTCTTCGTCGATGTGACAGAAGTGTCGGGTACCGGCGATCCGGGGTCGAGCTTTTGCGCGGCGTGGAGCGATTTTGATCGCGATGGCTATCTCGACATCTACGTGGCCAATGGCACGGGCGCGACCGGGGACTCGACCAATGTACTCTATCGCAACCAAGGCGACGGGACCTTTGCCGATGTGGCAGAAGCTGCTGGGGTGGCGCACAAGGGGCAGGCGTTGAGCACGGCGTGGGGCGACTTTGACGGCGATGGCTGGCCTGATCTGTACGTGTGCAATTTCACCGAGCCGAATGTGCTTTTTCGCAACCAAGGCGACGGTGCGTTTGCCGATCAGACGGCTGCGGCCGGCGTAGGTGCTGAGTACATCGATGGCTTTATAACGTTTGTCCTCGATTACGACAACGACGGTGCGCTGGACATCTTCGTGGGCAACTGGAGCCAGTACCCGGTGGTGCTGGCCGATCGAGTCGCTGGAAAATCGACGAGCGAGCGCGACCGACCAGTACTTTTCCGCAATCGGGGCGACGGTACCTTTGCCGATGTGACGGAAGCCGCCGGGCTGGGGCGAGCGCTGGGCACGATGAGCGGCGTTCCCGGCGATGTGGATAACGATGGCTGGGTAGATATCTACCTCGGCAACGGCGGGCCGCAGATGGGCCGGCGCGAGCCGGATGTGCTTTTCCGCAATCGAGGCAATGGCACTTTCGTCGATGCGACAGAAGCCGCCGGGCTGGGGCACTTGGGCAAATCGCACGGCGTGACCTTTGCCGACTACGACCGCGATGGCGATCTCGACCTGTATGCGCCTGTAGGCGGCGCCCAACCCGGCGATCAGTGGCCCAATGCTTTCTACCGCAGCGAGGGCTTTGGCAATCACTACTTGGTGCTGGAATTGGAAGGGGTCGAGAGCAATCGCGACGGGATTGGTGCCAAGGTGTGGGTGCATTCCGGCGATCTGGTGCAGTTTGCAGAAGTAGCTTCTGGATACAGCTTCGGCAACAGCAACAGCTTGGAGTTGGAATTTGGTATGGGGCAACGAGTGCGGGCCGACCGCATCGAGGTGGCGTGGCCCAGCGGGCAGGTCGATGTGTATCGGGACATTGAGGCCGACCAGCACTTGTTGCTCAGGGAGGGGGAGACGCGGTGAGAGGGTTGACAGCCATCGCGCTGTTGTTGGCTGGGTGCGCCGAGCCGGATGCGCCGACCGCGTACCGCCAAGCGCAGGAGCTGATCGGCGGCCGACCGCTGCGGAACTTGAGCCAGGCCGAGTTGGCACAGGCCGAACGCCTAGCAGCGCAGGCACGTGCACTCGATCCTGCGCTGCACGAGGCGACCTTTACCTTGGCTGCGCTCTACGTGGCGCGCGGTGCGTACGAAGACGCGACCGCGCTCTACCGCAGCCTAGTGGAGGCGCGCCCCGACGACGGGCGAGCTTATGCCGAACTAGGACTTAGTCTAGCTGCTCAAGGACGCTATAGCGGGGCGCTGCGCGCCTATCAGGACGCCGTGCGCCGAGGCGAAAAGTCGGCGCTGATTTACGCGCGGTTGGGCCACGCCTATCAGGCACTCGGCCACTTGCAAGAGAATCTCCACGCGGCGCAGGCGGCCTATCGCGCATCCCTACAGCTTGTGGCCGCGCAGGCGGAGGTGCGCTACCAACTAGCGCGAGTAGAGGTGCGGTTGGGGCGGGACGAGGAGGCTCGTGCTCTGATGGAGCAGGCACTTGCTAGTGCGCCCAACGACACGGGGATCCGGGCCGACCTCGCTGCGCTATACAGAGAGGCGGGGCAACGGGAACTGGCCCGCGCCGCGCTCGTCGAGGGTTTGGCCGCACGCGATGGGGATGGTGAGGAAGCTGTCTTACACTACGAACTGGGGCGGCTGCTCTGGGAAGAAGGGGATGGCGTAGGGGCACTGGCGCAGTTTGAACAGGCGCGGGCAGCCGATCCCGACCTGTACCCGGTTTATCGCTATCTCGGTTTGATCCACAGCGCGGAGGGGCGGCTGGACTCGGCACTCACTGCGTTTGTCGAGTTGTCCAACCGACAGCCCGGCGATGCCGCGGTTCAAGTGAGTATCGGCATCGTCCACAGTCGCATGGGCGCGCTCGACGCAGCGGAAGAGGCGTTTAAAGCGGCGGTCGCGTTGGGCGGTGCGGAAGGGGATGCGGCTTTGAAGTTAGGTGGGCTATACGTGCATCAGCGGCGATTGCGGGCAGCCGTACAGGTATTCAAAGAAGCCACGGTAGCACATCCGCAACACGCCGAACTTTTCGCGTCCTTGGGCGATGTCTATCGGCAGTTGGGCCTGCTCGCCGCGGCTGTGCAGGCCGGCGAGGAGGCCGTGCGGCTCGAACCCGAGCGGGCGCTGTGGCGCTTTCACCTCGCCTCGACCTACGAACGCTTAGACCCCGCCCAAGCGCGGGCCGAATGGCGTGCGTACGCATCTTTGGCAGAAGGCGACGCGAGCGAGGCGCAGCGGCTGACCCACGCGCGCTCGCGTTTGCAAACTTTACAACAGGAGGAATGATGACCGACTTAGTGGCTTTTGACCTCGACGGTACAATACTCGACGCAGAAGGGCGGCTGGCAGCTTCGGCTGCGGAGATGCTCGAGGAACTGATTGTGCGTGGCATCCCCATAGCCAGCGTCACTGGGCGCAGCATCCTGCGCATCCAACACCCTTTTGAGTCTCATCCAACACTGGCGCGGGCACTTTACATGGCTGGCTATAATGGCTCGGTGATTCTCGGGCCGGGAGAAGGAGCGGAGCGAGAGGTGCTGCACGAGGAGCGATTGGACGAGGAGTCCTTTGCCCAAATAGTCGAATACGGGCGCGCCGAGGGGCTAAACTTGATGTACTGTCTATTCGAACGGACGGACTCGGGGATCGCCGAGGAGTACCGGCACGTCCGGCCCATAGATCACCTCGAAGCGCTCAGAGGGCCGGGCATGGTGCTCGACGTCGATTTGTACGCGCGTTGCCAGAGCGGCGAGTTGGGCGTACCGCCCAAGCTCATGCTGGAGGTAGATCCGGCGCGGCGGGAGCAGCACATCGCCGATATCAAGGCGCTGTGCGGAGATCGGGTCTATATAGCGTGGGCGATTCCCGATCGGGTGGAATTTATGCGTCGGGGCGTGAATAAGGGCGTGGCCCTGCGGACGCTAACCGAGCGGATAGGAGGGAGTACGGATCGCGTCTTGGCGGTAGGGGATGCGGACAACGACTTGCCCATGTTGCGCGCGGCGGGAATCGGGGTGTTGTTGGGGAATGCAAAGGACGAGGTAAAGGCGTCCGTGGCCGGAGATGGGGTGCGAATTGGACCGAGTTTTGCCGAGGATGGATTTGCCAAAATGGTGCGGGAATACGCGCTGGATGGACAGGAGCAGAAATGATGCAGGTGTTTTGCGGAATCGCGCTGTGTGTTGTTGTTGCGGCCTCGGCTTTAGCTCAGGAGGGCCAAGCCGTGGCCGACTCCCTCAAGGGTGGGGAGATGGTAAAGATCGAGGGGGAAAATCGCGGGTTTTACATAGATAAGTACGAGGTGACTAACGAGGAGTACGCAGCTTTTCTGACCGAGAAGGGAAACGCCAAGGTGGAGGGCATGTACTGGGTGGAACTGGGGAGTCGATATACGGCATTGGTAGAAGAAGACGGCGTGTACAAGGTCAAAGAAGGATTTGCGCGGCATCCGGTTATCGAGGTGTCGTGGTACGGAGCAATAGCCTATTGCCAGTGGGCGGGCAAGCGCCTACCGACGCAGGAGGAATGGTACTTCGCTTGTGCCGGTACCGAAAAGCTAAAGTACCCGTGGGGAGGAGATTTTGAGGAGGGCCGCGCCAATATCTTCGGGGATAAGGACGGCTATGGGCGGACTGCGCCGGTGGGGGCCTTTCCGAGTGGAGCTAGCCCCTTTGGACTCTTGGATATGGGCGGCAATGTGTGGGAATGGACGCAGGGAGGCGAGAAAATGCAGTTCCTGCACGGAGGATCGTGGGTCAACGGCCCTACCTTGACCCAGTGCAACAAGCGGACCAACACCAAGGACTCGCATTCGTACATCAAGGGCAACACCATAGGCTTCCGCTGCGCCCGCTAAATGCCCGCGCTAATTTTTGTCCTCCTGCTCGTTGGTGTCAGCGCTCAGGCCGGTCCTTTCTTCGTGGATGCGACGCGAGAAGCTGGTCTGGACCATCCCACCGTCAGCGGCAGCCCGCACAAGCGCTTCATCCTCGAATCCACTGGCAGCGGCGCGGCGTTTTTCGACTACGATGGCGACGGCGATCTCGATCTCTATGTAGTGGATGGCTCGACTTATGCCAACTATGGTGCAGGGCCGGGCAATGTGCTCTATCGCAACGACGGTGGAGCCTTTGTGGCGGTTGTAGTTGGCGTCGAAGATCGCGGTTGGGGCATGGGGGTGGCTGTGGGGGATTACGACGGCGACGGGCAACGCGATCTCTATGTGACCAACTACGGAGCCAACGCGCTCTATCGCAATCGCGGGGATGGCACCTTTACCTCGGTCACAGCGCAGGCTGGGGTTGCCGGCGATGACTTCAGCGCGAGCGCGGCGTTTTTCGACTACGATCAAGACGGCGACCTCGACCTCTACGTTGCCAACTACGTGGTCTTCGATATCGAGCCGGTGCTGCAAGACCCGGAACTGGAGGATCCCTGTGTCTATCTGGGAGGGCTACGGGTCTTTTGCGGTCCGCAGGGCATGGAAGGCGGGCGAGACCGGCTTTACCGCAACGATGGTGAGGTTTTTACCGATGTTACAGTCGCGTCCGGTGTGGCTACGGCCAATTTCCACTATGGTTTGGGAGTAATGCCCGCAGACTTTGACCTCGATGGCGACTTGGACCTATTCGTGGCCAACGATGAGACGCCCAATGTGCTGTTCCGCAACGACGGCGGTCGCTTGGACGACATAGGCTTGCAGGCCGGCGTGGCGTACAACGGCGATGGCGAGCTTGAGGCGAGCATGGGCGTGGATGCGGGCGATTGCGATGGCGACGGCGATCTAGACCTGTATGTGACCAATTTCTACGGCGAGACCAATACGCTCTATTTGAACTCGGGCGGCGGGACCTTCATTGACGCTACTGCCGAGCGCGGCTTGGCGGCCTCGACCGTGGGCTATCTCGGGTGGGGCACGCGCTTTTTCGACTTTGACTTCGACGGCGACTTGGACTTATTCGTAGCCAATGGCCACATCTATCCCCAAGTCGATCACGCCAGCGCCGGGGGCACATACGCCCAGCGCAACCAGCTTTTCGCCAACGAGGGATCGGGCGCGTTCTCTGCAGTGGAAGGGGGTGGCCCTGGGCTAGAGGTGCAAAAGTCGAGCCGCGCGACTATCAGCGGCGACTACGACCAAGATGGCGATGTCGATCTGTTGACGACCAATATCGACGACAGCCCAACGCTCTTGCGCAATGAGACGCACGCCGGTCACTATCTGGTGGTGCAAATCGATCCGGAAGTCGTCGGCACTTGGGTGCGACTAACGGCAGGCGGGCGGACGCAGGTAAGGTCAGTCGGCGGGGCGGCGGGCTACTTAGGTCACGGCGACGCGCGCCTGCACTTTGGCTTGGGCCAAGCCGAGCGCGTGGAGCGCGTGGAGGTGCGGTGGCCCGATGGCGCGGTGACGCGGTTGGAGGATCTGCCGGTGGATGAGGTGGTGGTGGTAAAGGGTGGGGACGATTGACGCGGCGATTTTTATTCCCTAGTTTTAACGTCTTTTCAAATTCACCTGTATATAACTCATGTCTTGGAATTTTGTCGTCAAAAGGGTCGCCCTTTTCCTGATTGTAGTATGGGCAGCGGCGAGCGTGAACTTCTTTGTGCCACGGCTGGGTACGGGCCGCGATCCCATTCGCGAGAAGCTCGGCCAACTCGCGGCTAGTGGAGGATTGCGCCAAGACGGCATTGAAGCCATGGTAAAGGCCTATCAAGCCAAGTTCGGCCTCGACAAACCGCTCCACGTCCAATACTTCAACTTTCTCAGCGACACCTTTACGCTCGACTTGGGCTATTCGCTGGCCAACTATCCGGCCCGCGTCGGGCAGATCATCGGCAATGCCATCCCGTGGACCATTGGGCTGATGATCATTTCGGTGCTGATCGGGTTTGCCTTGGGCACGCTCTTGGGGGCGCTGGCGGCTTGGCCGTCGGCACCGCGCTTTATGCGCAACTTGGCGGTGCCGATGATGACCATGTCGGCGATACCTCCTTATCTATTGGGGTTGATCGTACTCTACATATTGGGCCTCAAGCTGAACCTCTTTCCGCTGTCGGGCGGGTACTCGCCCGGCATGTTGGCGATCTTCAATCTCACCTTTGTCCTCGATGTGTTGCACCATTCGATTTTGCCGGCGCTGGCCATTGTCTTGCAGCAGGTCGGCTTCTGGGCCCTGGGGATGCGGGGGATGATGGTCACGACCTCGGGCGAGGATTATATCACGCTGGCCGAGGCCAATGGCCTGCGCAACCGCACGATCTTTTTCCGCTTCGGCCTGCGCAACGCCCTGCTGCCGCAGCTTACGGCGCTGGGACTGTCGCTGGCCAACGTGGTCGCCGGCCAAGTTATCGTCGAGGTAATTTTCGCCTATCCGGGGATCGGCACAGTGCTCTTTCAGGCCATTCAGGCCTCGGATTATACGGTTATTAACGGCGTGGTGCTGATTCTCATTATGTCCATCGGCTTGGTGACCATGCTAATGGACTTCTTCTATCCGCTGCTCGACCCGCGCATTTCCCACAGCCGACACCACTAGCCATGCACCGCTTAGACCAAATTCTCTACTACTTGCGCGAAAGCCCAATGCTCGCGGCCGGCCTGTGCATGATCCTGTTGGTGGTGCTCTTTGGCGTCTTGGGGCCGATCTTCGTCGATACCTCGAAGGCACAGCCACTGGCCACGCCGCCGCGGCAAGCGCCCTCGCTGGAGCATCCCTTTGGCACCGACGACTCCGGCCGTGATCTCCTCGCCGTGATGGTGGTGGGGGTGCCGCTGACTATGCGGATTGGTCTGTTGGCTGGCACAGTAGGGCTCGGGTTGGGCATTTTTCTCGGCTTTACGAGCGGCTATATGGGCGGCAAGATCGACACGGTCATTCGCGGCCTCGTGGATACGCTGCTGACTGTGCCCGGCCTCGTGGTGCTGGTCTCCATTGCCTCGACGATCCGCGAGGAAATCAGCGTCAATATCATGGCCTTGGTGGTGGCTTCGCTGGCGTGGATGTGGCCCACGCGGACGATTCGCTCGCAGGTTTTGACGATGCGCGAGCGAGCGTACGTGCAGATGGCCAAGCTCAATGGCATGAGCAACGGCGAGATCATCTGGAAGGAGCTTTTCCCCAATCTGCTGCCCTACCTTGCGGCCAATTTTACCAATGCCGTCAACTGGGCCATTCTCTCGTCGATTGGCCTAGAGGCGCTCGGCTTGGGGCCGCAGAACGATCCAACGGTCGGCATGACCATTTATTGGGCTATTACGTTCAGCGCGCTCATTCGTGGCATGTGGTGGTGGTGGGCGATCCCCATCTTCTTCATCGGCGTGATCTTCGTCGGCTTGTTGATGACTGCGGCTGGCTTAGACGAGCTGGCCAACCCCAAACAGCGCAAGGCCGTATGAGCAAGGCCGACAAAGAGGTCCTGCTGGACATCCGCGGCTTGGAGGTCCACTTTGAGACCCGGCGCGGCATTGCCCGCGCCGTCAACAAGGTCGATCTGACCCTGTACAAAGGCGAGCGCTTTGGCCTCGTCGGCGAATCCGGCAGCGGCAAGACCACGTTGATTTTGGCCCTGTTGCGGATGATTAAGACGCCGGGCCTCATCGCCGGTGGCAAGGCGACCTTAGACGATGGGACCGACCTGATCCAGCTCAACCGCGAGCAAGTGCGGCAGGCCCGGCTCAAGCGGGTCGCCATGGTGCCGCAGGGCGCGATGAACTCGCTCAATCCGGTGATGAGGATCGGGGATCAACTGATGCTGACGATGCGCGAGCACGCGGTTGAAGAGCAACCGCCGCCCAAGGCCGCGCAAATGGAGCGCGCGATCGAACTGTTAGGCAGGGTTGGGCTGAAGCCGGAAGTGGCCCGTCTGTTCCCTCACGAATTGAGCGGCGGCATGAAGCAACGGGCCTGCATCGCCCAGGCCATCTCGCTCAACCCGCAGCTCATCTTGGCCGACGAACCGACCTCTGCCCTCGACGTGGTCGTGCAGCGGCAAATCATGCAGACCTTGCGCCAGCTACAGCACCAGCTCAACGCCACCGTGCTCTTGGTGGGCCACGACATGGGCTTGATGGCGCAGTTTGCCGAGCGCGTGGGCATCATGTACGGCGGCAAGTTGGTCGAGGTGGGCCGGGTCGAGGAGATTTTTCACAATCCGCAACACCCCTACACTCAGCTCCTGATTTCTAGCATTCCCTCGTTTGAGGCCAGGGGCGAGTTCAAGGGCATTCCCGGGGTCGCGCTGTCATTGTTGGAGCCGCCGTCGGGCTGCCTTTTCCATCCGCGCTGCCCCCAGGCCATGTCCCAGTGCAGCCAGCGCATACCCACCTTGAAAACGGTCGCCCCCGACCACTTAGCGTCGTGTTTGTTGCACGAGGAGGACGCAGATGCCCCCGCTTCTTGAGGCGCGCCACCTGCGCAAGGTCTTCCGCAGCGGCGGCCAGCGCTTCGGCCCCAGTACCGAGACTATAGCCGTCAGCGAATTTTCCCTGTCGATTGACGCCGATAGGCCCTCCTTTACCACGATTGCCGGCGAGTCGGGCAGCGGCAAGACCACGATCGCCCGCATGTTGCTCGGGGTACTCAATCCCAGTGCCGGCGAGGTGCTCTACCAAGGCCGCGATGTCCACGACTTACAAAAGGAGGAACGGCGGCAATTCCGCAAGGACGTGCAGGCGATCTTTCAAGATCCCTTTGAGGTGTACAATCCCTTCTACAAGATCGATCACATCCTGACGACGCCGGTGCGGAAGTTCGGATTGGCCGAGTCCAAGGCCGATGCGTACGACAAGATACGCGAGGCCCTGCGCGCGGTCGGGCTGCGGCCCGAGGAAACGCTGGGCCGTTACCCGCACCAGCTTTCGGGGGGGCAGCGCCAGCGCATCACCATTGCGCGCGCGCTGTTGCTCAAGCCCAAGTTGATCATCGCCGACGAGCCGGTGTCCATGGTGGACGCCTCGCTCCGCGCAACCATTCTCTCCACCTTGCACGCGCTGCATCGCGATTTCGGCATTTCCTTCATCTACATCACCCACGACCTGACGACCGCGTACCAAGTCAGCGAGAACATCGTCGTCCTGTTTCACGGGGCTGTGGCCGAGGCTGGCCACACTGAGAAGGTGATCAAGGATCCGCAGCACCCCTATACGCGCGAGCTAATTCACTCGATTCCAGTACCCGAGCCGGGGCGCGAGTGGATCGACGAAGCAGTGGAAGAAAAAGAAGTGGTCGATATAGAGGCTATAGAGGCCGAGGAGGCGGCTGCCGGCTGCCGCTACGTGCTGCGCTGTCCCCAAGCCATGGCCCAGTGTGCGGCCGCGCCGCCGTTTTATCGGCCAGAAGCCGAGCGGGCGGTGGCTTGTTTTCTGCACGCTGAGTCGCCGGTGCTGGAAAGCGGCGATCTAAACGAAGTGTTCTCGGCAGCAGCCGACGCGCAGAAATAATTTTCCGGAGAAATGTCATGCAGGGTCTGTTGTTGTGCTTAGTGGGTGTACTATTGGTCGGCTGCGGAGAAGGAGGGCACAAGAATGTGCCTCGGAGCCGCACCTTGGTCATGGATTGTTCCAGCTTGCAGGACTGTAGCGGGCAGATCAAGGACTACAACTCGTTTAATCCGTTTTTGCTGACTGGCGTTTCCAAGACAGGTTGGAACTTCCAGTACGAGCCGCTGTACTTCTACAACGCCTACAGTCCACAAGCCGACAACATCATCCCCTGGATCGCCACTGGGCACGAGTACAACGAAGACTACACCGAGGTCTCCATCCACATCCGCGAGGGGGTCGAGTGGAGCGATGGGCAGCCGTGGACGGCGCACGACTTGGTCTTTACGATCAACATGCTCAAGGACAACGCGCCGCATCTGTCTTTTTCCACCGACATGCAGACGTGGGTAAAGAGCGCTGTGACGACCGACGATCACACGGCTAAAATCGCGCTGACCAAGCCCAATCCGCGCTTTGTCTTCAGCTACTTCACCAACAACTTCGACAACGGCGTCCCCATTGTACCCAAGCACATTTGGGAGGGCCAAGATCCGCAGACGTTCAGCAATTTCGACCAAGAAAAGGGCTGGCCCGTGGCTAGCGGCCCGTACGAGATCTTCATTTCCGTACCTGCGCAGCGGGTGTGGGATTTGCGACCTGGGTGGTGGGCGCAGAAGACGGGCTTTCACCAGCCGCCGGCCGTGGAGCGCATCATTTACCTGACGCACATGGAGGAGACCAAGCGGGTGCAGAACTTGATCTCCAACGCTATGGACACCTGCCTCGACATCCGGCCGCCGAACATCCAATCGATCCTCGACGCCAATCCCAAGGTCTCTACTTGGACCGGGCGCGAGTTGCCGCTCGGGTATCTCGACTGGTGGCCGGTGTGCTTGGGGTTCAACAATTTGGAGCCGCCGTTTGACGACCCGGAGATCCGCCGCGCCATCAACTATGCCATTGACCGCGACCAATTGGTGGCCATTGGCTGGCAGGGAGCTGGGACCAAATCGCATCTGCCGCTGCCGGACTTCCCGCCCATCCGCCAATACACCGATACGATTCAAGACTTGGTGGAGAAGTACGAGATCGGCGTTCACGATCCGGCCAAGGCTGCGGCGATTATGGAGCGCAAGGGGTGGAGTAAGGACGCCGAGGGCTTCTGGACCAAAGAGGGCGAGCGGCTCAAGATCGTCATCGACATTTTCGATATTTTTACAGACTTAGCGCCGGTCTTGGTGGCGCAGTTGGAGCGGGCGGGTTTTGACGCGGACTTTCGCATGACGCCCGATGCGTTTTCGCGGATGGCGCAGGGTGCGGCGCGGGCCTTCTTGATGGGCAATGGCGCGAGCGTGCGCGATCCGTACTTCACGTTGCGGCTCTACCACAGCCGCTTCGTCCGGCCCACTGGCACGCACTCCGAGCGGTTCTGGCGCTGGTCGAATCCGGAGTTTGACGCGCTGGTTGATCAGATGGGGCAGACCGCGCCCGACGACCCGGCGCTGCAAACGCTCTTTCGCGAGGCTATGGAAATCTGGCTGGCCGAGCTGCCCTCCATTCCCATTGTACAGTGGTATCACCGCATCCCGCACAACCAGACCTATTGGAAGAACTGGCCGTCGGCGGAGAATCCCTATATCAACAGCGCCTACTGGCACAACACTTGGCTGTTGGTGTTGCTTGGGCTAGAGCCGGTGGAGGGGTAGGGTGTGTGGGGTTTGTGTCTCTTTTCTCGTATATTTCCCTTGATGTGGCTTCAGCTTGAATAGGACATGCAGAAGCCGCCGCGCTATCGTTCCTTACAATCACGAGCAGTTTGAGGGAAAGAAACCATGCGACAGCGTCAGAGCTACAAAAGCCCGTCCATAGAGGCGGATGGGCGAACTCTTTTTGATATACGGCCAAGCGAAGAAAAGGATAGCTTAGAGGCGGCAGCAGCTCAAAAAGCTCTTGTCGAGGATCGGGAGCGAGAACGGCTCGCAAATAGGCTGTGGATGGCCTTTGTAGCCGATCCTCTTGAAGACGGAATGTCCCATCCAGCCGAGGAGATTATTGGAGAAGCATTGCGATCCATGGAAGATAAGTCCATCCTCGATTGGTTTAGGACTTTTTCTTTGGACGCTGAGCGACCGAGTTTTGCGGCATCAGTTCTGTGTTGCTTGGGGCGTCAAACGCTTCCGGGGACAGATTCATGGCGTGCCGAACTCGTAAAGGCTGGGTTGGATATGGACGATGTAGAGATTAGAGATGCCGCGGTGCAGGCAGCAGAATCTTGGGGGGATCGGAGCTTGGTGGACGTTATGAAAGCACATCGCGAAGCCGAGCCGTGGCTTCGGGAGTACATCGAGAATGTCATAAGCGATTTGGGGGAATAGCCTGTGTTTCTGGCCCGTAAGATCTCGCTTGCGAAGTGGTCGAAAAAAAGCGAGTTAGAAGTGGGCGAGATTCCGGCAGATGCCGTGACTGCGGACCTGCGAACGCAAGACAACAAGCTTTCATTCTGGAGATGCGGCGACGCGGAGGAAATAGAAATCAACGAGGCCGTACTGGCACTATCCGCTGTGGGCACTCGCGTCGATAAAATTGATGTTGTTTGGTTGGCCGCCGATGACCTACAGAACGACGGTCAAACTTTGCAAGATACCAAGGGACGAACCCCCGTCCTTGAGTTGGCCGAACTACATGTTGACGTGTGCCGACTGGATTACATTCGCCTCGGAAAAGTCGCTCAGCGCATTGTTACCGCCCTAAAAGAAGAACAATACCTTCGGCTTAGAAAAGCGCGTGTCAAGAGTCTCTTGGGGGAGGCGGTCAAACAAGAACGCATTGACCCTAACGATCTCCAGCAGCGCGTTTGCGAAGAGCTTGGGCTATGAAACGGGGCGGCCAAGTCAAGATAGAGAAGATAGCCAGTGGAGATTCACACCTACCAGAGCGTCTGGGATGCGATTGCGGACAGCCCCGAAGAAGCGGCTAACCTCAAGCTCCGTTCTCTGCTAATGGATGCTATAAAGGCGTACATTGACCAAGAGAAACTCACTCAAGAAGAGGCAGCCAAACGGCTTGGTGTGACGCAATCGCGTGTGAGTGAACTCGTCAATGGCCGAATCAGCAAATTCACTATTGACAAGCTAATGAACATGGCCGCACGGGTTGGGCTGACTACTCGGATTACTGTCAAGAGGGAAGAACTCGTAAAGGTAGGATAAAAGGAAAAGCACCATGCGCTATAGGAGATTTGGGCGCACGGAATTGCAGGTGAGCGCGGTCAGTTTGGGTGGGGCCTACTTGGGGGGCAAAGAGGATCCAGAACGCGCCGAGGAAAACGCCCGGGCGATTGTGCGGCGCGCGCTGGATTTGGGCTGCAATTACATCGATACAGCACCGCTCTACGGGCCGAGCGAAGAGCTGCTGGGCAAGGCGCTGGCCGGGGAGCGCCGCCCCTTTTACTTGGCGACCAAAGTAGGGTTTAAGCCGGAAGGATTTGACTACCGGCGCGGTTCGGTCTTGCAGAGTTTGGAGCACAGCTTGGCCTTGCTGGGCCTAACTAAGCTGACGGTGGCGCAAATCCACGAGGTGAACATGGCGGGCTGGGGGCGAATCGTGGAAAAGGGCGGGACTTTGGAGGGTTTGCGCGCCGCGCAAATACAGGGGCTGTGCGATTTTATCGGCGTGACGGGCCGAGCCATCCCCCTGCTGGCGCGGCTGGCGGCGACTGGCGAATTCGACTCGGTGCTGTGCTACCACGACTACCATCCCTGTGTGCAGTTAGCCGCGGAGGAAGTCTTGCCGGCCGCCGCGCAAAGCGATATGGGCGTGGTGCTGGCGACGGTGCTGGCTGGGGGTGTGTACGTCGCTGGCGAGGAGCAGCGCGCGGCGGTGGAGCGTAGGTTCGAGGGCGAGGAAGAGCAGCAACGCGCTTGGGCGACGATCACCCGGCTGGAGCAGGAGGAATCAACGCTGCCGCAGAGCGCGTTTCGCTGGGTCTTGGCCGACGAGCGGGTCTCGACCGTGTCCAGCGGCGCGGCGAGCGTGGCGGAGCTAGAGGAAGTGGTGCAGGCCGGGGATATGGAGCCGTTGGCGCATTAGAACCATCTGGGACGAAGGGAGATGCTTCGACTCCGCTGCGCTCCGCTCAGCATGACAGGACACATATGGCCAGTCCCTGTCATGCTGAGTAAAGGACCATTAGGGATTTTCAGACAGCTTTTTAAATCCAGCCGTGCTGGATGGTCACGGGCGAGCCGGAAGTCTGGGTCTGCCAATGCGGCCTGCGGCCTATTTTGACCTCGCGCCGGGTGAGGGACGAGGCTTCGGCGGCGAAGAGGATTTCCATGATGTGGCGTCCGTATTGGCCGTGGGTCGGTGGCTCGATGTTGAGCGCGATGGCCTCGGCAAAGCTCTTCCACTCGTGGTACATCTCGGTCGGCGCGTCCTCAAACGGGACATCTTCCCACGTATCGCCCTGGCCTACTTTGACGTACTTCTCGCCGTGCTGGCTGAATCGCAGCGAGCCGTTGGCGCAGATCACTTGGCATTCAAAATTCGGCGCACCGTCGGCGAACCCCACGGCTACGGCCGTGCCGGCGAGGCCGTTTTTATAGCGGATAAAGGCGGTGGCTGAATCGTCGGCGGCTTGGTAGTGAGCGCGGGTGCCAATGGCGGCTGAGACCGACGCGGCTTGCGAAGCCATCACCCACGTGAGCCGATCGACGACGTGGACTCCGTTGGTCAACCACATGCCGCCGCCGTGGAAGCGGCTGCGGTACTGGGGCCGGCGGCCGGCGAAATTCCAGTTTTTCGACATGTAGCTGACTGCCGTAATCACGGGGCCGAGCTGGCCGGAGTCGAGGATTTCCTTGGCCTTGAGGCTGGTGCTGTAAAAGTGCTGCGACAACCCGACCATCAGCTTGACGTTGTTTTCCGCGGCCGCGGCGACCATGGCGTCGCATTGCTCTAGGTTGATGGCCATGGGCTTTTCGACGAGCACGTGCTTGCCGGCGCGGCAGGCGTCGATGGTGAGCTGGTGGTGCAACTGGTGGCCGAGGACGACAGCGACCGCATCGACGTCGGCATCTTCCAAGAGTTCGTGGTGCGTTGAATAGCCCTTGGGGATGTGGTACTTGTCCATGTACTCGCGCCGCTTTTCCTCGAACAGGTCGGCGACTGCTACTACTTCTACTTCATCGAGATGGGCGATTGAATCGCAGTGGGAGCGGGCGATGCCGCCGAGGCCAATGATGCCGACTTTGAGAGCTGTCATAGGGTATCCTTTGCTGTGAATGAGGGCGCGCTAAGTATAGAATGGGGCTTGCCCGGCCACAAATCGCCGCATATTTGCGCCGAAATAAATAATGTCCTAAGATGCTCTGATGCCCGGTAATTTCACGTATCGCTCGTTCGCTTTTGGGGCCTTGCTGTCCCTGGCGATCAACATGTTTTTCGCCTATGCCCGGCTGGCGATGGCCACCGCGGGCATGTCCTCCGATTACATCACCGCCGGAGCGGTATTCCTGTTTTTTCTGGTGGTGGCTTTTATCAATCCTGCGCTCAAGCTGATGCGCCGTGCTTGGGGCTTTAACCGATCCGAGCTGATCGTCATCTACGCGATGATGATTATCGGTTCGGCCATTCCCACATGGGGTTTTACGGGCAACTTGATCGCCATGTTGCCCAATATCTATTACTATGCCACGCCCGAGAATAACTGGTCGGAACTGTTGCATCCCTACGTCCGCGAGTGGATGGTGCCGCAGGATCCAGACGCGATCAAGTATTTCTTCGAGGGCTTGCCCAAGGGGCAACCCATCCCCTGGGAACACTGGATGGTGCCGCTTGCGGCCTGGGTGTCGTTTATTCTGGCGATCTACCTGATGATGATCGCCATCGCGTCGATCGTCCGCCGCCAATGGGTTGACTACGACCGCTTGACCTTTCCACTGTTGCAGCTACCCATCGACCTGACGGAAGAAGGCAAGAGCGGGTCCATCATCGGGCCGTTGTTCAAAAGGCCGCTTTTGTGGATCGGGTTCGCGCTGCCCGTTGTGCTGCACAGCACCAATGCTCTAAATCACTATTTCCCCTTTATCCCGGCGATACAGTTGCGCCACCACATCTCGCTGTTTAACCACGCACTGAACCTGGCGACCAACGTGAACTTTGTGGCGATAGGGTTGGCGTACTTTTTGAGCTTAGACGTGGGGTTGAGCATCTGGCTCTTCCACTTGTTGACCAAAGTGCAAATTACCACCGAAAACGTCCTCGGCTATTCACTGCCGGGCCGCACCGATCTATTTATGGAAGGCTCGATGTCGGTGTCCTACGAGGGGATGGGAGCCATGCTGGTGCTGGTGCTCTACGGGCTGTGGAACAGCCGCGGCTATCTGCGGCGGGTCTGGCGCAAGGCCCTGTATAACGAGGAGGGCTTGGACGATTCGCAGGAGATTCTCTCGTATCGGGCGGCGCTGATCGTCTTGGTTCTGGCCAGCGCGTACGCCACCGTCTGGCTGACCTTATCGGGCGTGCCGTGGTGGGTCTCGTTATTCTTTCTCTTTGTCGCCTTCTGCATTTTTTACGGGCTGACGCGGATTGTCGCCGAGGGCGGGTTGGGTTTTGCGCGGGCGCAGATGACGGCGCAGCCGTTTGTGATTGACGCGGTGGGCACGGAGGCGATAGGTCCGTCGGGGTTGGTGAGCTTGGGGATGACCTTTAGCTGGGCGGGCGATTTGCGCACTATGGTGATGGCCTCGGCGATCAATGGGCTCAAGCTAGCTGATATTGGCCGAGTGCGGGGACGGCCGCTGTTTTGGGCGCTGATGCTCTCGATTGTGGTCGGTTTGGCTGGGTCCGTATGGATGGTGGTGTGGATGGGGTACCAGTACGGGGGCATCAATTTGGACTGGTGGTTCTACAACCGCTTTGGCGAGATCGTCCACGGCGACTCGGCCTACAAGATCGCCAACCCGAGGCATCCCTTGGACGACTTCGGCGAGATCGGGCCGCGCTTTCTGTTCGCGGGGATCGGCGCGGCGATCATGGGATTGTTGATGTACGCCCGGCACCACTTCCTCTGGTGGCCGGTGCACTACCTCGGCTTCCCCATCGGCGCGACTCTGACGATCATCTGGACGTGGTTCAGCATTTTCATCGGCTGGGTCTTGAAGGCGCTGGTGCTCAAATACGGGGGCGTGACGCTCTATAGACAACTACGGCCGCTGTTTTTGGGGTTGATTTTGGGGCACATTTTTGTGTCTGGGTTTTGGGTGTTCTTCGACTATATCACCGGGGAGACCGGCAATCGGATTCCGATTTACTAAGGGAGGCAACAATGCGAGCAGGAGATAGAGAAAAAGTTGGGCCGCACGGCTTGGAGGTGACGCGATTGGGGATGGGCGGCACGACCTTTGGCAATATGTACTCGGTGCTAAGCGAGCAGGAGGGGCTGGACGTGCTAGACGCGGCCTTTGCGGCTGGGGTGCGTTACTTTGACACTGCGCCGCTGTACGGCTACGGCTTGAGCGAGACGCGCTTGGGGCCGGGGCTGGCGCGCTACAACCGCGATGAGATCGTCCTTTCTTCCAAGGTGGGCTATACGCTGGTGGAGCGAAAGCCCGGCGACGACTACGTCGATCTGTTCGTCGATGCGCCCGAGATGACCAGTTATTTCGATTTCTCGCGCGACGCGGTGCTGCGCTCGATTGAAGGGAGTTTGGAGCGGCTCAAAATGGATCGCCTCGATCTGGTGCTGATCCACGACCCGGACGAGGGGAAGAGCATTGAGCCGGATTGGACGCCGGGCGAGCGGGGGTACTTCGATCAAGTGATGGCCGAGACCTATCCTGTGCTCGACGAACTGCGCCAGCAAAAGGTGATCAAGGCGCTTGGCTTGGGTATGAACCAGTGGCAGATGTTGGCTGACTTCGCCCGCGCTGGGGACTTCGACGCCTTTTTGCTGGCTGGCCGCTATACGCTGCTGGAGCAGGAATCGCTGCGCGAGTTGTTGCCGCTGTGCTCGGAGAAGGGGGTGCGGATCGTCATTGGCGGGCCGTACAATTCGGGGATTTTGGCTACCGGAGCGGTTGAGGATGCGTATTACAACTACGCGCCCGCAGCGGAAGATGTGCTGGAGAAAGTGCGTCGCATTGAGGCGGTCTGCGCGCGGCACGAGGTGCCCTTGTCGGCCGCATCGCTGCAATTTCCCTTTGGGCATCCGGCGGTGGCGACCGTCATTCCCGGAGCGCGGACGGTCGCGGAAGTTGCCGCCAATGTGGCTTGCCTAGAACGCTCGATTCCCGCCGACTATTGGGCCGAGCTTAAACAGGAGGGACTGATCGACGCGGAGGCTCCGACGCCTTAGATCCGCAGATGGGCACAGAATAGTAGAAACTTCACACCGAGGAGTAACCACAATGTCCAATTGGCCGATACTCAAGCACTACGACCGGGATCATCTCACCAGCATTGCCATGCCCATTGGCGGCATTGGCACGGGCACAGTTTCACTCGGCGGACGCGGAGATTTGCGCGACTGGGAACTGATGAACCGCCCGGCCAAGGGATTTGTCCCAAGGGGCGATGGGGGCCGAGGAAACGAGCCGTTCTTTGCTTTGTACGCCAAACCTGCTGGCGGCCCAGCCGTCACCCGTGCGCTCGAAGGGCCGGTGGATGTATCCGAATACCAAGGTGCGAGCGGCAGTGTGGCGGTCAATCACGGCTTGCCGCGCTTTGCACAATGTACGTTTGCCGCGGCCTATCCACTTGCACAGGTCCAGTTGTCCGATCCACAAGTTCCGGTCGCGGTTTGTCTTGAAGCGTTTAACCCGTTTATTCCCGCCAATGCCGATGACAGCGGCATCCCCATCGCGGTGCTGCGCTATACGCTGACCAATCGGACCAACAAGCGCGTCGCGGCCTCAGTGTGCGGCTCGCTGCCCAATTTCATTGGCAACGATGGCGTGGAAGAGTTGGCTCAGGCCAATCGCAATCGCTTTCGCAAGGCAAGGCACTGTCAGGGCATTTTCATGGACAGCAAGGGGGTTGATCCCGCCGCCATGAGTTATGGCACCATGGCCCTGACCACCACGGCCAAAACGGGCATTACCTATCGCACGGCGTGGAAAAAAGCCGGGTGGGGCACGTCGCTGCTCGACTTTTGGGATGACTTTGCCGCCGATGGCCGAGTGGAAAAGCGCCCCAGCGAAGGGGTTGACATGCCGAGTGCGTCGCTCGTGGTGCGCACCAACATTCCGCCCAAGGCACACAAGACCATCACCTTCTTGCTGACGTGGCATTTTCCCAATCGGCACACGTGGTCGCCGGGCGACGATCCCTACCTTGGCAACTACTATGCGACGCACTATGGCGATGCGTGGGATGTGGCTGGCAAAACCGCGCCGAAGCTCAAAAAGCTCGAACAACAGACCGTGCGCTTTGTCTCAGCCTTCGCGGCAAGCGATTTGCCCGAGGTCGTCAAGGAAGCCGCTCTTTTCAATCTCAGCACCCTGCGGACGCAAACGTGCTTCCGCACTCCTGATGGACGTTTATTTGGCTGGGAGGGATACAACGATCACAGCGGCTGCTGCATGGGCTCCTGTACGCATGTGTGGAATTACGAACAAAGTACGGCGTTCCTCTTTGGCGATCTGGCCCGCACGATGCGCGACACCGAATTCAATCACGCCACCGACGACCAAGGCATGATGAACTTTCGCGTCCATCTCCCCCTCAGTCGCGCCCGTGAATTTGGCAAGGCCGCGGCCGACGGTCAGATGGGCTGTATTATGAAAGCCTATCGCGACTGGCAGCTTTGCGGCGACGATGCCTTCCTACAATCGATTTGGCCAAAGGTCAAAAAGGCCCTTGAATTTTGCTGGATTGAAGGGGGGTGGGACGGCGATGGCGACGGCGTCATGGAAGGCTGTCAGCACAATACCATGGACGTCGAATACTACGGCCCTAATCCACAAATGGGGATCTGGTATCTGGGTGCTCTGCGCGCCGGCGAGGAAATGGCAATCCATCTGGGCGAATCCGACTTTGCTCAAACCTGTCGTCGGCTCTACGAGAGTGGCCGCGCTTACATCGACGAGCAATTGTTCAATGGCGAATACTACGAGCATCGCATTGAGCCACCCAAAAAAGTAGCCGCATCGCTGCGGCTGGGTATGGGCGCGGCGGAATTCTCCGATCCAGATTACCAACTCGGCCGCGGTTGTCTGGTAGATCAGCTCGTTGGCCAGTTTTTTGCCCACGTCTGCGGTTTGGGCTATCTGACCAAACGCGCCCATGTGCGCCAAACCCTCAGGAGCATCCGCAAGTACAACCACCGCAAGGGGCTGACTGATCACTTCAACTGCATGCGATCGTATGCCTTGGGCGATGAATCGGCCTTGCTCATGGCGAGCTATCCCCGCGAGCGGCCCGATAATCCATTTCCCTATTTCACGGAAGTGATGACCGGGTTTGAATACACCGCGGCCATTGGCATGCTCTACGAGGGGCAGCTCAAAAACGGTCTGCAAACCATGCGCGACATTCGCAATCGCTACGATGGGGCGAAACGCAGTCCCTTTGACGAAGCCGAATGCGGCCATCACTACGCCCGGGCCATGGTGGCTTGGGCCGGGGTGCTGGCGCTGACGGGATTTAATTATTCGGGGGTTACAAAGTCCATCGCCTTTGCCGCAGAGCCCGGGACCTTTTTCTGGTCAAATGGCGCTGCTTGGGGCACGGTGCGCATTGCTCAACGCCCGTCGGGCTATCGCATTGTCTTGGATGTTTTGTATGGGCAGATCAAGATCAAGCACTTCAGGCTGACCGGCGTGGGCGAGCACACCTTTGATCGGGAGCTCGTGCTGCGCGAGAATAGCCAACGGACCTTTGTCGTGGGCTAAGTACACGACAGTAGAAGTGGTATGAGATGCTTCGCTTCGCTCAGCATGACAAGTACTGGTGTGCTGTTTCCAGCGTCATGCTGAGCGAAGCGAAGCGGAGTCGAAGCATCTTATCCTACGATGTCTAAAGGAGCATAAAACATGACGCGCTATACCCGCATTGGCCTGACTGGGGCCAACGGCACCATCGGCCGCGTGCTGCTGGCCGGCTTGGGAGCCGAATACGAATTCAAGGCGTTCACGCGCCGCCCGGTCGATTTTCCCGCCACTATCGTCAATTTCGACCGCGCCGCAGAGGTCGAAGGGGCCTTTGAGGGCTTGGAGGCCGTAATTCACCTAGCGGCCGATCCCAGCCCAAGTGCCTCTTGGGAGAGCGTGCGGGATCACAACCTTGAAGGCATGTACCAGGTGTTGGAAGAGTGCCGCCGATCCGGGGTCAGACGATTGGTCTTTGCCTCGACCAATCACACCCAGCACGGCAATACTATTTTGACCACTCCTGAGACCTTGGATCCGTCTAAGCGCATCCGCATGCGTTTGGACGAGCCGCCTAATCCCGACTCCATGTACGCGGTCTCCAAGCTCTTTGGCGAAAATATGGGCAAGCTGTACAGTCAGCGTTACGGCCTCGAATTCGTCGGTCTGCGCATCGGCTGGATCATTGCTGAGGATGATCCGACCACCATGCGCGGCACTTCTGCCGAGGACTATATGCGGGCCATGTTCCTCAGCCACCGAGACTGCATTGAAGCTCATCGCCGTGCCTTGGAAGTTGACACCCAGTACTTGCTGGCCTATGTGGTCAGCGGCAATGGACGGCGCGTCTTTGATCTGGAGGCTACCGAGAGGGGCCTGGGTTATGTGCCGCAAGACGACGCTGAGGATTACTTTCGCCGCGTGGAGGGTTAGGACTAGGCAAGTGCACAATGCGACGTTGGCCTCGGGCCGCGCCATCCCGAATGGTTTAACATGGTCTAATGAGTTGATCTTATGAAGGCCATAGTTGGGGGGCTTATTGGGCTAATTTTAGAAGGTGGTGCCGGCGCGGAGCCGCCCGTAGAGGCACTGAGGGGAAGCGTCCTTCCGCAAGGCTTTAGCTTGGGCCAGAATTATCCCAATCCTTTCAACCCCTCCACGATTATTCCCTACCAACTGTCAGTTTCTGCCCACGTTCGGTTAGAGGTGTTCAACCTACTAGGACAGCGCATTGCGACGTTGGTCGATGGGCAACGGCCGGCTGGCACTCATACCGCGATGTGGAATGCCACAGGTGCGGCGGGAGTCTATATCTATCGGCTGACGATGGGTGGGGCGAGTTTGGCTCGCCGAATGGTGCTAGTTGATGGGCTAGCTGGAATTCCGATCGGCAAGGCGGTAGCCCCGCTCACTGCATCCCAGTCGCCGCCGGCTCCAGACTTGGTGGTTCAACTGCCTTGGGTAAACCACAGCATCCAGAAAACGGGTCAACCCTTTAGGATAAAAGTCATAGTGCACAACCAAGGAAACGGAGAGGCAGCTTCGACGACCTTGCGCTACTATCGATCGACGGACGCGACGATATCTGTAAAAGATAGTCTAGTAGGCACGGATTCCGTGGGCCGCCTAAATGCTTTGAGCAACAGTCCAGAGTCGATTGCCCTAAAGGCCTCGTGGAGGGTAGGAACTTATTACTACGGGGCGTGTGTAGATGCGGTGAGCGGAGAGAGCGATACCAACAACAATTGTTCGGATGCCGTGCGTACTGAGGTGATTCCGATAGGAACCGGTGGTAGATCCGCCTTGGTGGCCCTGTACGACGCGACCGATGGACCCAACTGGAAGAACAACACCAACTGGCTGAGCAACAAACCCCTTGCGGATTGGTATGGCGTCACGATTTCCAACTGGGAAGTGAGGGAACTGGACCTTTCCAACAATAAGTTGAGTGGGACAATCCCATCCGAGTTGGGCGATTTGTCCTACCTGACGACGCTGTCCCTTCACACCAATGCGCTCACTGGTCCCGTGCCGTCGGCGTTGGGCAATCTGTCTAACCTGACGACACTATCTCTTTACACCAATGGTCTGACGGGTGCGCTGCCGTCGGCGTTGGGCGATTTGTCCAACCTCCGCTATTTGTCCCTTCACACCAATGCGCTCACTGGTCCCGTGCCACCGGCGTTGGGCAATCTGTCCAACTTGATGACGCTGTCTCTTCACACCAATGGTCTGACGGGTGTGCTGCCGTCGGCGTTGGGCGACTTATCCAGCTTGCGCTCTCTGTTTCTCGATACCAATGCGCTCACTGGTCCCGTGCCACCGGCGTTGGGCAATCTGTCCAATCTTGAGAAGCTATATCTCAACCAAAACGCGGGTCTAGCGGGAGTATTACCCCATGCCCTTATCCGCCTCAGCCTCACGGATCTAATACTAAGTGGAACGCAGTTGTGCATGCCGCCGGACGACGAATTCCAGATGTGGCTACAGGGAATTCGGAATAGGCGCGTTCCCATCTGCATCCGCAGCGACGAGCCGCAGGTGTACCTGACGCAGGCGACGCAATCGCTGGCGCATCCCGTACCCTTAGTGGCCGGAAAGCCAGCTCTCTTGCGAGTGTTCGTCACGGCGCGTCAGGCCCTTGATGTCGGCATACCTCCGGTGCGTGCGACCTTCTATCGCAATGGCATTTGGGTGCATACCGCGGATATTCCAAATCGGCAAGGGGAGATCCCTAGGGCCGTTGACGAAGGCGTGCTCTCGGCGTCGGCCAATGCGGAGATTCCTAGTTCGGTTGTGAGTCCAGGGTTGGAGATGGTGGTCGAAATCGATCCCGGTGGTACGTTGGACCCCGCCTTGGGCCTTGGTGGTCGCATACCCGAGACGGGTCGGATAGCTTTAGACGTGAGGGAAGTGCCACCGCTCGACCTGACGCTGGTTCCCTTGCTCTGGGAGGAAGCCCCAGACCGTTCTATACTGGACGAAACCGAGGGCTTGTCGGCCGACGACGACCTGTTCTGGCCGATGCGCGATCTCTTGCCCGTGCGCGACTTTAGCCTGAAGGTGCGCAGACCCGTATGGACCTCGATGGATCCTGTAGTTGCCAACAGCGATGAACTGCTCGCTGAGATCGCGGCGATTCAGGTCTTGGATGGAGGACGCGGACACTACATGGGTGTCCTACGGCGCGGTGGTGGTAAAGCCCTGATCCCTGGAACTGCGAGCGTATCGGTTCTCGACGGAATAACTATGGCGCACGAACTTGGACACAATATGACGCTCAAGCATTCCCCGTGTGGCAATGTGGATGCTGCCGACCTCCGTTATCCCTATAGAGACGGAACCATCGGCGCGTGGGGGTACAATTTCCGCACTCGGACCTTAGTACATCCCAACACTCCGGACTTGATGAGCTACTGCGGGCCCCGTTGGATCAGCGACTACAACTTTAGCAAGGCACTCGAATACCGCCGCAGTAGGGAGCACAGCGCAGCGGCCAAGCCGCCTGCCCCGACGACGACAATGTTGCTATGGGGAAGAGTGAAGGCGAGCGGCGAACCCGTCCTCGAGCCAGCGTTTGTGGTCAACACCCCGCCGGTGCTGCCGCAGACGAGCGGGCCGTACCGGCTCACTGGTGAAAATGCCGACGGCAGCGAATTATTCGCTTTTAGCTTCGATATGGCCGCGAGCGCCGATGGAGACGGAGGCGCTGCCTTTGCGTTTGCCCTCCCAGTACAGCCGGAGTGGGCCGATGAGTTGGAGCGCATCACGCTTTCTGGTCCCAAAGGGGTGGTGACGATGGATGGCGATGGACCTCGGCCTGTCGCCATCTTGCAGGATCCCTCCACTGGACAAGTGCAAGGTATCTTGCGAGACTGGCCAGAATCGGGGCCGGTTTTACGGACTGCGCGGGAGGCGTTATCGGAATCGGGCCTCTTCACCATCAGTCGCGGCGTACCCGATTCAGCCTCGTGGAGCCTCCTCTCGCCGCCGAGATTCCGACGCCTTGAGCAGTAGATTGATTGGACGTATTTTTAAGCCGCTTACCAGCTCCTTGAGCCTGGGGAAGCAACTCATCTCATCCTCTAAGTTTGCTGGATAACCTTCTAGTCAAACTTGAGGATTTAATTAGAAAGGAGAGGCATGACCTCTTTCCCCCGCACCACAAACATGTGCATAAAGTTTCTACACCAGAAACTCACCCCGCACGTAATCCCTTTGCTCATCGTTGCCCTTAGTGTCCTGCTGCCGCAGATGGCATCGGCAGGCGCTTGGACGCTTGAAAAGGGCCAGGTATGGAGCAAAATCACTGTCATGTCGCAATCGACCGATCAGCACTATAATGCGGATGGCGAAGCAGTTGACATGCCCGCCGACGCCCGCTACCAATCGCAGCAGGTCTATTTCGACATTCGCTACGGCGTGACGGATCAAATCGACCTCGGCCTACAGATCCCGTATCTCAGTAATAAGTTCGTAGATAAAGATGAGAGTAATGATGTGGCGACTCCGCCGCCTGCTCTGGAAACGGAATCGGGCTTGGGAGATATACGCGGATTTGCCAAAGTTAACCTCGTGAACAGCGCTGATCTGGTGGGTACGCTGAAGTTGGGATTCAAAGCTCCTATGGGCGACTATCGGGAAGTGCCCGAGGCCCTTTCCATAACCGGCGGCCAATGGGATTTTGACGTTGTGGCGCAACTGGGCCGCTCTTTTTATCCAGTGCCTGTTTACGCCAATCTCGATCTGGGGTATCGCTGGCGCGGAGAGTACAAGGATTCCGATCCTAGTCCCGATCGTAGCTACACCCCGGGCGCAGAGTTCATTTTTAACGCCGAGGCAGGCTATAGCCCCATGGACAAACTCCTCGTCGCCCTCAAGTACGAAGGCATTGCAGGAGCGGAGTACGACGCCCTAAGCAATCCCGGCGCGCCGGAAAAGCTTAGCCAAAGCGTATCCTACCTAGCGCCGACAGTCTTGGTTGGTCTCCATCCCAACGTGAGTCTTGAAGCCTCGGCGCGTATGACGGTCAGCGGCAACAGGTATTTCGCTGGTCCGACCTATGCGATGGGGCTTTCTTTTACGGGCGATCTGATCGAGAAGTCGGTTCGTCAGGGGACTCCGTAGTCTTCTTCGATAGAGTAGAAAAGCAGGGGGAAGGGGCTTTTGGGTTCCTTCTCCTGTTTTATTTTATGCAAAGATAATACGGCAGAAAGAGCTATCCATACGAGGAGAGAGCGATATGAGTACGCCAGATATTACCTTGGCCTCGGGCCACACCATTCCACAATTCGGGCTGGGCACTTGGATGTTGCGAGGCCAGCAGTGCAAAGACGTGGTCAAAGAGGCCCTTGAAATGGGCTATACGCATTTGGATTCGGCTTGGATGTACGAGAATCAGGACGCCATCGGCCAAGTCCTCAAGGAGATCGGGGCAGATCGCGATAGCCTCTTCATCACCTCCAAGATCTGGCATTCGCATCTGGAGTTCGAGGCGACCTTGGAGCAGATGGAGGAGATTCTGCGCGATCTGCAAACCGAGTACGTTGATCTCCTGCTCATCCACAGCCCCGGTCAGGGTGTGCCGGTGGAGCGCACCTTGGCCGCTTTTGAAAAGATTTACGAGGCCGGTCAGGTCAAGAGCATTGGCATCAGCAATTTCAGCATTGAGCAGACCGATCGGGCTAGGGCCGCCACCGACTTGCCGATCTGCACCAATCAGGTGGAGTACCACTTGCGCCACAACCGCGAAAGGCTGCGGCACCACTGCCACGCCCACAACGTGGTGCTGACGGCGCACCGCCCGCTAGCCCGGGGTGACCTCGCCCAAGACGAAGCCCTAAAACAGGTGGCCGCCGAACACGGAAAAACCCCAGCGCAAGTGGCCTTAAAGTGGCTTTTGCAAAAGGATATGATCGTCATCCCCAAGGCCAGTTCAACGAGCCATTTGCGCGACAATTTGGATTTGTTCGACTGGCAGCTAGGAGACGAAGAGATGGCGCGTCTCGATGGAGTGGGGAGCGATCCCGATTAGGTCGCAGCGGTTGGTTCAGTAATAGTAAAACGCATAGACCAGCGAGGCACCGCCGACGCCGACGCAGGTGCCCAAGATCAGGCCGATAAAAAAGGGCAGCAGGGTGCGATAGAGCTGGATGCCGCCGTAGCGCAGGGCCAGGAGTTTGATCAGCCAGGCCAAGAAAATCCCGAACCAGTCGATAGAGACGGTGTTGGTCAGGGCGATGCCCAGTCCCACCGGGTGCAAGGGCCAGCCGGCGAAGCGGTACTGAGCCAGTGCGAGCAGCCCGGTGAGGCCAGCGCCAACGGCGAGGAACACGGCCACCAGCGGCTCGGCAGGATTGGGATTGTTGATCGAATTGGCGACCCAAGACCAGTGGTATTGCGGCGAACTGACGAAGTACCAGCCGTAGCCGTGGATCAGTCCGTGGCGGTAGCCCAGCCAGATATAGCAGACCATGGTGGTTATGAGGGCGACGAGCATGGCGGCGGACAAAAAAAACACCAGCTTGCGTCCACTGATCTTGAGCCGAGCCGGCTCGCAGACCTTAAAGGCGTGGGCGAGGGTGCCCATTAAAAAGAGTTGCAAGTCGGCGGTCCAGACCATGCTCAGCCCCATTGCGCTCAGCCCTTGGGCGCCAAAAGGGGCGGTGCCCACGAGATTGGTCAGGATAGGTGGCACGGAGACCGGAGCGCGCAGGCGGCCGATCCCGGTCTGGGCCAACAAGCGGGCAATGCCGAAAAAGATCACCAGCGCGACCAGCAGGAAGATGATGCTCCAGAGCAGACTCAGGCCGCTGGCCCAGAGGAAGCCGCTCATGTACGTCAACCCGACAAGTCCGAGCAGAGCAGCGACACGCGGCGAGATCGGGCTATCGCTGTCTGGGGCACCGCTGATGATCAGCCGCCACTGGCGACGCAGGAAGTGGCGCGACATCCACAGCGAGATTCCGACGATACAAGCGAGCGAGCCGATTTGCTGATGGGCTAGCAGCACGTTGGATGGTGCATGGGGTTGGGCCGGTAGCGATAGGGAAATGCCTAGCCAGTTGAGCAGGGCGCCTTCGGCGGCGATGAGTAGGTGAAAAAACCAGACGCTGAATAGCACGTTGAGGCCGACCAAATAGCTCAAGCCCACGACTAGCAGGTCGGTGTTAAGTCCGTAACTAAGCCCGAATTGACGAATCTCGATGCGGCCGCCGGGAATGCCGAAGCCGTGGATGATCTCGATATCTAGTACTCGGTCCAGCATATTGACGGTCGGCAGCGCATAGGCGATGAGAAACCCCAACCACAATAGCTTGCTTTTGAGAATGGACGCGGCGGGGTTTTCCAAGCTTTCGAGGAGCATGTTGGGGACGGCGGCGAGGGGGTACACTAAGCGCTCTTGGCGCGACCACTGGTGGTGGACGAGGCTGATCAGCGCGATGCTGACCAAGAAGAAGGCCAGCATGAAGAGGCCCCACCACAACAGCGGCCCAGCCCACAAGGCCCAAGGTACGGGTGCGGCGGCATCCGTGCCTTCAAAAAGTTGGCGGATCGCTTCGAGGTCGCGGGGGACGGCCCAGTGGGGAATATGCGGCCAAAGTAGGTCGGACCAGTTGTTTTCTGGGGTGGCGTAGTAAAAGACGCCGGCAAGAAGCGGGATGAAGTAGCCGCCAAAGCCCATGGAGGGCAGGACCACGGCGACCATGAGCGCGGCATAGACCAAGGCAAAATTGGCTGGCGAGAGGCGCAAGAGCGGGTGGAGTAGGCGCAGCGCGAGGGCGACGACCACGATCCAGAAGATTAGGAAGATGACGCCGACGGTGTTGAAGTGATCGGTCAGCCCTGTGTAGTTGCCATAGAGGACGTAGGTCCGCACACTGGTAAAGGTCATGCAGACGGTAAAGACTAGGACGAGGACGAAGGAGAAACAGGTGCCGAGGAAGGATGAGCGCATAGTTGTCTGTTGGTTGATGGCCACTAACGATATCATTCAGCAGATAGATACGCAATGATCGCTGGGCTACAGGCCGGGCGCTTGGGCTGGCTCGTCTTCGCCCTCGCCCTCGCGGTGCGAGTCGCCTATATCCTCGAAGCAGATGCGAGTCCGCTTTTTGCACATCCAGCGGTTGATGCCAAGACGTACACCCACCATGCCCAGCGCTTGGCTGCGGGCAACTGGTTGGGCGTGGGCGAGGGGCCGTTCTGGCAGCCGCCGCTGTACCCGTACTTTCTCGGGGCGGTAAAGAGTTTTTTCCCAGAGTCATTTTTTTACGCCGTACGCTTTGTGCAGGCCTTGCTAGGGGCGCTGGTCTGCGCGATGAGTTGGTGGGTCGGGCGCGCTTTGTTCAATTCGGCAGTGGGGTTGCTGGCTGGGATTGGCACAGCGCTTTGCGGGCCGCTGATCTTTTTTGACGGCGAGCTGTTACCGGCTTCATTAGCTGCCTTCGTCGATCTGATGGCTCTGGTGGTGCTTTTGTGCGTCTGGCGCCGTCCGAGCCGCTGGGGATTTTTGGGTGCCGGAGTGGCCTTTGGTGTCGGTGCGTTGGCCGTGCCGACGGTGCTGGTCTTTGCAGTCGCCGTGCCCATCGCCCTCTTGTGGGTTGCTCCTCGTCGGCAGGGCTTGATCTGGGCCGGTGCGTTCGCGCTCGGCGTGGTCTTGGCTATCGCGCCGGTGGCTTGGCGCAACTGGGCCATCGGCGGCGATGGGGTGGGGATTTCCTATAACGCGGGGATCAACCTGTACATCGGTAATAATCCCGATTATGCAGAGACCGTGGCTATCCGCCCAGGGTGGGAGTGGGACGATTTAGTTACCCAACCTGCGCGGGAGGGGATTAAGCGGCCCTCGGCCAAGTCGGCTTATTTTGCCGAGCGGGCTTGGGATTACATCCGAGGCGATCCGATTGGGTGGCTGGGGTTGATAGGGCGCAAGTTAGGGGCGTTTTGGCACGGCGATGAGCGGGGGCGCAATCAGCCGATCTATTTTTGGCGCACGTACTCAACGGTGCTGTCGGCGACTTTGTGGAAAGCAGGTATTGCCTTCCCCTTTGGCTTGGTGGCTCCTTTGGCGCTGTGGGGCATGTTGCTGAGTCTGCGGCGGATTGGGCCGACGTGGCCGCTGTTGTACGTGCTGTGCTATTGTCTGGGAGTGATCGCGTTTTTTGTGGCGGCGCGCTACCGGGTGCCAGTGCTGCCAGTGCTCATAGTCTTTGCCGCCTACGGGGTGTGGGCGTTGTGGGATTGGGGACGGGCGAGATGTTGGCGCAACTTGGGGCTGGGGTTGATCGTCTGTTTAGTTTTTGCGTTGGCGGCCAACAGCCGCCTAGCTCCGATGGACATGGAAGGAGATGCGGCGATCCACTACAATCTGGGCAATGCGTATGCCGAGGCTGGTGACAAAGAGCGAGCACTAGCGGCGTTTGAGCGGGCGGTGGCCGAGGATCCCGAATACTGGCAGGCGTGGTTAAACTTAGGTGGGGTCAAGGCGGCGTTGGGTGATCTCGCTGGCGGCGAAGAAATTTTTGCGAGGGTGGCGCAAAAGGCCCCTCGGCAGGTCGAGCCGTGGATGAACTTGGCGCACGTGCGGATCATGCAGCGAGACATAGAAGGAGCCTTTAGCTACTACGAGGCCGCGCTTAAGGCTAATCCCAAGCTACTACCAGCTTACGTGGAGATGATCCGCCTCTACGGGCAGATGGGCGATCTAGCCCGAGCGGCGCACGTCCTCCAACGAGCGGTCGATCACTTGCCCGCCGAGCGCGGGCGCTTGCGTCAGTTTTACGAAGAGATACAAAAGCGGGCGTTGGGTCGCTAGGGGTCCGGCTGGACGACCTTGAGCACTTGATTGGCGGCGACCTTGTCTAAGGTCTGCTGCGTCCCATCCGGCCAGTAGATTTCCACTTGGGCGCTCGTGGCCGCGCCCAGTCCGAAGTGCAGGCGGGGGTCGTGGCTGGACAGATAGCTGCCGCCTGATTGGCGCTCCTGCACTTGGCGCACTCCATCGGCCACAACCTCCACCCGCGTGCCGAGGGCGTCGGGGTGGATTTTTCCCACCAACAGGATTTGTAGATAGTGGCGGGCATTGCCGCCGTCGTTGCGCAACAGCCGTGGTCGGGCCGCTACCGTGGTGACTAGGAGGTCGAGGTCGCCGTCGTCGTCGTAGTCGGCGACAGCCGTGGCGCGGCCGGCGTTGGCCCTTTGGAAATCCGGTCCCAGCGTGGCCGAAACGTCGGCAAAGCGGCGGCCAGCGTCGTTGCGGAACATCTGGTTGGGTTGCCGATAGGTCTGGCTCGAATCCACTTCTGCAATGCGGTCAATGACGTGGCCGTTGGCGGCGAAGAGGTCGAGGTCGCCGTCGTTGTCGTAGTCGAAAAATTTAGTGCCAAAGCCGAGGGGTCGGTACGAGGGGTCGGCCAGCCCTAGGCGCTGGGTGGCGACGGCGAATTGGCCTTGGCCGTCGTTGCGGTAGAGGGCGTTGGTTTCAAAGGCGAAGTTGGTGACGAAGAGGTCGGCATCGCCATCGCGGTCGTAGTCGCCAAAATCGACGCCCATGCCGGCGTCGGCGTGCCCGTGTTCGTTGTAGCGGGTGCCAGCGATCAAGCCCACTTCGGCGAAGGTGCTGTGCTGGTTGGCGTAGAGGAAGTTCATGGTGCCGTCGTTGGCCACGTAGATGTCGGTGTCGCCGTCGCGGTCGTAGTCGGCCAGCGCGACGCCCAGCCCCTTGCCCTTGAGCGTGATACCGGTAGCCTCGGTGACGTCGGCGAAGGTGTTGCCGTCGTTGCGGTAGAGGAGGTCGCCGGTGGGGTCGTACACGCTGGGCTCGCAGTACGAGCGCACTTGGCCCTGTTGGCAAACGGCTTCGTCGTCGAGAGCGTAGCGCACGTAATTGGCGACGAATAGGTCGAGATCGCCATCGAGATCGTAGTCGAGGAAGCCGGCACTGGAGCCCCAGCGCGGGTCTGCTAGGCCGACCGGCGCTTTGGCGAAGGTGCCTTGGTCGTTGCGGTAGAGGGCATTGGGGCCGTAGTTGGCGACGAATAGGTCGGGGTCGCCGTCGGCATCGTAGTCCGCGGTCGCGACGCCAAAGCCGTAGCCGGGGTCGGCGCTGCCGCTGTGGGCTGTGACATCGGCGAAGGTGTCTGCTCCTGTGTTGCGGTAGAGTCGGTTGACCGGCGGTTGGTCCGGGAGATGACCGGTCAGGTAGGTTCCGTTGGCGAGATAGAGGTCGAGGCGACTGTCGCCGTCGTAGTCGAGGAAGGCCGCTCCGGCACCGAAGGTCTCGACATAGTAGTAGGAGCCGGAAAAGCCGTTGTAATGGACGAAGTCGATGCCAGCGGCGTCTCCAGCGTCGGCGAAATGCACTGGTGGTGTTAGGGGATCTTTAGGGGCGCAGGCGCAGAGGGTGCTAGCGAGGGCGAGGCCCCATATCTTGTAGTACTCAATCAGACGAATTCGATGACGTCGAGAGTTTGGGGCCGGGCTAGTTCCCTGCGCTGCTGGACGAGTTGATCCAGCGTCTTAGCAGTTTGGGCCGTCATATAGGTCTGATGACAATGAGGACAGCGGACCACCGGCACCTTATCCACTAGAAACTTATCGTTCTTGGGGCCGCACACTTGCGTCTTGTAGCGCAGTTTCGCGCCGTCCTTACCGCAGTAGTCGCAAATCATGAGGTTTCTCTCCAAGCCGTGATGAAAACCAGTTTGCCGGTTGGGCTAATTTTGGCGACGACAACAGCCAAGTTTCCTGCGTTCGTCTCGCCTAGGATGGCGTATTTGTGTTCGCCTGAGATTAAATCTTGCTGACGCTCAACGATGCGCCCCGTGAGAATTATGTGTTCGCCATCCAAAATGCTCAGGTCGTCGTCCTGTAATTCCTCGTACGCATGATCGGGAACAATATACTCATTGGCGCGGATTTTGTCGCGCATCTGGTGGAGGATGTGATCGTACATCGTATGAGGTTCCTTTGAACGGTACCAATATATAGACCGCCGCGTTTCCTTGCTGTGCGGCGATTGCCGCGTTTGCAGGCGGACGAGTCCTCCCTCTTGCGTGATGTGGTTGCGGATGATTTAATGATGGCGTCACTAACCACTAAACAGGAGGATGAACGATGCCATTTATCAATGTGAAGATGCTTGCAGGGCGTTCCACCGAGCAGAAGCGGGCCTTAGTTGAAGCGCTGACCCAGGCCATAGTGGATACCTGCGATGCGCCCCGGGAGGGGACGACGGTAGTGCTCGAAGAATGCGAGCGCGAGAACTGGGCAAGGGGTGGGGTGCTGGTGGCGGACCGCCAGCAATAAGGTGATCGGACGATCCCTTTCGCTAGGAGGACGCCGTGGCCATAGAGGCCCGGCGGTCCTCCTCGTCCACCAGCATAATATCGCTTGAGGGAGTTCTTTCTTTGTTAGATTGCTCAGGCCAACTGCTCAATGGCGATTTCTACTATGGTCTGTGTCACGAATAAGCTGCTTTCCTCATAAAGTGCTATAAGGCTCTTCTCGGCTTCGGAATAAGTTAAAAGTCCTTCTTTATATCCTCTGACGACGATGCCTAATGAGCCTACAGGCCGTACGCATAACCGTCTAGCTGCTTCCCGAACGGCCAGATCATCGGTCAATAGGAGGGGTATGTCTAGTTGGTTGCAGAGGCAGAGGCTTTCCCGCTCGCCCACATGCAAATTGCTCAGTGAATGAGTTTGGACGAAGTGATCGACATCGCTAGCAGCAAGGGTGTGATGTCGTATGTTATTGAGGTTCAGTGGGGGACTATTGATTTTATCGGTGCTCTCTGCCCACACGGCACCGGGTATGCAGAGTATCTTGAATAAATTTAGTAGATCAATTTGTTCCACTTCGTGCAGGTGAATGAGAGGACCTGCATCAGCGACGGCCTGTTCTACCTGCCCATGGCCCACTCAAGATCCTCCATCATGGCTTGGTGCTGGCGCTCGGCTAGTTCCACCCAATCCACGCCTATTCCTTCTATTGCTTCGTCGCGGGCGATTTCTCGTCGCAGGTAGCGCCCCAGAATGCGTTCCCGCCACATCTGCTGGACTCCCTTCTGGAACGCCAGTGTCATTACTTCGGACTCGGATTTTTCGGTTTCCCGCGACAGAGTCTCCAAATAAGAGAATGTTTTGTCCATTTAGTACCTGCTTCGGTTTACTTCGCTTAGTTCCTTAGTGAATAGTGCAGGCTAGAATATACTCCTTTCGCCCTCAGCGGCACAAAGACGATTGTTTTCGGCCACAATAACTTGACTAGTAGCGCAATATGAGCTGGTGGCGGACCGCCAGCAATAGGGTAGAAGAGGCCAAATCACAGCACATGGGCCAAAGCTACGGCTATGAGAAGGCCGAAGGAGACCCAGCCTAGCAGGGCCTCGGCGACAGCGAGGAGTTTGAGTTTGCCCGTCGCGTCATAGGCGCGGGAGTTGACGTGGATGAAGGTGTAGAGGCTGAAGACGATGCAGTCGGCGAGGGTGGGCTGGTCTGCGCCGGAGGCGGAGCGCATGGAGTTGGAAGCCGTGCGGTACGCCAAGCCGCAGAGGAGGATAATGGCGAGCATGAAGGCGATTATTCGCTGGGGGGCTGTGCCGTAATTCGAACTTAGTCGCCACAGTTCTAGGCCCCAGCGCGCTGGCTCGTTCCAAGCGCGTGCGAGGCGCTGGTGGTCCATGCGTTCGGCGTGGCAGGCTGCGGCGTAGCCGTTCAAGCCTTGGGCTAGGAATTGGTGGTACAGGGCGGCGTAGGTTGGGTCGAGGGCGGCAGCGTGAGTTGAGTCGGCTGTGGCGAGATGGCCTGCTAGCTGGGGCCAGCGCACTTGGATGCGGCCGAAGCGCGGCTGGTGCAAGTAGAGGTGGCTGTTTGCAGCGAAGGTCGAATCCGCTCCGGTTGCCCGCAGGTCGATCAGGGCGAAGGCGGCGCGGCTCAGGTCGAGGGAGCGGTTGAAGAATGCACCGAGGTGGATGACGCGGCCCTCGCTCTCGCTGAAGTCGGCCTCTTGGCGGAAATAAGCTCCGTCAAAGTGGGTCTGGCCAAAGGTCGCGCTGCGGAAGCGTGCCGCCCGCGCGAAGGTGAAGTCGGCAAAGGATGCTTCGCCGCTGAAACGCGCTCGGTCGAAGGCGACTTCCCCGTCGGCACGTCCGCTGTCGAAGGACACTTCCTCGGCGAAGCGCGCATCCCAAAACAGCGCTCGGTCGGCGAAGCGGACTCCAGCGAAAGATAAGGGCTGCGCCCAAGTGGTCTCTTTGAAGGAAGCTATTCCGGAGAAGGCGGCGTCGGTGAAGGTGGCTGGCGCGGCAAAGGCGGCCTGCTCGAAATAGGCGGCGTTGTCGAATTGGGTCTGGGCGAAGTTGGCGCGCTGGCCCGTAAAGTGTGCACCGACGAAAGAGGCGACTCCGGCGAAGCGGCTTGCCGTTAGGTCGGCATCGCCGAGGAAGTGGGTCTTTTGGAAGGTTGCGTGTTTGGATAGATGGCTTGTGCGCAGGGCGAAGGCAGCGGTAAAGTGCGCTTCGGCAAAGGAGAGGCCACCGGCGAAGTGGGCGCATTCAAAGCGCACCGGGGCGAGGAATGCGACTTGGCTAAAGGATACCTCGTCGAGAAAGTGCACTTCCTCCAAGTCGAGGGGGACGCGCAGGGTGTCGAGTCCTGAAGTGGGCGCAAACAGACGTCCGCGGAAGGCAACTTGCCGGTGGACGATGGCTGGGCCGTTGGCCGGGCGTTGTAGCTGGGCGATTAGTGTCTCAATGGGGAGCAGGGAAAGGGTTTGGCCGGCGATGGTGGTATCGGCCGCGGGCGTCTGGGCGCTCAAGGCGGTGCTCAAGAAGAGCAAGGCAGCAAAGAAGAATTTTGGTAGCATACGGGCTATAATTGGGACGCATCGAAGGGATAGGCCGCGCCAACTGGGACGCTACGGTGCGGCCATTGTCGCGATAGTACTGTTGCCGGTCATGCTCTCCCCGACGAGGCCGGTCGCATGGTTGACGGCTGGTAAGCTTGACCGCGTTCGAGGGGCCGGCCGATGAGAGTTGGGTCAGAGCTTGATGACGGCGATGAGGACGCTGGTGATGGCCACCAACGTGCCCATCATCCAAAGGAAATAGGTGTCCATGCGCTTATGGAGTGCGCGAATTTGTTCGCCCAATGAGCGGTTGGTCTCGTCGATGCGGTCTCCCAATGAGCGATTGGTCTCGTCGATGCGTTCGCTCAATGCGCTTGTTGGTCTCGTCAATGCGCTTGTTGGTCTCGTCAATGCGCTTGTTGGTCTCGTCAATGCGCCCATGTATGGCACCTACTTGGGTGCGCAGATCTTTAATATCGTCGCGTAGATAGCTAATGCTCCAAGGCATTTCTTCAGGGGTAGGGATTGCACGAGTTTGGGGGTCGGTGCTTTCGCTCATGGCTGGACTCCTCAGTGGGGGAATATAAATGAAGGACTAAAAACCACCAACAGGCGGCTTCCGGTGCGTGTCCTGCAATATCCATGCCAGAGTGGACAGTCTGATAGGGCGGCTTGTGGTCGGTGCAAGCTGTGTCGAATGGTATCCATCAATGGGTTGCTTAGGTGCCTTTAGCTTGGGGCTGCGGGAGTAAGAAGCCCCACCGAGAGAGCTGTTGCCCGGCGAGGCGCTTCGCAGATTGTTTGGCGGTGAATTCTTGACAAGCCCGGCGGAAAAGCGTAACAAACAGCCATGAAAAATCCCCTTCTTTGCGCCGTCTTCATCGCCGCCTTGAGCGTCCTGCCCGCTGCTGCCGACACCATTGTCGTCGGTGCGAGTGGACTGAGTTGGCGCGATGGTGGCGGCGAGATCCAAGCCAAGGTCATTCGCAGTGCTCAAAGCGTTGAGAACACCAACGCGCCCGGCGGCGTTATCGACTTTACAGCCGCTAATTTTGCGGACTGGATTTTTCCCCAGCGCGCCGATACCACGCTAAACATCGCCCTCGGGGCCAACACCGAGTCGCGCGGCGGTTCGATCAACTCGCCCAACAACCTCAATGTCCGCGGCGAACTGGCCAAGCTCATTGACAACGACGGCAAGAGTGGACTCGATCTGCGTTTGAGCGCTGGGGCCAAAAGTGCCCAGGTTTTGGGGCTGATCATCGACTTGGACTTGGGCGCGCGCTTTGGCGTTGATCGCTTCCGCTTTTTTCCGCGCAATGCCGCGCCTGAATTCCCCGCGCCGAATTTTCCCTTCCAGAACGATTTCATGCGCAGCTTTGAGATATTCATCAACGACGGCACGCCGGACACCCAGCGCGAGGGGGTGCCCATCCGCACGAGCGTGGCGCTGGAGGGCCAAAACGAAGAGGCAGTCGTCGATATCCGCATTCCGCCGCAATACGTGCGCTTCGTGCGGCTCAAGTCCCTAACGGCGCTGGGTTTTGACATCGCCGAGTTCCAAGTCTTTGGCACGGGCTTTGTGCCCGAGGCCGTCTATATCTCCAACATCTTTGACTTTGGCGATCTGGCGCTGTTGGGTCATGTGCGCTGGGTGCAAGAGCAGGTCGGCGACCCGCAACTCTCGCGGATTGCGGTGCGCACGCGCACGGGCATTGATCCCGAGCCGGTGGAATTCAACAAGGTGCGGCCTGGCGAGAAGATCTTCCGCGTCGGCGGGGGCAATGTCGGGTTGCAATCGGGTGGGGCTGGGGGCAGTGGCGCTGGGATCAGCAGTGGCCTCGGCACGGGCGAGGTGGGGGTGCCGTGGAAATTCGCCAAAGACGTGGAGGACGAGGCGCTGCAAGCGCTAGTTGCGGAGGTCCTCGACAACGAGGAAGTGGATTTGCGCGACGCCGTGCAGGCGTTTAATACGCTGTCGCAGGAGGAGCGGGAGCAGGTGACGTTGAGCGAGGCCGACTACAAGAAACTCCCGCGCGGCGACCGGGCGACGATCCGCAACGACGTGAGCAACTGGATCGCGTGGTCGCCGCCCTATCCTGCGAGTAGTATCGTCCTCACGGAGACCTTGGGGACTGAAGGCGCGGGCGGGCCTATCGTCTCGCCAAGCCCGAGGCGCTACTTCCAGTTTATGATCGAGTTCTTCAGCGACGACTTTGAGGCGGCCACGGGTGTCGGGGGGCTTTCCTTTGATGTGCTGCCATCGCCTTTTGCCGAGGAATTGATTGCTGAGATCGGCCCCCGCAGCGCGGCCTTGGGCGAGCAGACGGATTTCACCTACGCAGTGCGGAGCAAGTTCCGCAGTGGTCAGGATCGGGGTTTTAACCGCTTGCGGATCGCCACTCCGCTCCGGGTGGAACGGGTAGGCGCGGTGCGGATAAGGCCGCCCGAGGGCGACGTGCTGGAAGCCGATTTCAGCGGCGCGGTGCTCGACGAGTTGCCAGTGGTGCGCGGCGATTTTGCGGTTGTAGAGGTGGCCGACGATGCCTTTGCCATTGAGTTCCCGACTGTTGGCGAGGACGATACGGAGTTGCGGGTGAGTTTTGAAAACGCGGTCCTGCGCTTCGGCACTACGTTTAGCGGCCAAGTTTTTAACACCGCATCCGAGGGGCAGTTGGGGCAGAGCGTGGTGGCCGGCAACGCGGCCGATTTGGGGGAGGGCGACCCGGACACGCAGGCGCTGGGTACGCCTTTTGAGGGCAATCTGTCGGTGAAAGTACCCATCTCCGGCGAACTGCTGATCAACGTGCGCGCTCAGCCGCCGGTTTTTACCCCCAATGGGGACGGTGTCAACGACCGGGCCGAGCTGCAATACGACTTGACCAATGTAGGGCGTCCCACGCCGCTGCGGGTTGTGATTTTCGATCTGGCCGGTCGGCCAGTGCGGAACCTGTACGACGCGCTGGATCAGAGTGGGCGCTTTGCCCGGCTTTGGGATGGGCGCGACGACGCGGGCCAGTTGGTGCCGCCGGGCAACTACGTGTTCAGCGTCGCACTGGACGCCAAGACGGGCCAAGCTAGAGCGGTCGCTGCGGTTGTGGTGGTCTATTAAATGGCTTACTACACGCCAATAATCCAATGGCCGTTACGCATGAGCATCTAGGTATAAGATGCTTCGACTCCGCTCCGCTACGCTCAGCATGACACAGAGAACAGCGCACCAGCACTTGTCATGCTGAGCGTAGCGAAGCATCTCATACCACTTCTATGGTTCGTGTAGTTATGTTCAACGGGAAATGTGTGCTATGAGAAAATGTTTCGTCATCTTGGGGCTGGTATTAGTAGTGGGCGTCCCGGCCTGGGGCCAGACCGATGTCCAGCGCGGCGGGGTGGTCAGCTTTGAGCCGACCGGTCCGGGCGTGCTCTTTGGTGCGCTCGATCCGGCGGTCAAAAAGTGGTACGTGCCGCAGGAACTCTTTGTGGACTATGGCTGGCGCCAGTGGGAGTATTCCAACTACGCCCGCACCCCGTACGAGCGCTACGTCAACACCACCCGCGAGGGCGACTACTTCTACGATGTGTACGGCAATTTTACTACGCGCGGTTGGCTGATCTACGACTGGCGTCAATTCCAGCCGCAGCCCTTGGGCAGCGGCATCTTCCAGAGTACGCGCTTCAACCGCTGGTTCAACGCGGTGACCATTAGCGGCGACTCGCAGGGTCAGTACAACTACGCAATCACAGTCGGCGACCGGATTCGCACGACGCTAACGCCGATGACGTTTTCCAAGCCGGACTTCAACGGGGTGCAGGTGGACTTTGCTTCGGACAAGTATCAGGCGACGATTCTCGCATCGCGCATCAGCGAGCCGATCCGCGGCTCCACCCAGCTTTCGGGCGGGATCACCGAGCCGGTGACGCAGACCAATATCACCTCGTTATTCGGCGGGCGGGCGACGTTCCAGGTTGGTGATTTCGTCGAGATCGGTGCCCAAGTGATGGATGCCAGCAATGGTAATACGCTGCTCGACATGTTCAACGGAGATTTGGTCGCCGGCAGCCTCACCGCTGGGCAAAGCACGGCACCGCTGACGGCGATTGCGGTGATCCTGAGCGACGATTCGCCCGACGACAACGAGGGGGGCGCGGCGCTGTTTAGCCACGATGTGCGGATCACCAGCCGCGACTTCGACACTGGCAAGGAGACGGTTTATACCTTGCAGGAGGTGGTGCGGCCCGGCTCGCAGTGGCCGGTCGTCTTCGGCGGGTTCCGGCGTCCGGGCTTTTTGGCTGCGGACGGGCCGGAGCGGATCATTGTCAACTACGATTTCAACGACCCCGGTTATGTTGGTCCAGACCCGACGACGATTGTCGCGGTGGATTTCAACTACGTGTTGGCCAACGACTTCAAGGTAGAGATGTGGTCTGACCGCCAGACGGGCTTGCGCGGTGCACCACCGCCGCCGTTGACAGCCGAGGTGATTGACGCTGCGCAACCAGCTTTGATTGCGGTGCGGCGGGCCGAGGGCAATGTCGCGGACATCACGAACTTGCAGCGGATTGAGTTTTCCTACGGCTTGCCGACGGCCAATCTAGTCGGCGGCTTCACCATTGAGGGCACTGGGGTGCTCGGCTTTGACTTCTACGGCGAGTGGGATCGCAACAAGCGCTATTTCCAGTTTCCCAATGCCGCACTGTTCAACGAGGGCGAAGAGCACGCAGTTTCCTCCGAGGGGTCCGACGCTTGGCACTTCAATGTCTCGCGCAATGTGTTCCCCTACTTTCTCTACGGCGAAGCCTACGCCATTGACGAAGCCTATTCGACGACCGCCTTCTTGGTCAGTGCCACGGGCGATGTGCAATACGACAATACCCAGCGGCACTTGTACGAGTTTGTCGATGACAACGACGACCAAGACCGCTTTCCCGATTGGATTCGCTTTGGCTCTACCAACGACCGGGCGATTTTTCCCGGCTGGGACCAGAACAACGACTTCATCTCCGACTTCAATCAGAACGACAACGCCACTGCGGCCAACATCATTCCCGATTACGACGAGCCGTTCCTGCGCTACAATGTCGATCGGCCGGAGTTTCTCTTTGGCATTGATTTGAATAACAACAATTGGATCGACCGCTTTGAAGACGACGATCTGCCCGATTATCCGTACAAGCCAGACCGGCAGGGGTACAATCTCTTCGGCGGCATCCACCTCGCGCCGGACATGCGGTTGACTATTGGCCGTACGGACGAGCAATCGCAGGCGACCGACGCCTTTAACGAGACGAATTACGCGATGTTCACGCTGGACCGGGACTACGCGGGCTTGGGGCACTTGCGGGTTTTCAACATGCTCAAGCAGGCCAAGGACACCATTCCCGACGCTCGGCGCGAGCCGACCCCCTTCGTCGGTGCGCCGATCCAGCCGGTGGTGCGCGACATCTTGGCGGCGCAGGACACTTGGATCAATACCGCGTACGCGCAGTTTGATTATCAGGGCATTGAGGGACTGAACGTGGTCAACAAATTCAAGTGGGAGCATTTCCAGCAGAACGCCGAGGACCCACGCGACAGCATTGGCCGCCCGCTGGAAAGCACCGCGAGTTTCTTGGGGCTGATCAACAAGGTGGACTACATATACGGCCTCGGCCGCTTTGACTTGCAGCCGAGGTGCAAGAGCGAGTTTTTGCGGCAGACGCCTTTTGTCGCCGACGAAGAGCGGCGCGAGGAATGGGCGCTGACCTTGCAGTTGATCGCCCGCTTGCCGGTCATGCGGCGCACGGTTATAGAATCCGGCGTGGAGCAGTTGTGGTTTAGCGACCGGGTGCAAGACGAGGACGCGTTGCGGGCGGCGGGGCTTTTACAGGACACAGGGGATTGGCGCTCGACCCACGTCGCAGTGCAACTGTCGACAACTTCCGATTACCAGGGGTACCGGCTGACCACGCAAGCGGGCCTGCGCTTTGGCCGCATTCTGAGCGAACGGGTGATTGAGGACAGCGACCGGCCGGGCGTTTTCACAACCGACGACAAGGGCAAGAATGAAACCACGACCTTTATCACGGTATTCGCCGGTCTGGAGTGATGCCGTGTTGCGCTTTTGCTTGCTGGTGATTGTAGCCTTGGGTTGCGCCCAAGAACCTGAAGAGTTGGTGTTGGCCCAAGTGGGTGGCGAGCCGATTACTGCGTCGGAGTTCAGGGAGTTTGACGCGCGGATTCCCGCGGGGATGAAGGAGGGAGGCCAGCGCCAAGTGCTCGAAAGCCTGATCGACAAAAAGCTGCTCCTGCGCGAAGCGGATGCCGCCAATATGGCTGAAGACAGTTGGTTCAAAGGCGAACTGGCCCGCTTCAAACGCGCTCGGCTGATGGCGCTGTACATGGAGCGCGAGGTCGTCGCTAAGATCGAACTTACTCCCGAGGAAATAGAGCGATACTACCGAGAGAGCGGTCGGCACCGCGCTCTGCGCTTAGGCGGCATCATGGTCGAGAGTTTGGAGGAAGCAGGTGCAATCACCGACCAACTCGTTGCGGGGGCTGATTTCCACGAATTGGCCAGTGAGCACTCGGTTCACGAGCGGACTGCTGCGCGGGGCGGCGACACTGGCATATACCAGACGCGGGACCAGATGTCGGCGGAGACGGTTGAGCAGGTGCTCGGGTTGGCGATAGGGGGCGTTTCCGCGCCGGTGCGCGAAGTGTTTAGCCATGAGGACTTTTACGTGATCTACAAAGTCCTCGACGAGATTCCAGCGCCGCTGAGCGCGTCGGAGCAGATCATCGTCGAGGAGCTGACGGTGCAAAAGCGCGAGGAGCGGAGGCAGGCGCTCCGCGATTCGCTCGTGCAAGCGTACGCGCCGGTGCCGCGCTCGGGGGCGATCCAGCGGCTCGTCGAGAACGGGGTCATGGCAGATCAAGCTGAGGTTCTCTGCGCGTATCGGGGCGGCGAACTCACTGTCAGTGGTTTTTTGGCGGCGTACGAGCTTCTCACCGGCAGGAGTTTACAGGAGGCCGACAGTGCGCACGTGGCCGAGGTTTTGCACCGTCGGGTGCTGCCCGACCTGTTCGTGAGCGCCGAGATTGAGGCGGCTGGTCTGGCAGAGGACGAGCATTTCGAAGAGACCGTGGCGTTTAAGAGTGAGGAGTTGATGCTTAGCGCATTGCGTCGGCGGGAGGTTGACCAGCACGTGAGTGTAACCGAAGAAGAAGCGCGCGATTTCTACGACGCGCATCCCGAAAAATTCGTTCGGCCTGAGAGTACGACCATAGTCGAGATTTTGGTGGCGTCGGATTCGCTGGCCCAGCGCTTGGGGGATGAGTTGCGCGCGGGGGGCGATGCCGCAGCGTTGGCCCAGCGCCATACTCGGCGCGAGGGCAGCTTGCACCACGGCGGCCAGATGCAGTTCAATGCCTATACCCAAGGGTTGTTTCCCGTGCTGTCTGCTGCCGTGCAGGAAGTCGCCGTCGGCGAGGTGGGCGGGCCGTTGAAGACCGAGCAAGGCTATTCGGTCTTCAAGGTGCTGGAGCGCACGCGCGAGCAGATCCCGTACAACGCCGAATCGCAGCGCCGCGCTCGGGCCTACGTGCGGATCGACAAGTCGAAAAGGGATTACGTGCGGTTCGTGCGCAATTTGCGGAATAAGTATCCGGTGGAAATTGTCGAGGGCAGTTTGGGAAAGCTGTGAACCGTGCGTTGGACAGCTAACATAGCGTTGGTTTTGGCACTGGCCTTGCAGGCTGGAGCGCAGACGGATTACGGTTACCGCTTGGGGCGGCAGGAAAGGGGAGAAGTCCGCTTCAATGCCCAAGGGCCAAGCGTGCTGATGGGAGCTTTGGATCCCACGGTTATGCGCTGGTACATGCCGCAGGAGCTGTTCGACGAGTACGGTCGCCGCCAGTGGCGCTACACCAACTACGCCACCGAGCCGTACCGGCGTTACATCGACCGCAACCAAGAGGGCACGTATTTCTACGACACCTACGGCAAGCTGATCTCGCGCGGCTGGCTGGTGTACGACTGGCGACAGACTCAGGCGCGCACGGTCGAGAGCAGCCAGTTGACCAAAGAGCGGCGCTACGCCAATTGGTTCAACCGGTTGATTATCTCCTCGGATGCGAGCGGCGACTACAACTACTCGCTGATGATCGGCGACGAGATCTTCGCCACCCTGACGCCGATGACCTTCCGCAAGGTCGGCTTCAATGGGGTCGTGACGAGCTTTGACGCACGGCATTTGCGCTTCACTGGATTGTTCTCGCGCCCGAGCCTGCCCATCGTCGAGATCGACCCGGATATTCCGACGGCTTCGCAGGACAACTTTACCAGCTTGATTGCCGGGCGTTTGGAGGCCGATTTGGGGGCCAATGCGACCTTGGGTCTGACGTTGGTCAATGCCCACAATGGGGCCGGCAACCGCGAGAGCTTTGAGGGCAATCCGCTCAAAGGCGTGCTGACGACCGGGCAGCTAGGTAGAAGGCTCAACAAGCTGATCGTGCGGCTGTCTGACGATTCGCCCGCAGACGGCGAAGGTGGGCCGGTGTTGTTCGGCACGGAGGTGGAGATCACCACGGCGCTCAGGCGCGAGGTGCCGGTCGAAGGCGGCGTGCGGATGGTCTTTAAGGATACCACCTTTACGGGCGGCAGCATTGGCTTTGCGCCGGTGATAGAAGGCGGGGAGGAGCGCGGTGGGTTTTTGCGGGCCGATGGGGCGGAGAGCATTGTGCTACAGTACGCGTTGGCTGCCGAAGAGGGCGAGAGCGAGGAGGGCACCTTGCGCTTGGCCTTGCAGCGCCGGTTAGATTTGGGGCTGGACGAGGCCGACGACGCCATCACCCGCGTCAAAAACGTGCGCTTCCGCTTCGTGCTGGCCAACGACTACCGGATCGAAGTAGCCTCTGATCGGCAGAACAGCCGCATCGGTATCCCGGAGTTTTTGGTGGTGACGCGGGCCGCTGGCAATGTCAAGAATCAGCTCAATCCGCGCGAAGTAGTATTTGATTACGGCCTGCCGACGGCCTCGCAGATCGCCGGTATTACTGCCGAGGTGCGCGACTGGTGGGGTTTCGACTTGTACGGCGAATTCAACGTCAGTACCCAGTACCGCCAATTCCCCTCGACGACGCGCGAATCGCATCGCTCGTTTTCGGGAATTCAAGGCGACGAGCACGCGGTCGGCTGGCTGTTCAATCTCGTGCGGCACGCCGACCCTTGGCGCTTTTCGCTCGAAGGCTTTGGCATGGACGACGCCTACGCCACCAGCTTCAAGCCGGTGGACAGCCGCGGTTTGGTTGACTACTCACCCGAAGCCACCGACCGGCTCTACGACTTCGTCGAAGACAACGACGATCAGGACCGCCACCCCGACCAGAAGCGGTTTTTCCAGGGTGGGTTGGTGCCGCCGCAATCGACAGCACTGGGCGGCTTTCAGGTGCGTTCGGACGGCGTGCCCGACCCGGCGGTCTTTCCCGGGTACGACGAAAACGGCGACTTCATCTCCGACTTCAACCAGAACAGCAACGGCGACCGGGAGAATTTCTTCCCCGACTACGAAGAGCCTTTTCTGCGCCACCACTCGGACCGGCCGGAGTTCCTCTTTGGCATTGATCTGAACAACAACGGTTGGGCCGAGCGCTTTGAAAACGACGACTTGCCCGACTATCCCTACAAAAAGGACCACTGGGGCTACAACGCCTATGCCAGCGTGGAGGTCAACCCGGAAATCCGCATCTCTGCCGGTTATCTGCGTCAGGATATGCGACAGGTTGACCGCAAAAACCACACTGCTTACGGTCTCTTTACTTTTGAACGGGATTGGCCTAGTCGCGGTCGGGTGCGGGTCTTCGACATGCTGAAGAAGGCCTCCGATACCATTCCCGATCCGCTGTCGCAGTGGATTGTACCGACGCTCGAATTCGGGGCGGCTGGGCAGACGAGTGGGCAGCACATTGCCGTGCCTGATTTACTGGCGGCCGAAGACACTTGGATCAATACGTTCTACGCGGAGTGGCAGTACGCTAGTCCGAGGCGCTGGAAGACTAAGCATCGCTTCAAATGGGACTGGTGGCACCAGCGCGACGCGCAACTTGGTGCTCTGGGGCCGTTGGGCCGCAATGGCCGCGAGACTTCTGGTTTTGTGGGGTTGATCGATAAGATCGACGGCGTTTTTGCGTGGGGCGCGGTGGCGATTTTGCCCCGCTTCAAAAGCGAATTTCTCAGTCAATCTCCCTTTTCTTTGGCCGAGCGTCGCCGCCGTTCTTGGGATGGGATCGGGTCGCTGTTGGTCCGCTTTCCCGTGATGCGGGATTCAGAGCTTGAACTGGGGTTTGAGCAGCGGCTGTTCTTTGAGTTGTTGCAAGACGAAAAGGTCTTGGTGGAAAACGTGCTGACGGGCGATTTCCTCGGCACAGTGTGGGCGGCGCAATTGAGCAATCAGCGGGAGTATCTAGGCTATGGATTGACGACCCAGCTCGGATTGCGCTTTGATAGGCGTTCCTTGGAAGTGACCGGGCGAGAGCGCGAGACGCGGGTCGCGGGATTGGCGTTTTTGTCGATATTTGCGAGTCTGTGAGGTAGGCAACAGTATGCTAAAGACCAGTATCCGACTTGCGCTGGCGCTTGCTTGGTTGACTAGCGGCGCAGACGCGCTGACGATTTATCGGATCGGCGGTTCGTCGCTGCCGGTGCCGGAGTTGGCCGAAGGGGTAGAGTTTGTACAGCTCGATTGGGAGGGAGTGGAATCGGCGCAACACGGCTTGGTCGAATTGCTGAAGATCGATGGGGACGTTATTGAGCCGGAGCAACTGGATCCGTCGATAAACCTGACGCCGCGCCTCAAGGAGCGCGGCGGCCGGGTGCAGACGCTGGTCTGGCGAGGTTGGGAGCGAAGCGGCGATACCGAGGCCGTGCTGTGGGACGAAGACGTCGAGACTGTCTTCTTGGGCGACGGGCATTGGACGACCTCGGGCATTGGCGTGCGCAACAAGAGTCTGATCTTCGAGTTTGGGGGCAACTTCACGGTCGAGCGCGTCAAGTTCTATCCGCGCGAGCGCTTTGAGGAAGAGCGCTTTCTACAGCGCTTTATCATCGGCGTCAGCGACGGCGATCCGCTCAAGGAAGGTACGCGCGAATATACTGCGGGCACGCGCGGTTCCTTCTTCGACTTCGACATCGTGCA